>NZ_CALMSV010000033.1 GCF_937872355.1 uncultured Sphingorhabdus sp. | reverse complement strand
CGAATAGCCGCTGTCCTTTTCCTGATACCAGCCTGCCCGCATCGGCGATTGGGCCTCAAACGGTGTCGGCTCCGAAAGCACTTCAGGGGGAGGTGTCGCGACCGCCATGTTGACATGTATCGCGGCGCAAGCGCCTTTGTTCTGCGCACCGATGGCCGAGGTTACCATCGCCCCCCAATCGCCACCCTGCGCAAAATAGCGGTCATAGCCGAGCCCGCGCATGAGCACGTCCCAGCTTTCGGCAATCTTTTCGACCGACCAGCCCGCCCTGTCGGGCCGTCCCGAAAAGCCGTAACCGGGCAGCGAGGGCAGGACGAGATGGAAGGCAGGCTGACTGGGATCTGACGGCTCGGTCAACGCCTCAATGACATTCACAAATTCGAGCACCGATCCCGGCCAGCCATGCGTCATGATCATCGGGCGGGCATCGGCGCGGCTGCTTTTGATATGGATGAAATGGATATCGAGCCCGTCGATTTCGGTCTTGAAATGCGGCCAGCGGTTGAGCTCCGCCTCACACCGTCGCCAGTCGTAACTGCTGCGCCAATAATCGAGCAACTCCCGGGCATAAGCGAGCGGCAGGCCCTGATCCCAATCGTCGACGGTTTCCTTTTCGGGCAACCGGGTTAGCGCCAGCCGCGCTTGCAGGTCATCAAGCACGCTTTGGTCGATAGATACGGTAAAGGGCTGCGGTGAAATTGACATCGAGGCTCCACTCCTGATTGGAAGAGCCAAACTGTCGGCAATTTGCCAGTCGCGCAAGAGATCAGATGATATGCCAAGCCTTTAGCGCATGAATCAGCCCCAAAAGGCACAAGGCAACTCCGCCGCCAATCCGTATTTTCGATACAGGTAAGATCTTTGCCAGCCGCTCTTTCAGAAGGATCGCTGGGATCACGGCGACCAATGTGCCAAGCCAGCCCCCAATCGCGGGGAATAGCCAATGGTCGGCGCGCGCTGCATTGGCACCGATGATGAACTGCCCCTTGTCGCCAAATTGGAGGATGAAGATGCCCAGAAATGCCGTCAGGAACGGACCGGTCTTCCAACCCTCGAGCAGATCGACCGGCCTGCGCCAAGCGAGCATTGCCACGCCAGCCAGCACATAAGCGAGCCCGTTGAACAGCCGCACCGGATCCTGACTCACCCATTGGTCTATGAACGATCCGGCAAAAGCCGAAATCAGGCAATTTACAAGGCTGGCAGCTGCCAGCCCCAATATAACCGGTCGGTTGCTGGCAAAACGAATGGCCAGCGCTGCGGCTAACAACTGGGTCCGATCTCCGGTTTCGGTCAGAATCAGCGTCAGGAAGGATGCGATCAGGCTGTCCACCGGAGCTGCCTAGTCGAACGCTTTGCGCGTGTCAGCCACCAAGACGGATCGCGACCGAGGCGAGCAAAGCTTCGGATGCCGCCGGGTGCAGATGCGCGACACCGATTGCGTCAGATATAATGCCAAGGAAGCTGTCGCTTACCGCATGGCTGCCGTGCGCGCCGAAACGTTGCAGCGCCGCTTCAAAGGTGGCAGCAATTTCGGAAATCGCGGTCAGGCCGTGGCGCGCCGAGGTTTCGCGAATATTCTCCAGCCGCATCAGGAATTGCAAAGGATTGGCATCATAGGCGGTCATGCGCAAAGCCTCGACCAGTTCGCCCAGTTCCGCCCGAATCAACATGAGTTGATCATGATCATATTGCATGCCGGTTGCCCCCGATTGCCCTGACCCTGCTTTGCGCCTTTATGGTTACCGATTGGTTAAGGGTGACAGATTCATATGCGGGGTTGACTTTTGACCCGGTCCAGCGCAGTAGCGCGCCAGTTTCGGGCGGCATCGCGCCGTCCGTTTTCATTTTAGCGATTCGAACCGAAGGAACAGGCCATGGCGAAGCCAGCCACCATCAAAATCCGTCTCGTCAGCAGCGCTGACACCGGCTTCTTCTATGTAACGAAGAAAAACCCCCGGAATCAGACGGAAAAGATGTCTTTCCGCAAATATGATCCCGTCGCGCGCAAGCACGTCGAGTTCAAGGAAGCCAAGATCAAGTAAGCCTGGGCCGCGACCCGATCGGTCGCGCCGGAGCTGTCTGGCAATCGAATGAGGGACGCGATTTGCGTCCCTTTTTTGATTCGCAAATCAGGCCTTTTTCGCCTTGCTACCAAAGCGAAGCAGGAAATATCCGCTGAGTGCGGAAAGTATGGAACCCATCAGCACGCCAATTTTCACGGCATCGCCCTGGGTAGCATCGGTGAAAGCTAATCCTCCGATGAAAAGACTCATCGTAAATCCGATCCCGCACAGCAATGCCACGCCATAGACCTGCAACCAGCTGGCATCGCGTGGGCGTGCAGCCAGCCCGAGCTTGACGCAAGCCCAAACGCTGCCAAAAATTCCGACCTGCTTGCCGATGAAGAGGCCCAGCGCGATGCCAAGCGGCAGCGGTGCGAGCAGTGCATCCAAGCCCACCCCTTCGAGCGAGACCCCGGCATTCGCAAAGCCGAACAGCGGTACGATGACGAAGGCCACGGGTTTTGCCAGCGCATGTTCCAGTTGGTGAAGCAATGAATCTTCAGCATCGGGAGCAGCTTTTGTTCGACGCAAGGGAATTGCAAATGCCGCTAGAACCCCTGCGATCGTTGCATGCACCCCAGAAAGCAGGGTCGCATACCAGAGCAAAGCGGCAAGGATCAGATAAGGCCACAGACGCGCCACGCCGAAACGCCCCATAGCCAACATCGCCAGCCAGATAGCGGCAGCGGCACCCAATGCCATCATGTTGAGGCTGGCCGTGTAGAACAGGGCAATGATTGCGACTGCCCCCATGTCATCGACGATGGCAACGGTGGTCAGGAACAATTTAAGCGATGCCGGGGCACGGCTGCCCAACAAGGCGAGCACGCCGATGGCAAAAGCGATATCGGTTGCCGCAGGGATCGCCCAGCCACGGACCAGCGCCGGATCACCGCTAGCGATGAAAAGATAGACAGCCGCTGGTAGCGCCATTCCGGCTGCAGCTGCAATCATGGGTAGCAACCGGTCGTTCCAGCTGGCCAGATGCCCGTCGACAAATTCGCGTTTGATTTCCAAACCGACGAGCAGAAAGAAGATCGCCATCAGGCCATCGTTGATCCACAGATGCACCGTCATCGGGCCGAGTTTCGGTGTCAGTTCGGGCCCGGTTACCGCATGGATGAAATGGAAATAGCTCTCGGCAAGCGGCGAGTTGGCAACCAACATGGCGAGCGCGGCAACGCCCATCAGGATGATCCCTCCTGCAGCCTCGCTGTCGAGAAAATCGCGAAGCGCCGAAACAGGCTTAGCCGCTGCTGACTGGGCTTTTTCCATCATAGGGCAAACCAATAGCGCCCCTTTCAGCAAAAGGGCAACGTTTTACGGCAAAGTAGTTGCTTTCTGCCTGTTGGTTCAAGTAATTGCCAAGAACAGGCGATTGCCGGATGGGTGGAATTCGATGGACCAGCTTAACGTCGACAAACTGACCGATCGGCAAAAGGATTGCCTGCGGCTGGTCGCGCAAGGATTCACATCAAAGGAAATCGGTCGACTTCTCGACCTGTCGCCTTCGACTGTCGACAACCATGTGACCAGTGCGGTGCAGAGCCTTGGCGCTCCTAATCGTGGATCTGCCGCGCGTGCGCTTGCCGAAATCGAGCTTGGGCAGAAATTACCTAGGCAACCGCAGGCGCTTGCCCAAACCGACCAAAACGCCATCCTGACTGCCGAAGTGGGAGGCAGCAGTTTCAGCCAAGCATTGCGGCAGTTGCTGATCCTTCCCCCGGTAGGAGGGAAGAGAAATGACTTAGATGGCACATCGCGAACATTGCGTATCCTGCAGGTCGCGGTTCTGGCTTTGGCGTCGGTGATTGCATTGACGATCCTGGTATCCGGTCTCTTCCGGACATTCGGCTGAACCACACACCCTCGAACACGGCACCAGCGGCGGACCAGAGCCGCGTCTTGCCGGATGCGTTTCTGATTTTCCGGCAAAGGTCGGCAATATGCAGGTCGAAGCCACCACCCCGACTTGCATATTGCCACGGTCGATGGTCTTGACAGGACATGCCAACTACTTCCCTCCCCGACGCTCTGATCATCAGCCTGTTCTGGGTTTTTGCAGCCCTGTGTTGCGGTTTCGCCGCAATAACGGGTGGCAAAACGGGTCGCGCAGGCGCTGCGATGATCATGGCAGCAAGCGTCGCTTCAGCAGTAGCTGGCGAGTTCGGAAGCTGGGCTCAAACCCATATTCCCGTCATGGCCATCGACCTATTCCTTCTATTAGGTTTTTACTGGCTTGCCCTGCACAGCCAAAGCTTCTGGCCTATCTGGGCCACCGGTTTCCATTTGATTTCAGTAACATCGCATCTAGCGATCTTCTTCAGTGAAGGCGTCCAGCAGATGCTATATTACGGATTTGGCGCATTCTGGTCATTGCCGGTGATGCTCACCATGGTGATCGGCATCGCTTTGGACCGCGCGCGATTCCCAGTGGAACCCTGAATCGACTGCAACCCGCTGGGCATAACCGGTCAAGCCTGACCATCCAGCAGAGCTTGGACCACGGGATCAATGATATCGCCATTGGCTGCTCCCTCACTATGGTTGACGCTGGAGAGTTGGCAGCACGAACTTCTGCTGTTCAGCGCTATCTGGTTTCTGGTTGGGGCCATTGATGACCTGATTGTCGACGCTTTATGGTTATTGCACCGATCCGGACGGTGGCTGGCACGTTATCGAATTGCACCGCCGATGCGCGCAAGCGAACTGCCTGAACCGCAAGTAGCGGGCTTGATAGCCATCTTCATCCCAACTTGGTGCGAAGCGGACGTTATCACCACCATGCTCGCGCGCTGTCGCAACGCCTGGTTGGATAATGGCACGCACTACCGCATTTATATAGGTTGCTACCCGAATGATCGCGCCGGCGTAGCGGCGATAATGGCTGGTTGTCGACAATATGGAAGCGCCCGCCTCGTGTTGTGCGACCAAGATGGACCGACTTCGAAAGCGGACTGCCTGAACCGATTGTGGATTGCCCTGACACGTGACGAACTTGCCGCCGGGATCAAGGCCAAGGCGGTCGTGCTCCACGACGCTGAAGATATGGTCCACGCCGACGAGCTTCGAGTTTACGACTATCTGATCGAACGGGCGACCGCGGTGCAACTACCGGTGATTCCCGTGCGCGTTCCGGGCTCACGCTGGATCAGCGGTCATTATTGTGATGAGTTTGCCGAAGCCCATGGCAAGGCGCTGGTCGTGCGCGAAGCTGTGGGGGCGGCGATCCCGCTAGCCGGTGTCGGATGCGCGATATCGCGGACACATCTCGGCCGGATCGCGCTGAAAAATGGCGGCCTGCCCTTTGACCAATCGTCGCTGACTGAAGATTATGAACTGGGTTTGGGCGTTGCGGGCGATGGCAATAGAACGATTTTCGCCCGCATTCAGGATGCGTCGGGCCAATTGGTTGGCACGCGTGCCTGCTTCCCTGACACGCTGGGTACTGCGGTTCGGCAAAAGGCGCGCTGGATGACGGGGATTGCGCTTGCGGGGTGGGACCGGCTTGGCTGGCAGGGCGGATTGATCGAGTTCTGGATGCGCATGCGTGACCGAAAAGCCGTTTTTGCAGCGATCGTGCTGACGGCTGCCTATGCCTGTATTTTCCTGACAGCCCTCTTAATTCTTGGCCAGCTTGCGGGGTACCATAAGCCGAAACCTTTTGGTGATTTTCTGCTGATTATCTTGGCCATCAACGCAGTTCTGCTGATCTGGAGGCTAACAGTGCGGGCGTGCTTTGTCGCCCGCGTGCACGGCAAAGGTGAGGCGCTGGTATCGGTGCCGCGAACACTGATCGCCAATATCATCGCGATCATGGCGGCAAGGCGCGCGGTGACCGCATATCTCCGCCATATCCTGGGTGCTGCCTTACGCTGGGACAAAACTGCGCACAGCCATTTTCCAGCTTCGTCTTCCAGCACGAGCCAGTCCCCAATCAACCCTCACCAAACAGGTCCTGCTGGGTTGTAGAAGGCCCGCTACCCGAAGAAAGTTTCGCCTTTTGCGTTGGCGCTTTTCCACCCTGCACCAATGCATCGACACCGCCATCGCTAAAATTGAGGCGCACAACACCGGCCGCCACAGCCTGTTTGCTGCTGACGATGGTCGACTTGCCATCAGCAGTTGTTACCCGCGCAAAACCACGGGCCAGCGGCGATTCTGGATGGAGCGAGTTGAGCAGCCGATCGAGCCCCATCAGCCTTGAATTGCGTTCCTCCAACTGACGTTTGATCAGCGCCATCGGCAACCGAAGCGACTGTAACCGCTCTTCCGACATTGCCACACGGCGCCGCAACATGGCAGGCGACAACCGACCGCTGACCCCTGCAAATGCAACCCGTGCAAGGTCTGCCCGCTTTTCCAGCCCCCGACGCAGCCGATCTGCCAGATCGTCGGCATTCTGCTGACGCACTCCGATGATGTCGACTGTCTTTTGCAACAGCCTGATATGCGTCGTCAGCCGTTCGCGCGCCCGGTCGACAAAACTGCGAAGCCCGCCGGTTAGCCGCATCCCGCTTTGCGTAAGCTGCTGCGCAAGATCGAGCCGCACAGGCACGGCCATTTCGGCGGCAGCCGTGGGTGTAGGAGCACGCAAATCGGCGGCATAATCGCACAATGTCGTATCCGTCTCGTGCCCCACCGCCGAAATAACCGGGATGGACGATTCAGCAACTGCGCGAACCACCGCTTCCTCGTTGAAGGCCCACAGATCCTCGATCGATCCGCCGCCACGCGCGACAATCAGCAAATCCGGACGCGCCACCGGGCCATCTTCCGGCAGCGCAGAAAAGCCCCGAATGGCTGCGGCTATTTGTGCTGCTGAGCCATCGCCTTGCACCATCACCGGCCAAAGCACCACATGGCTGGGAAAGCGGTCCTCAAGCCGATGCATCATATCGCGGATTACTGCGCCAGTAGGCGAAGTTACGATACCAATCGTCCGTGGCAAGTGGGGGGCCGGCGTTTGGCGCGCGCCATCGACCAGCCCTCCGGCGGCCACCCCCTCTTTCATCTTTTCAAACAGAAACAGCAGCGCGCCTTCGCCCGCCAGTTCCAAACGATCGGCAACAATCTGGTAGCTCGAACGACCGGCATAAGTGGTGAGTTTTCCGGTCGCGATCACTTCCAGCCCGTCTTCGGGTGCAAAGGGCAGCCGCCCGGCATTACCCTTCCACATAACCCCGTCGAGCTTGGCATCAGCATCTTTGAGACTGAAATAGAGATGCCCCGATGCCGCCCGCTTGAATCCGGAAAGCTCACCGCGCACACGCACATGGCCAAAACGATCCTCAACCGTGCGCTTCAATGCATTCGAAATTTCGGAAACCGACAGGGCGGGGGCATTGCTGCCAGCCTTGGCCTCGGCTAACAGCCGCGCATTGCCTTCGTCATCGGGAATCGGGGAGTCCATCACTTGAATATCTTGCTTATCGGTTCGGGTGGACGCGAACATGCGCTGGCGTGGCGGCTTTCGCAATCGCCTCTTTGCGAAAAATTGTTCGCAAGTCCCGGCAACCCTGGAATTTCCGAATGTGCGGAATGTGTAGATGTCAATCCGGCCGACCATGAGGCTGTCGTCGCATTCTGCGCAAAGAAGCGCGTTGAGTTTGTCGTTGTTGGCCCCGAAGCACCGCTCGTCGATGGACTGGGCGACCGCCTGCGCGCAGCGGGTATCAAGGTATTCGGCCCCAATGCCAACGCGGCGGTGCTTGAGGGATCAAAGGGCTTTGTGAAGGACCTGTGTGCGCGGGAAGACATACCCACGGCCGCCTATGCCCGCCACAACGACAAGGCCGCGGCCCTTGCCGATCTTGGCCGTTTCGGTTTGCCGGTCGTGATCAAGGCGGATGGCCTTGCCGCTGGCAAGGGCGTGATCATTGCCGAAACCGCGGCCGAGGCGCAGGAAGCCATCGAACATATGTTCGGCGGCGGCTTCGGCAATGCCGGGGCGGAGGTCGTGATCGAAGAGTTCATGACGGGAGAAGAGGTCAGCTTTTTCGCGATCAGCGACGGCCAAAATGTCGTTCCCTTCGGCTCGGCGCAGGATCACAAGCGCGTCGGCGATGGCGATACCGGCCCCAATACCGGCGGGATGGGGGCCTATTCGCCAGCACCGGTATTTACGCCCGAACTCGAAGCCGACGTGATGAACCGCATCATCGAACCAACAGTTAAGGCGATGGCGCGCGACGGACGGCCCTATAGCGGCGTGTTTTTCGCAGGACTGATGCTGACCGCCCATGGGCCCAAGCTGATCGAATATAATTGCCGCTTTGGCGATCCCGAATGTCAGGTGCTGATGATGCGCTTTGAAGGCGATCTGGTCGCGCTGCTATTGGCAGCAGCGACAGAGGGCGGATTGGCCGAGGGCGCGCGCCCCGTTCTTTCGGATGAACATGCCCTCACCGTCGTGATGGCCGCGAACGGCTATCCCGGCACGCCCGAAAAGGGAGGGGCGATCACTATAGGTGATGTCGGCGCAGCGCGGATATTTCATGCAGGAACCGCAATGAAAGGCGATCAGCTGGTCGCTAATGGTGGCCGTGTATTAAATGTCACAGCCACCGGTGCTTCAGTAACCGAAGCGCAAGCCGCAGCCTATACCGCTGTCGGTGCCATCAGCTTCCCGACAGGTTTCTCGCGTCGCGACATCGGCTGGCGCGAAATTGAGCGCGAGAAGTCACAAAGTTGAATGACGGGCGATGTGGTAACCGACTGGACCTGTTTTGCACTCGGCGTAGGCGCTGGTTTCGCCTTGTGCTTCTTACTTTTGCGACGAAAGCGCGTGCAAACGCCGTCAGTGCAGCCTTTACAGGCGATTGAATTGCCACCGGATCTTAAGTCACTCGTTCTGCTCTACCGCGCCGACGGGCGCTTGATCGAAGCTATAAAGCTGGTCCGTGAACGAACCGGGTGTGACCTGCGTACAGCCAAATATCTGGTCGAGCATATCCGCTGACAGTTGGCCCAAATTTGGTTAAAAGCTGATACTGGACACTGGCTCTTGGCCGGTTAAGGTGCTCGCTACATGAATCTGAACAGCCGAAGGCTGGAGGGGAGTTTTAGATGGAATCGACTGCACTCATTTTTCTGGTTGTCGGCTTAGCGGTTCTCGCCATCCTCTTTTTTGTTTTCCCACGCAAAAAGGCTGAACCGCTCAAAGCTGAACCAAAGATTGAATCGCCCGCACAAACGGTGTCGCCGCCAGTTGCGCCCAAAGCGGTCGAGCCCGAACCAGTCGTCGCCGAGCCTGCGCCTCTGATGGATACGGCAGCTGCGAAACCAAAGCCAAAGGCGGCGGCAAAAGCCCCTGCAGCGAAGGCACCTGCCAAAGCAAAAGCAGCGCCAGCGAAGCCCAAAGCGGCTCCTGCAGCAAAGGCAGAGCCCAAGGTCGAAGCTGCCATACCCAAAAAGACCAAAGCCGCTCCAAAGGTAAAGGCTGTTGCAGCGCCCAAAGCCAAGACCGAGCCACAAGCAAAAGTTGCGGCCCCCACCAAAGCGAAAGCCGCACCCAAGGCTAAAGCAGCAGAACCGGTAAAAGCGAAAGCTGCGCCGAAGGCAAAAGCCGCGGCGCCAGTTAAGGTCAAATCGGCGCCAGCTCCTGCGCCAAAGAAGGTGGCAGCCCCTAAAGCAGCAGCGCCAAAGGCGAAAGCGGAGCCAAAGGCAAAGAGCGTCGCCGCAAAGCCAGCTGCCAAGCCCACCATTCCTGACAATATCGAACTGCTGAAAGGTGTCGGCCCGAAACTGGTGACGCAGCTCAAATCGCTGGGCATTACCAGCCTAGACCAGATTGCGAACTGGACCGCTGCCGACATCGCGGACATTGATCCGAAACTCGGTGTGTTCACCGGCCGTATCGGGCGTGACAATTGGGTCGATCAGGCCAAATTACTCGTCGCAGGAGACGTCGCCGGTTTCGAAAAGAAATATGGCGCTCTCGGCAGCGAAATAACCAAGGGGTGATGGCAGCCGCTAAAGCGGCACATCAAGAGGGGAAGGCGGGGTCTGGTGACACCCGCCTTTTTCTTTGCCTCAGGGTCGATAGCGCCGCTTTGCATTTTTTGCCGCGTCGGCCCAGTCGAAGTGCACGGGCTTGAATTTGCCGGCGACATAGAGCTTCATTTGATCGGTATAGTGCGGCGAATCCGGGCGGTTGGTCGCGGCACCATAAGGCTGGATCGATTCTGAAACGACTTGACCTGCCTTATTCCAGCGCACCAGCATGATGAAACTATCGCCGTGACGGACGCGCATCTTGCCGTCGGCCTGTTCGCCATCCCACATGGTGGTGGCCCGTAGCGTATCGGTACCGCCGAGCATGGGCAGGTCGACCTTACCGCGCCGCAAGCGCTGGATGTCGCCCAGCGCCGGGTCGAGCCGACCGAAGCGCTCGCCAAACTCTTCCACCGTTTTTTGCAACGTCTCCCGCGGATTGGGCAACGGATCATTCCGCCAATTGGCGCGAGCTGCATGGCGGATCAGGCGTTCGGCAATCGCATCAGCCCTGCCCTTACCGTCGCTCGACCAATCCCATTCGCGCAGCAATTTTTGTGCCTCGACCAGTTTCGCATCACCTTTGGCATCAACGGCCAACAGGCTGTCCATCCAGAGCTTGACCCAGCTCGACTTGGCGTAGCGGGTATCCATCTTGATCGCGAGTAGCTCTTCAGGCGTGATCGATGTATCGTTCATCATCAGTCCGGTGCCCATCAGCCCACGATTGGTCATACCCAATTCAATGCCCAGATAGGGTGACTGCGTCTTGGGATCGATTTCCGAACCCCGCCCGGCCGCCAAATAAGGCGTGTTGTTGGCATTTTGCACGAAGCCCGACACGGGGCTGACGACCTTCGGGAAGCGATCAAACGGCACAGGCCCTTTCCATACCGGCGCGGAGCTGTCACCCGGCAATATCTTGGTATAGTCAAAACCCGGTTTCCGGTCCGGGAATAGCGCATTGTAGACATAGGCAATACGCCCGGTCTTGTCGGCATAGATGAAGTTCGTTCCGGTGATGCCGCCAGTCGACATCGACTTGGTCCACTCTTCCCAATTGGTCGCCTTGGTGTTGCGATAATATTGCTCAACCGCCTTAACATTATCGATCCCGGCATAGCGGATCGCGAAAGCGCCCTGATCGTTCTTGATCACAGGCCCATGCACAGATCGATAGATGGTCTGCGGGATCGGCACGGTGAACCAGCCGAATTTCACCGGCAGCCAGACGCGTTCTTCCTGCAGCGGTAGCCATTTGCCATCGTAGCGATATTGATCGCCCGCTTCGTTGACCACCAGCTTGTAGATATCCACTAGATCGGGCCGGTTGACCGTATTGGTCCAGCCCAGATGGCGGTTATGGCCGAGCAGGACAAAGGGCGAGCCGGGAAACAGCGCGCCCGCCATGTCGAGCCCTTCGCCTGAATGGACAACCGCTTCATACCAGGCGACTTGGCCCTCGAGAGGCTGGTGCGAATTGGAAACCAGCCAGGTCTTGCCATCGGCCATCCGGCTCGGTGCAACCGCCCAGGCGTTCGAGCCATTCATTTCGGGATCGCGCCCAATCGGCGTCATCGCCGCAGCGCTTTCATTGGGCGGCGGCTTCCCCTCAACCAGCGTCGAAATGTAATTGTCGAGGCCGTAGAAGAAGGGCGCACGCAGCACGAATCCGGCCACGATATCCTTACCATTCACTGGGAAGAGGTTCGACAATCGCACCTCTTCTGGATGCTTTTCAGCATAATGGTTGAGCCCCGCCGCATAGGCATCAAGCACCGCCCTTACATCCGCCGGAATTTCTTCATAGCGCCGCTCGACGGTGTCTCGCACACCGAGCAGGTGAAAGACGAAATCGACCTTCGCGCCATCCTGCCCGGCAATCGCGCCATAGCGGCCCCGCGTCATCGACACGACTTCCTCAATCGTCGAAAAATCATCCTCGGAATGCGCGAAGGCGAGGCCATAGGCTGCGTCGGCATCGGTCTTGCCATTGATGTGCGGTACGCCGAAACCATCGCGGACGATTTCGACATCATAGCTTTTGGAGGGCGGCGGTGGCGCGCTTTCGGCAGCAAGTGGTTCCCAGAACATCGATGCGCCGCCAATCATCGCGACCACAGCGGCCCCACCCCACAGCCATTTGCCCATCTATCTCTCCCCTTCGTCGAAGCTATCTTGTCGCTGTCGCAGCATTGCCTAAAGAGCGTTGCATATAGAAGATTCAGGGAAAGGAAAGTTCACCCATGCGCCGTCACTTGTTCGCACTCATTCTCGCTACCGCCAGCGTGCCTGCCTTGGCACAGGGCGTACCGGCTGGATCGGGTATCGAACCCTCCACCGCCGCCAATTCGCAGGCGCGCCCGATTGCCTTTGCAAACCGCGCTGCCGATGATGGCGTGCTCGTGATACTGATGCGAAATGCCGATCTGCCAACGGGCGTGCTTGGCAGCGCGACTGAAGCCAGCGTCAAGGCGGCAATCGCCAATGCGAAGTTCGATGGCAAGGACGGCAGTGATCTGACGTTACGCGGAATTGGCCGCCACGCGCGCATCGATCTGGTCGGCATGGCTGGCGATGGCGATGTAGCAGACAGGCTACGCCGTGCAGGCGGACGCATTGCTCAGGACATGCGCGATGAAGCCCATCCCGTGAGCATTGTCGGTGCCGCCAGCGATGAAGCGGCAAACGTCGCGCTGGGCTATAGCCTCGGCCAATATCGGTTTGACCGGTACAAGACCGTCGGTAAATCAGTGCCCTCTGCGCAGCCTGCCACTATCGTAGTCGGGGACGTTCGCAGTGCCGAAGCCGAATGGAAATCGCGTGGTGCCCCGCTGGCCGAAGGCGTTACGCTCACCCGCGATCTTTCGACCGAACCCGCCAATGTCATCTACCCCGAAAGTTTCGTCGCCCGCGTGCGCGAAGCCTTTGCCGGAGTATCGGGCGTAAAGATCGAAGTGCTCGACGAAGCTGCGATGCGCCGTCTGGGCATGGGCACTCTGGCAGGCGTGGGCCAAGGCTCACGCCGTCCGCCCCGCCTGATGCTGGTCGAATATCGTGGCGGAAACGGAGCGCCCATTGCCTTGGTAGGCAAGGGCATCACCTTCGACAGCGGCGGCATTTCGATCAAACCCAATTCGGGCATGTGGGAAATGAAGTCGGATATGGCAGGCGCTGCCTCAACGATGGGCGCTGTCCTTTCGCTCGCCAAATCGCGCGCCAATGTGAATGTCTTGGCGGTCGCAGCCCTAGCGGAAAATATGCCGGGCGGTAACGCACAGCGCCCTGGAGACGTCGTTCGCACCTATAGTGGCAAAACCATCGAAGTGATGAATACAGACGCCGAAGGGCGTCTCGTCCTCGCTGATGCCAATGAATATGTCATCGCCAACCATAAGCCCGCGGCGCTGGTAAATATCGCCACGCTCACCGGCTCGGTCGGTCAGGCATTGGGTTATGATTATGCGGGCCTGTTTGCGCGTGACGATGCCATGGCCACACAAATGGCCGCTGCAGGCAAGGCAGTGGGCGAAGAAGTCTGGCGTTTGCCGCTCCATCCCAACCACACCAAAACCATGAAATCCGACATCGCCGATATCAAGAATTCGGCCGAAGGCGGACGTCCGGGTGCCAGCCTCGGCGCTGCCTTTATCGGATTTTTCGTCAATGAGGCGACACCTTGGGCACATCTCGATATTGCCGGCGTCAACTGGGCCGACAGCAGCGACGATGTCACCCCGAAAGGTGCATCGGGTTGGGGTGTGCGCATCCTCGACGAGTTTGTCCGCAACTGGAAACGCTAAGAAAAAATCGCGCCCTCGTCCCTTGTGTTGCAAAAATGCAACATTACATCTTTGCCTGAGGCTTCCTAAATTGGTTTTGGGGAAGCGCTGAGACACAAGGGACGAGGGATATGAATCTCGAGAAATTTACCGACCGCGCAAAAGGTTTCCTGCAGTCGGCCCAGACCGTTGCGATCCGCATGAACCATCAACGGATTTCACCGGAACATATCTTGAAGGCATTGCTCGAAGACGAGCAAGGCATGGCATCGGGCCTTATCAAGGCGGCAGGTGGCGATGCGGCTGCGGCTGTACGCGAGACCGACGCCGCACTGGCGCGCGTGCCTGCCGTAACGGGTGGCGGCGCTCAACAGACCCCGGGCCTCGATAATGATGCGGTCCGCGTGCTCGATGCAGCCGAACAGGTGGCGCAGAAAGCAGGCGATAGCTTTGTCACCGTGCAAGCGATACTGTTGGCGCTCTCCTTGGGTGGCAATACCGCTGCGAGCAAGGCATTGGCCGCTGCTGGCGTCAAAACTGAGGCGCTCAACACCGCAATCAAGAACCTGACCGGTGGCCGCACCGCCGATACAGCCGGTGCCGAAGACCGCTATGATGCGCTAAAAAAATTCCCCCGCGCCCTGGCCGAGGTGCCCCGCGGGGGAAATCCCGACCCCGTCATCGGCCGCGATGAAAAAACCCTTCGTACCATAAAAACCCCCGCCCGCCGCACCAAAAACAATCCGGTGCTGATCGGCGAAGCCGGAGTCGGCAAGACCGCGATCGCTGAGGGCCTCGCGATCCGCATCGCCAATGGCGACGTGCCCGACAGCCTGAAAGACCGCAAGCTGATGTCGCTCGACATGGGCGCGCTAATCGCTGGCGCCAAATATCGTGGTGAGTTTGAGGAGCGGCTGAAGGGCGTGCTCGACGAGGCCAAACAGGGCGAAGGCGATATCATCCTCTTCATCGACGAAATGCACACGCTGGTCGGCGCGGGCAAGGGCGAAGGCGCGATGGACGCCTCCAACCTGCTGAAGCCTGCCTTGGCCCGCGGTGAGCTCCACTGCATCGGTGCGACCACGCTCGATGAATATCAGAAGCATGTCGAAAAAGACCCGGCGTTGCAGCGCCGTTTTCAGCCGGTGTTCGTCGGTGAGCCGACAGTTGAAGATACAATCTCGATCCTGCGCGGGTTGAAAGAGAAATATGAGCTGCACCACGGCGTGCGCATCACAGACGGCGCGCTGGTGAGCGCGGCGACGCTTTCGCACCGCTATATTTCCGACCGTTTTCTGCCCGACAAGGCGATCGACCTGATGGACGAGGCTGCTTCGCGCTTGCGCATGGAGGTCGAATCCAAGCCGGAGGAAATCGAAAATCTCGACCGCCGCATCATGCAGCTGCAGATCGAGCGTGAGGCGTTGAAGAAGGAAAGCGACGCGGCCTCGAAAGACCGGCTGGCGACGCTCGAGGCCGACCTTGCCAACCTCGAACAGCAGTCGACCGAACTTACCACCCGCTGGATGGCGGAAAAGGAGAAGATTTCGGCCGAGTCCAAGATCAAGGAAGCGCTCGACCATGCGCGCATCGAGCTGGAGCAGGCGCAGCGCAATGGCGATTTGGCCAAGGCGGGTGAGCTACAATATGGCACGATCCCCGGCCTTGAAAAACAACTGGAGGATGCCATTGCCGCAGCCGGCAATGCGATGCTGCGCGAGGAAGTGACGAGCGAAGACATCGCCTCGGTCGTCAGCCGCTGGACCGGAATCCCCGTCGACAAGATGATGGAGGGCGAGCGCGAAAAGCTCCTCAAGATGGAGGAATGGCTTGGCGCGCGCGTTATCGGACAGAAGGATGCCGTCGAAGCCGTTTCGAAAGCCGTGCGCCGTTCGCGAGCCGGTTTGCAAGACCCCAACCGCCCGCTTGGCAGCTTCCTCTTCCTCGGCCCCACCGGCGTCGGCAAGACCGAGCTGACCAAGGCGCTCGCGCAATATCTGTTCGACGATGACAGCGCGATGGTCCGCATAGACATGAGCGAGTTCATGGAGAAGCACAGCGTCTCCCGGCTTATCGGCGCACCTCCAGGCTATGTCGGCTATGACGAAGGCGGAGTGCTCACCGAAGCCGTGCGCCGCCGCCCCTATCAGGTGGTGCTGTTCGACGAGGTCGAAAAGGCGCACAGCGATGTCTTCAACGTGCTGCTGCAGGTGCTCGACGATGGCCGCCTGACCGACGGTCAGGGCCGCGTGGTCGATTTCTCGAACACGCTGATCATCCTGACCTCCAACCTCGGCAGCCAGTATCTGGCGGCTTTGGGCGATGATGAGGATGTCGAAAAGGCCGAGCCGCAGGTGATGGAAGTCGTCCGCGCGCATTTCCGACCGGAATTCCTGAACCGGCTGGATGAAATCATCCTGTTCCACCGCTTGGCCGCGCAGCATATGGCACCGATTGTCGACATCCAGGTCGGCCGTGTGCAAAAATTGCTCAAGGACCGCAAGATCATCATCGAACTCAGCGATGGTGCGAAAGGCTGGCTGGGCCGTGTCGGTTACGACCCGGTTTACGGCGCCCGGCCGCTGAAGCGTGCAATCCAGCGCCATTTGCAGGATCCGCTAGCCGATCTGATTCTTAGAGGCGAAGTACCAGACGGCGCGACGCTGAGGATTGAAGAAGGCGATGGCGCTTTGATCTTCAAGGTTGTCTAAGGTCAGTCCTGACTAGATATAATTGTGATCCGAAGTTGCCTAACTAAGTCGCCCATGCCAGTTTCTGGCCGTCAGAAGCGCATCGGTCGGCTTGGACTGTTTTGATATTTCAGACCGATCGACGCAAATACCGATCGATTTAAACATCATCGTTCCGCACGAAAAAAAGGGCGGCCATTGGCCGCCCTTTCTTTTTTGTTTCCGACAGTTGTCAGAGGGTGACTTTCGCACCGATGCGGAAGTAGCGACCCATGATATTCGGACCAGCCCAAGCCGGGTTGAACTGGAAGAGGTGATACGCTGCCGACGGTTCGAACGGCGCATCGATATCGAAGACGTTCAACACGTTGGCGTAGATCGTGAACTTGTCGTTGAGTTTGTGAGTCAACGTCATGTCCGCATTCCAGGTCGGCTTGGCGCGGCAAAGAACTGGCGTACCATCGACATAGCCGAGGGTCGACGATGCGATGTCAGCATTGCCCTGGCAGTCGCCCTTTACGCCACCGAAGTCGATCGACGCTGTGTCGTATCCGCTGGTGTAGTAAGCCGTCAACGACAGAGTGGTATCACCGAAGTCGACGGAATTTTGCCAGCTTGCACGCCACTTGGGAGCACCCGAACATGAAGTGATGTTGCAGGGGCTGAGTGTACCATCATAGCGAAGCACATCGCCGGCATCAGTCGTGAGTTCATACTTCATCAGGTACGAAGCGTCGAAGCTGCTACGGAACGAAATATTTTCGCTCAACGGCAACGACAAATTGGCACCGAAGTCCAGACCGCTAACCGTCTGACGGTCTTGGTTGGCGTAAGACGACTGGATGAAACCGATCTGCGGAAGTGCGTTCGGGAACGCCGGATCCGGCTGTCCAGGTATCACGGTGATGCCCGGAATGTTCACGACTCCGTTGTTGGAGTAATAGGCCGCTTCAGCAGCTGCGGTCGAAGTAACGCCTGAAATCAGGCCCTTTACCTTGATGCGCCAGAAATCAACCGTCAGATTGATATTGCGGGTCGGCTCGAATATCGCACCGGCAGTGAACGCTGTCGATTTTTCAGGGTCGAGAGCCGGGTTGCCGATCTGAGTCAGACCCAATCCATATTGACCCGTCGCATAGGCATTGTTGCCGTGCGCGGCGCAATAGGCAGCGTAAGTGGTGCAGTTAACCTGACGCGTCACGAAACCGGTGGTCGGCAGACCAAAAGCTTCGTTGAAGCTGGGGATACGGAAACCCTTCGACCAAGTTCCGCGAATAGCGATTTCAGGGATCGGGGTGAACTTAGCGCCAACCTTAGGCGAAAAGTTTTCCTGGCCCGTCGAGTATTTGTCGAAACGACCAGAAACGTTCAGCTCGAGCTGATCGAGGATCGGTGCATCAATTTCAAAGAAAGCCGACTTGACGTTGCGGCTTCCCTTGGTGCCGACCGAGTTGATCGAATAGTAACGCTCGTACTGGTTGCCGAGCGTGCCCGGGTTTGCGCTGGGTGCATTGATCGATTCCTGACGATAGGAAAGACCAACGGCTGCTTGTGCAGTGCCCCCCGGCAGTTCGAACAGGTCACGTGACAGGTTGGCTTGTGCCTGCCAGAGCTTCGAGGTCGAATTGACGATGTTATCGGGTGCGATAAAGTCCCAAGCAGCTTCCGAGTTTGCGTCGAGGTCCATGAAATTGAACGTGCCGCGCGCAAGTGCATCCATGATTCGCTGCGGAATCATATAGTTGGCTTGCGTGCGCTTCAGGCGAACTTCCGAAGCGGTGAAATTGGCCGAATAGCGCCAGCTATCACCAAAGCTTCCGTCAACCCCGAGAACGCCGCGGAGCGTCTGCGAGTTTGTGTCAACCGTACGCGGACGAGTTGAACGCACAAAAATCTGCGCGGTCTGACCGAGCGCTGCAAAGGGGTTGTAGGGGTTCAGCGTACCATTGGTTGCATCGCATCCGGTACCCACACCATTACGGGTGCCGACGCCGGTTGAGCAGATGTAAACGGGCGCGATGGCGTTGTACGCGCCTGCGCCGTTGTTCGGAGCCGTCGGTGTGCCGTTAAAACCAAGTGGTGTGAACGAGGCATGGCTCTGGGTGTTGTAATAGTTCACCATCGCATAGACTTGCGCGCTATCGCCGATGTTGAAAGTCACGCGACCTGACAGGCCTTTACGTTCGATTTCCGGCTGCAGCATGATGTAGTCGTTCTGGAAGTCAACTTCGCAGACCGTCGATGGTGCCGTTGCGGACACGCCTGCAGGAAGCGTGTAAGACGAATAACCACGGCAGCCGGCCGCAGGGTTCAGGAACGAGAACTGCCCGGCACCGCTAACTGCGCCGGCAACCGTCACGGGACGAACAAGGGCAACGCCAGGAACGCTGATGAGACCGTTAAAGGCAGCAGGAATGTTGCCTAGCTCAGGCGTGAAGCCGTTCCAGTTGAGATTTTGCATACAGCTGCCAGTGTCGCCGCAGATGTTGCTAAGGTCAGAACTGTTGAACGGATAGCCACGGTCGCGTGCCCAGAGTTCGTCCTGACGCTGATATTCGGCGCTCACATAGAAATTGAAGCCTTGATCGTCGAGGCTGCCATAGCCCCAAGTGGCATCAAAGCGCTGTTCGCCAGCATCGCCACGCTGCGATATGCCGGCTGATGCATTCAGGTGAAGGCCTTGAACTTCTTTCTTGGTAATGACGTTGATAACGCCTGCAATTGCGTCCGCACCATATGTGGACGACGCACCGTCACGAAGAACTTCGATACGTTCAATAATCGCATCGGGGATCGTGTTAAGGTCAACGAAGTTACGCTGACCATCGTCGGCAAGCGGATAGGGCGCAATACGAAGGCCATCAGCGATCGAGAGTGTCGATTGGACAGTCAAACCGCGAAGCGCAGGAGCGTTGGCGCCGCTGGCGAAGTTGAAGCCAGTGTTCCAGCCCTGTGTAATCGCACCCGCGTTGTTCGCGGTCAAGCGCTGGACCGCATCGGCAGCAGTGTTGATGCCGCGCTCATCCAAGGTTTCTGCAGACAGAACGGTAACGGGTGACGGAGACTCAGCACTGGTACGGCGCAGAATCGATCCAGTCACAATGATCGTTTCATCTTCTTCCGATTCTTCGGCAGCAACCGCTTCATCGTCAGCAGATTGAGCGAATGACGGCGCTGAAATCAGCGCGAGACCGAGCGCAAGCGGCGCGGTCGCATATTTGAATTTGCTAATACGTGTGTTTTTCACGTTTCCAGCCCCTTAATCTGAATTGGCATTGGCCTCCCCTCCCATTTGAAGAGCCGACCGTGCCGGTTTCGACTTCTCTGTTGGCCTGCACGGAAAGAGGACGCACCTCACCCACGCAAAACACCAGATTGCCGAAGGTGTTGGAACAAAACGTCGGGCAGGGCAAAGAAAATGTCGCAAGAACACTTAGTTTTGTGGGTGGCTGTCACTATTCTGCAACAGATTGGCAAACGGGCGCGATGCGATTAAATATTTGTTAGCAAGTTCAAAGGATCGACCCGGGCAGCGTTCCACTTCATACCCCAATGCAAATGCGGGCCACTCGCTCTACCCGTCGCGCCAACTTTGCCGATTACCTGCCCCTGGCGGACATGCTGACCCTCTTCGACCAACAACTCGGAACAATGCAGAAAAGCGCTGTTCAGGCCCATTCCATGATCGATCATCAGCAAATGCCCCTCCAGCGTAAAGGCATCTTTTGCTGCCAGCACGACGACACCATCGGCAGGTGCGACAAATGGCGTGCCGGCAGGCATCGCGATATCGAGGCCGCTGTGATAGCTGCCAGGGCTGCCATTGTAGATTCGCTGCGCTCCGAAACGCCCCGATATCCGGCCCCGTAATGGCCAGACGAAATCCTGCCGCCAGCCATCGCTCTCCACAGCCCTTGCGCGTGCGGCATTGATTCGCGCGAGTTCAGGCCCCCGCCTTGCCTGAAATTCGGCAGTGGTTTTGGCGCCGCCCAGCCGATTGGCGTTCACATGCTGAATTTGCCAGTTACCGGGTTTGACGGGCAAATATTGCTCGACATGCCGTCCGTCCGCCAAAGTGGCCACCAGACTTGCACTGTTTTCAGAATCGCGGTCAAAGCCGATGATGAAAAAGCCATCCGCTGTCAGCGGTATCTGCTTTCCATTGAACAAAATGCTTTTGGCTCCAGACGGTGCCCGCGCCACACTAACGGAACCCTGCACAGGTTCGCGTGCGAGCCAGAATCGTTCGCGATTACTTGCGACCGGCGTTTGATTTTCGGTTGCAGCGGCAACCGGCGTTGGCGGGCTTGGCAAAGGCGCGGCCGCCTGTGGTGGTATTGCCGTGCACGTCATGAGCGCGGCAAAGGCAAGCAGCGAAACTGACGAGCGAGCGAGGTTCATCGAACACTTATCGCTGTGCGAGCGCCGCTTTCACGGAAATTTCCGCACTGGCATAAGGCTCCTGCCGGGAGACGCTCCAATAACGCAACTCATCAAGCGAAATCGTTTCGCCCGTGACGGCACAGACCACATGGTCTCCGCTCGACAACATACGAAATCCGTTGGCCATATAATGCAATTTGGCCTGTTTATTGCGGTTCATCATCAACATGGAGCCAATATGGCGCAAAAGCAGGATTTCGGCAACTGCCGCGCGGCAATTGGATTCTAACCATAATTATATGGCAGGCCGGATAGGATTTACGCTATTTTAGATCTGTGGGCGAAATCAGCGGTCTTGGCATAGAGAAACTATCGGCTGCGCAGGTGGAAACCTTGCAGCATGTTTACGCGCATCGAAGTTCCAAGGAAATTGCCCGAATCATGGGCGTGTCGCCACATACCGTCGACGAGCGCTTGCGGCGGGCGATCCGCATCCTCGGTGTGAATTCGCGAATCGAAGCGGCCCGGCTGGTGGCGGGAGAAGTACAGCCTACGACATATCAACCTTTGATATATCAGTCTTCGGAGCTGGTAGAGGGCAGAATTGCAGCCGATGAGCAGGCTGCCCCGGCCGGAAGGGTCGAGTTAGTTGCGCTCAGCATCGGCTACCCCTTTCCGACCAGGGCCAGGCCAATCAACACACATGGCCTGAGAGAACGGATTTTATGGCCGATACTGATCGCCTTCTGCACGATCATGGCATTTGCCGCGCTCTACGCCGTCCTTCTCGGTCTGGGGGCCATGCTTACTTGACCGGGTCAACAATTTCGCCGCCTGCTAGGTGGCATAAAGACCGACAGGGAATAGGAAATGCTCAAAGAACGCTTAGTTGCTGCAGAGCGCATTGCAGCCGAATTGCATGATGCCGAACACGCCATCGATCAGGCTATTGTCAAAATTGCCCAGCTGGCAGCAACGCTACCGATTGCGCGAATTGATACCAACATGTCTGCGATCGTCGGACAGGAGGCTGTCGCAAAGGTGACGCAGGCAGTGGCGGCGGCAGGTCAGGTCCGCCAGATGATGACCGAGGCGCATCAGGCGCTGGGCGAAACGCAAAAGCAGGTCGGCCTTGGTGCGCGCATGTTCGGTGCCGGCTTGAACAAGCCGCCAAGCGGCAGCCATAATGTGCCGTTGCCGTTCAATCAGAATGGATCAGAATCGCCAGCGGGATTAACCGAAGGCGTAGCCGCCTGAAGCGCAGAGAGCGGAGCGGTAAGGACGATGGATCACAAACTTCTTTATTACATCGTCCTTGTCACCACCGTAACCGTGGCATTCTGGAGAGGGTCACAGAGCGAGCGTTGGGGTGCGGTGACGGCGTTGGCGGGTTCGCTCGCGTCGACACTCACCGCACTCAACGCAAACTGGAGCGGACTGATCGTCCAGCTTTTTGTCATCGACCTGCTGGTCCTTGCCAGTTTCTGGTGGCTGGCGATCAAAAGCCGTCGCTACTGGCCCTATTGGGTCACCGGCTGGCAGCTGGTTGCAGTTTTGGTGCACATACAAAGGGCACTTTTCGAAGACATATTGCCTGCCCCCTATGCGCTGATGACAATGTATCTGTCTTACCCGACGCTGCTATTGATCCTCTTTGCATCGGTACAAAGCCAGCGAAGACCCTCTGAAGCGATGGGTTGAAACGCCAACTTCCAGCCTCCGTTCACGGAACAGTCCCCATTCATCTTGAAAGGACCCCCGCCATGCCGGGTTTCAAGGGGCGTGCCCTTATCTATCCCGGTCTGCTCATCGCAGGCTGGATTGTCGGTCGCAGTATCAGCCTGTCTGCATCGCCTCCCGCATCGATTGCGGAGCCTGCCCTGCCCGCAGAGACGCGAACGGCAGGAGCAGGGCTGGCATCGGTTGGCATCGCCTGCCCAATGCCGGTTCCGCACTATCCAACAGCCGCACCTCAATATCTGCCAATGCGGCCCCGCTTTCTATATGCCGGGATGCATCGGCAGGCGCGGCCTGCTTTTTCTGCTGGCAGGGCAGATCCTGCCCTAGCACTTGCCCATAGGCCGGCGCCCTACACCAGTGTAACGGAAACAGAATCGTTTCAGTTTACTGCCCTTCCGGCTACTACGCGGGCGCAGGCAAAGGCTCAACCCAACGCCGCTTTGCCCAAACAACGGCGACTAGAGTTTTACAGCTATAATTTCTGGCGGCAGGGCAGTGCTGGCGCGGCGCTAGCACCTCAAGCACAATATGGCGGCAGCCAATATGGCGCGATTGCGACCTGGGACCCGCTGGGTAGTGCTGGCAAAGGTCCGGCATTGCTGGTGCGCGCTTCGGGCACGCCGGACGGACAGCAACAGGAAGTTGCCGTCGGAGCCAGGTGGCAGCCTGTCAGGAAATGGCCGGTATCGCTTTCAGTCGAGCGCCGTTTCCGTTTCTACGGGAAAGACGGTTTTGCGGCCTATGTAGCGGGTGGAGTGGATACGGCTCCGCTGGTTGGGAAGTTGACACTCGATGCCTATGGGCAAGCGGGCTATTCGCTGGGCGGCATATCCAGCCCGTTTGTCGATGCTCAAGCGCGCGTACAGCATCCGCTGGCCAAACCGCTTGGCATCCCGATCCGGATAGGGGGCGGGGTTTGGGTGGGCGGCCAAAAAGGCGCCTATCGCGGCGATATCGGGCCGACATTGTCTGCTCAAGTCGACAACCGTTTCGCCGACTTCACTTTGCAACTCGATTGGCGGAAACGCGTGGTCGGTAATGCGGCCCCGGTCGATGGCCTGGCCTTGACCGTCGCGACAGACTTTTAACCCTGCGTTCGTCCGCGCTCGATCACGGCCATGCGGCGAGCCTCGACTTCCTCCGCACTGACACGGCCGTTGGCGGCGGTCGATACGCGCGCTTCGTGCGCCATTGCCTCGCCAAAGGGCAGCGCATAGCCATCGTCGATGATGCGCTTATAGGTTTGCACCATCACCGGATCGACCGATGCGATATCGCGGGCGAGTGCCTTTGCATGGGTCATCAGTTCATTTGCAGGCACGACAAAATTGACCAAGCCCCAGTCAGCGGCGGTTTCGGCATCAAGGAAGTTGCCGCTGAACGACAATTGCTTCGCGCGCGATATGCCGATGGTGCGCGACAGTTTTTGCGACAGGCCCCAGCCGGGCATGATCCCGACCCGGGCATGGGTATCGGCAAAGCGGGCGTTGGTGGAGGCTATCAAGATGTCGCAGGCAATTGCGACCTCGAACCCGCCCGTGATGGCGACGCCGTTGATGGCACCGATCACCGGCTTGCGACAAATCTCGATCGCCTTCACGGGATTTTCGTCGGCACTCTCGGCATTGGCCGCGCCCAGATTGCTGGTGTCCGCGCCCAGTTCCTTGAGATCCAGCCCAGCGGTAAAGGCGCGCTCGCCTGCCCCGGTCAGGATGACGCAACGCACGCTGTCATCAGCATCAACCGCCCGCATCGCCTTGGCCAGTTCTGCCCGCAACGCCCGCGACAGGGCATTCATCGCCTCCGGGCGATTGAGGGTTACGACGGCAATGCCATCTTCGATTTCGGTTAAAACCGGTGCCATTCGACGCTCCTCATTCATTGTTCACTTCAGGCGCTGCCTCGCTGGCGCTAGTCGCACCTTCAAGATTGGCGCTTTGCAACAGCCAGCCCGGGAAACGTGATTGTGCCTCAGTCACGATGCGGTCCTTCGCGGCAGCCACTTCGCCAGCTTCTGCACCGCGATCGCGGTTGATGATGGCACGCCGCGCCTGCGCATCGAACAGAATGCTATCACGTTCAATCAGACCTCCGACGGTCAAACTGGAGAGGATTGCCTCGACCTCGGCATCACGTTGTTCAAGCGCGCTGATGCGCCTATTGAGCCGATCCTGCGACTCTTCCGCCGCATTCGTCTGTCGTTTCACCTGCGCCAGATCGACAAGCACTTCGCGACCAAGGCGCTGTCCACTCGTCTTGGCGAGCTTGTCACCAAGGGATGGTGTGAATTTGTCCACCAGCACCACACCTTCAACCGAAACATCGTCACCGGCGATGCTCACGTTGAGATTTTCTATCCGATCGCGCGGCTGCAACAGCCCCGCCAGTTCGGATTGGACGATCGCCCGAGCCCGCACCTCGCGACCAATATTGTCGAGCGAGATCGCCAATGGAATCGACAGCACGCCCAGAGTGGCAATGATGCCAACCAGTTGCACTGCCGTATGTTGCGGGGTCAGCGATGGCCCGAAACGGTTGATGCGGGCGACAATCGTTGCCGCAAAGGCAATGGCGAGCGTATTGGTCAGGAACAGCAAGGCGGCACCAGTGGCAAAATCGGCCCGACCGGTAACGATGCCGAAGCCAACCGTTGCCAACGGCGGTACCAGCGCGGTGGCAATCGCCACGCCGACCATGACACCACTCATATTGCGAATGATGGCGATAGCCCCAGCTATACCGCCAACGACTGCCACGCCCAGATCCATCAATGTCGGCTGTGTGCGAGCCCGCAATTCAGGGGTTACATCCTGAATAGGTGAAATCAGGATGATAAACATCGCCACCAACACCGCCAACGCCATACCAGCGGCAAGCGTAACCAGCGACCTTCGGATGAGCCCAAGATCGATGGTAGCAACGCCAAATCCGACCCCCATGATTGGCCCCATCAGCGGCGAAACCAGCATGGCGCCAATGACCACAGCTGTCGAACTTTGCAGCAAGCCAAGCGTAGCAATTGCCGATGCCAGCGCGATCAGGATCAGAAACTGTCGGTCGAGCCGGGCATCGCGGGCAACGCCCGCCAGCGTCAGTGCGCGACTTTCATCTGTTCGTTTTTGCGCGGAAAGGTCAACAAAAATGCCGGAGCGTTCAGCCCCGGCATGATTGGTTGCGCTGTCCGACCCTGATGTTCCTGATCGGCTCGCCATATATGTGTTCCCTCAGAGCTTGCTCGTAAGTTCCGGTACCACATTGAAAAGATCGCCGACAAGGCCGATGTCCGCGACCTGGAAGATCGGGGCGTCTTCGTCCTTGTTGATGGCGATGATGGTTTTTGAGTCCTTCATGCCAGCCAAGTGCTGGATCGCGCCGGAAATGCCGACAGCGATATAGACTTCGGGGGCGACGATCTTGCCGGTCTGGCCGACCTGATAGTCGTTGGGGACATAGCCCGCATCGACCGCAGCGCGCGACGCTCCGACAGCGGCGCCCAGCTTGTCAGCAAGCGGGAAGATGGTCGCTTCGAAAGTCGGCCCGTCCTTGAGCGCGCGACCGCCCGAAACGATGATCTTCGCGCTGGTCAGTTCGGGGCGTTCCAGCTTGACGATTTCGGCGCCAACGAAGCTGGAGGTGCCGGCATCACCGGGGCCCGAAACGGCTTCGACCGCCGCGCTGCCGCCGCTAGCTTCAGCCTTGGCAAAGGCGGTACCGCGAACGGTAATCACCTTCTTCGCGTCCGAGGACTGCACGGTTGCGATAGCGTTACCGGCATAGATCGGGCGGGTGAAGGTATCGGCACTTTCAACCGAGAGGATATCGCTGATCTGCATCACGTCGAGCTGGGCAGCGACGCGCGGAGCGATGTTCTTGCCATGTGCGGTCGCGGGGAACAGCACCGCATCATGATGGCCCATCAATTCGGCAACCAGCGGTGCGACATTTTCAGCGAGCTGGTTGGCATAAGCGGCGTTATCGGCGACATGCACCTTGGAAACGCCTGCAACCTTGGCAGCCGCATCGGCAACCGCACCACAATTGTGGCCGGCAACCAGAGCGTGCACTTCGCCAAGCTGCGAAGCGGCAGTCACGACGGCCAACGTCGCATCCTTCATCGAGGCATTGTCATGTTCGACATAAACGAGCGTCTTCATCCTGCGACTCCCATTTCTTTGAGCTTGGCGACAAGCGCATCAACATCGGCAACCTTGATACCGGCGCTGCGCACCGGCGGTTCGGCAACCTTCAATGTCTTCAGGCGCGGGCTGACATCGACGCCATAATCGGCGGGCGTCTTCTGCGCGAGCGGCTTTGACTTTGCCTTCATGATGTTCGGCAGCGATGCATAGCGCGGTTCGTTCAGGCGAAGGTCGGTGGTGACGATCGCCGGAGTCTTCAAGGATACAGTTTCAAGGCCGCCATCGACTTCGCGGGTCACTTCAACCGCATCGCCCTTAACTTCGACCTTCGACGCAAAGGTGCCCTGCGGACGACCGGTGAGCGCAGCCAGCATCTGGCCCGTCTGGTTCGAATCGTCGTCAATCGCTTGCTTGCCGAGGATCACGAGGCCGGGGGCCTCTTCCTCAACAATCTTGGCAAGGATCTTGGCAACGCCAAGCGGTTCTACATCTTCGGCAACCACGAGGATCGCACGGTCCGCACCCATGGCGAGCGCGGTGCGCAGCGTTTCCTGCGCCTTGTCGGGGCCGATCGAGACCGCAACGATTTCGGTCGCTGCGCCCTTTTCCTTCAGACGGATCGCTTCTTCGACAGCGATTTCATCAAAGGGGTTCATCGACATTTTGACGTTCGACAGATCCACACCCGTGCCATCCGGCTTCACGCGGGGTTTCACATTATAGTCGATCACCCGTTTCACGGGGACGAGGATTTTCATGGGTCTCTCCCTTTCCAAACCGACTCAACTTACGGGGCAGGATAGCCCCAAAAACTGGCGCCCTATGAATGACGTTTACGTTAACGTCAAGTAGGCAGTCTCTCTCCTTCAGGGGAGAGAAAGACTTGGCTTGGAAACTTGTTTCCTAGCAAGTCTTGAGAGGGGGGTCTCCGGCGCGAGATCAGCCCCTCTCCACTGCGACTAGGCAGCAAGCTGCCAAGTCTCGCTCCTCTCCCCTGAAGGAGAGAGGGCGTCGTTCTCAAGCCGCGCGAACCTCGGCGACAATCTTCTTCGCGGCATCGCCCAGGTCGTTCGCAGGAACGATCGGCAGGCCACTGTTCGCGAGGATATCCTTACCCTGCTGCACATTGGTGCCTTCGAGACGGACGACAAGCGGAACCGAGAGGTTCACTTCCTTCGCCGCAGCAACGATGCCTTCGGCGATGATGTCGCACTTCATGATACCACCAAAAATGTTGACGAGGATGCCCTTCACCGCAGGGTCCTTGAGGATGATCTTGAACGCTGCGGTCACCTTTTCCTTGTTGGCGCCGCCACCTACGTCGAGGAAGTTGGCGGGAAATTCGCCGTTCAGCTTGATGATGTCCATCGTCGCCATGGCAAGGCCTGCGCCATTGACCATGCAGCCGATATTACCGTCGAGCTTGATGTAAGCGAGGTCATATTCGCTGGCTTCGACCTCGGCCGGGTCCTCCTCGGTCAGATCGCGCAGTTCGGCTAAATCCTTGTGGCGGAACATGGCGTTACCGTCGAAGCCGACCTTGGCGTCGAGTACCAGCAGTTCGTCGCCATTGGCACCTTCGCAAACTGCGAGCGGGTTGATTTCGATCTGTTCGGCATCGCAACCGAGAAATGCCGAATAGAGGCCAGCCAGAACCTTGGCAGCCTGCTTCGCCAGATCGCCTGTCAGACCCAGCGCTTTGGCAACGCTTCGGCCATGGTGCGGCTGAAGCCCGGTTGCGGGATCAATAGTAATGGTGTGGATCTTGTCGGGCGTGTTGTGCGCGACTTCTTCAATGTCCATGCCACCTTCGGTCGAAGCGACAACCGCAATGCGGCTGGTCGCGCGATCGACGAGAAGCGCAAGATAGAATTCCTGCTTAATGTCTGCGCCATCGGTAATGTAAAGCCGGTTGACCTGCTTGCCTTCAGGCCCGGTCTGGATTGTGACCAGCGTGTTGCCGAGCATTTCCTTCGCATGTGCTTCGACTTCTTCGACACTTTTGGCCAGACGTACGCCCCCCTTCGCATCCGGACCCAGTTCCTTGAACTTGCCCTTGCCGCGACCGCCGGCGTGGATTTGCGATTTCACCACATAGAGCGGCCCGGGAAGCTGCTTGGCAGCAGCCACAGCTTCTTCGACAGAAAGCGCGGCAATGCCCTTGGGCACCGCAACGCCGAATTTCGCGAGCAGTTCCTTGGCCTGATACTCATGGATGTTCATGGAAAAAGCGTCCTTTCGATGGCGGAGTCGAAAGGGCCTTAAGCACAGCTTGCGCGCTAAGGGAAGTAGGCCAAACCCGCTTTTTTGCTAGAGCAGCCCCAGCGCGGCCAACTCAACCCGCAGCGTCGGTGCATCGATGAAATGATGGGCGTGGAAGCCGTTGGCGCGCGCGGCTTCGACATTGGGCAGGTTGTCGTCGATGAACAGCCCCTCGCCCTCTGCCAATCCAAAGCGACGCAGCGCCAACTGGTAGATCTCGGCATCGGGCTTCACAAGCCGCTCTTCGCCGGACACAACAATGTCGCGGAAGTGATTGAAGATCGGCTGCGTTGGGCGGAACATGGCCCAGAATTCGGCGCCAAAATTGGTGATTGCAAATAACGGCACATCGCGGCGCGCCAGCTCTTCGACAATTTCATAAGACCCAGCCACCGGCCCGGGGATGGTTTCGTTGAAGCGCGTGGCATAGGCATCAATATGCGCAGCATAGTCCGGAAATTGCGCCTGCCGTTCGGGAACCATCTCCGCGAGCGGACGGCCAGCATCGTGCTGGAAATGCCATTCGGGGGTCACGACATTTTGCAGGAACCAATCGAGTTCGCTTTCATCGTCGATCAGTTTTTCGAACAGCGTGCGCAATTCCCATTGTACCAGCACCCGTCCGACATCGAACACAACCGCCCGAATCATCAAACCCTCCCAAGCTCAAACGCAAAAAACCGCCCGCGGATTTTCCGGGGCGGTTGCTGCCGGCATGCCGGGCATGCCTGCCAATCCGGCGAATCAGCCCTGGCGGGCTTTGAAACGGCGGTTGGTCTTGTTGATCACATAAGTGCGGCCACGACGGCGAATCACGCGGTTGTCGCGGTGACGGCCCTTGAGGGACTTGAGAGAATTGACGATCTTCATCGAACTGTTCCGTAAATCTTGGGGCCATTGGCCGGAATTGAAGGCGCGCCTCTATGGGGGAGTCGGCGCAAAGTCAAGCACCATTGCGGCTTTCGGGCGAACGCGATAGGGTTTGGTCATGAACCTGTTCCGCAAAGCTCCGCTCCTCCTCCTGCCGCTCGCGCTGTCCGCCTGCATGATACCAACCGGCCCGGTTGAAGTCACCCGCTTCAATCGCGTTGCCGAGGGCATTGTCTATGGCAAGGGCAGCTTTTCGGTCACTCCTGGCGATGCCGCTGCTGGCGACAGCTTGAAACTCTCACCGTACCTTGCAGCCGTGCAGAGGGAGATGTTGCGCGTCGGCTATACGCAGGCGCTCGATCAGGGTGATGTCGTCGCCGAAGTTTCGGTCAATCGCTTCGAATTTCGCGGTAATGATCGTAGCCCGGTTTCGGTGGGTGTCGGTGGATCGACGGGCAGCTATGGATCGGGCGTCGGCATGGGGGTAGGCGTCAACCTCAATGCGTTGGGAGACCAGCGCGGCATTGAAACCACATTGAACGTTCGCATCCTGCGCACCACCGACAATCTGGTGATCTGGGAAGGTCGCGCGGTGCAGCGCGGCGCGCTCAATTCGCCCGCTGCCCAGCCGGGGATCGCCTCATCAAAACTGGCCGAGGCGCTGTTTAAGGATTTCCCGGGCACCAACGGCGAAACGGTTACGGTTCCCTGACGACATTTTTCACCGAAGTCCTGAGCTTGTCGAAGGACGTCTCTCAGCATAGAAGCGCCCTTCGACAGGCTCAGGGCTACGGTAAGATATTATATGACAATTCACAGCATCAACGCCGCCTTCGACAGCGGCAATATCGTTGTCCACTCGATCGATGGCGCGACCGCCAACCTCACCATCCGCAAGGACAAGGATTCGGACTTCTTCCAATGGTTCCATTTCCGCGTCGTTGCCGAAGCGGGTGAGGAATTTGTCCTGCGGATCACTGGCCTCGAAAAAAGCGCCTATCCCGGCGGCTGGCCCGATTACCGCGCCTGCGTTTCCGAAGATCGCGACTATTGGGCGCGCGCCGAGACCAGCTATGACAAGACCGAAGACGGCGGCACGCTGACCATTCGCTACACCAGCGTTTCGGGCCTCGCCTGGTTCGCCTATTTCGCGCCTTATTCGATGGAGCGGCACTACGACCTCGTCTCCGAAACTGCGGCCTGCGAAGGCGTCGACTATCGCTGCTTGGGCACCAGCCTGGAAGGCCAGCCGATCGACTGCCTCGAAATGGGCAATGGCGATATGCAGGTCTGGCTCTACGCCCGTCAGCATCCGGGTGAGAGCATGGCCGAATGGTGGATGGAAGGCGCGCTCGACATGCTCACCGACCCCAGCGACCCGCACACGCGCAAATTGCTCGAAAAATGCCGCATCCATGTTGTGCCCAATTGCAACCCTGACGGCAGCTGCCGTGGCCATCTGCGCACCAACTATGTCGGGGTGAACCTCAACCGCGAATGGGCCGAGCCCAGCGCCGAGCGCAGCCCCGAAGTCCTCGCCATCCGCAACGCGATGGACGCCACCGGTGTGCATTGGGCGATGGACGTGCATGGCGACGAAGCTATCCCCGCCGCCTTCATGGCAGGCTTTGAAGGCATCCCCAGCTGGGCCGACGCGCAAGGCGAGCGCTACACCCGCTTCATCAACCGCCTCGCCGAACGCACCCCTGATTTCCAGACCAAGCTTGGTTATGGCATTTCAGGGCCGGGCAAAGCCAACCTTACTATGTCGACCAACCAGCTTGCCGAGCGCTTTGGCCCGTCGCATGGCTGCGTGAGCATGACGCTGGAGATGCCCTTCAAGGACACCATCGGCGCCAACGATCCCGAACAGGGATGGTCGCCTGAGCGTTGCAAGCTGCTGGCTCGGGAGTGCCTAGCGACATTGGCGGAGATGGTTTGATGTCGATCCGAATATTGTCGCTACTAGCTGTATTCGCCATTTCCGGCAACGCGCAAGCGCTATCAAAAAGCCCTCCCAAAGGGCATTTGGGCAGCGAATGGGAAGCCAGAAATGGCGACTTGATCCACCCGCAACTTGGCCTTTCGTTGATGGCTCCTGCGCCAACTGCGGATGTCTTCCGGCCCGAAGGGTTTGATTGGCGCAATTCGAACATCCAGCAGGGTCCCTACCCCCCTAAAGCACTGAAAGCGGACAAAGAAGGCGTAGTCCCGCTGAACTTGACGGTGGATGTAGCCGGAAAAATCAAACATTGCGAGGTTGATGGCACCAGCGGCCTTGCCGAATTAGACGGTCATGCCTGCCCGCATTTGGTGCGCACAGTGCGCCTCTACCCGGCACTTGGTGCAGATGGTAAACGCATAGAGCGAACCATCTCTGCACAGCTGAGCTACGAACTCAGATTGCGAATAACAACTTTTGCTGAAGGCGGTACCGTTGAGAGCACACCTAAAGTGCGAGCCAAGCGAAATGGTCCGATTAGTCTGGAGTCCATCGGCATAGCAACAGAGGTCAGGAAATTAAGAGACGCACGAAGCTTTGCCGCATGGGTAAAAGTCCTTCCCGATGGTCGCCCTGAAAGTTGTCAATTGGTATCGCCAACATATGATGATGGCATTGATGCGCTTGTGTGCAACACCTTGATGCAAAAGACCACATATTCGCCAGCCCGCGACGCAGTTGGCAACGCCGTTGCCGATACCGTAAATGTTTTTCTAAGTTGGTAGCGACGCGGCGCATTGCAAATATGCACATCATCGAAGACGATCTTTCCGGCCCCGAAATCCGCGCACTGCTCGAAGTGCATTTCGCCGGGATGCTCGCCAATTCGCCCAAGGATAGCTGCCATTTCCTCGATTTTGAGGGGCTGAAGGGGCCCGGCGTAACCTTCTGGTCGGTGTGGGATGAGGATGCGCTGATGGGATGCGGCGCGTTGAAGGAAATCGATTCCGGCCACGGAGAAGTCAAATCGATGCGGACCCATGCGGATCAACTCCGCAAGGGCGCGGCTGCGGCGATGCTCGAACATATCATCGCAACGGCGAGGCAGCGGGGCTATAATCGGCTGAGCCTTGAAACCGGTTCCGGCCCGGCCTTCGATGCCGCACATGGTCTCTACCTGCGCTATGGCTTTGAATATTGCGGGCCCTTTGCGGACTATAAGGAAGACCCGTTCAGCCGCTTCATGACGCTGGCGCTTTAGGCTTTTTCTCGGGCAGCACCGTCACATTGGCTTCATACCAGCGGAGCATTTCGAGCATGTGCTGCGCGTTGCCCTCCCCGGTTACATCGGAGAGGATATCGCTCAGCCGGATTTCGCGCAGCAGATCGCGATAGACATTTTCGGCACGGCTAAAAGCGGCGGCGATGGCGCAAGGTGCACGACATTCGGCACGCGGGATGGCGCATGGCCCCTTCTGGCGGATTTCGGTGCAGCGAAAGGCGGGTGCGTTGCCATCGACCGCCTGTTTGATATCCCAAAGGCTGATCTCCTGCGGCGCTTTGGCGAGTGCATAGCCGCCGGTATGGCCACGGCTGGTGCGGACGATCCCGGCCTTGCTGAGCAGCTGCATCTGCTTTGCCATATAGGGCAAGGGCACGCCATGATAGTCGGCGAGCGCCGCGAGACTGAGGCCCCTTCCCGCCCCCAAAGGCGCGAGCAAGGCGCAGGCGTGGACCGCCCATTCGACACCCTTGTTCATCTTCATCCGGAACCACCTGACCTATGTTCGCCGCCCCTGCTTGCGGCGGCGATTTATTTCGGATATTTAATATCCATATTGATTCGCTATTTCAAGGAAAAAGCCCCATGACCCGCAAGCTGCACCGCATTACCGGGGGCGTAATCGCGCTCTTTCTTTTCACCCATCTTGCGGTGCATCTGTTCGCGCTCGCCGGGCCGGAGGCGCATAATGCGGCGCAGAAATCGGTGCAGTGGATCTATCGGAACCCGCTCGTCGAGCCACTGCTCATCGCCGCCCTGCTGTTCCAGATCGGCCTCGGTATCCGCCTCGCGCTGCGTCGCTGGCACGAACCGGGCAAGAGCCGCTGGGCCAAGCTGCAGCTGGCGAGCGGTTTTTACCTCGCTTACTTCATTGTCGCGCACAGCGGCGCCGCGCTTTACACCCGCTACGGTGCCGGATTGGACACCAACTTCCTTTGGGTGTCCGGTCCGTTGCTACATGCCAAAATGCAGGGCTATTTCTATCCCTATTACGCCCTAGCCGTGCTGTCGGTCGGGGCACATCTGGGCGCGATCCTGCATTTCAACGGGAAAGAAAAAGCGGCCCGGATCGCGGCGTGGAGTGCCGTCCCGGTGGTGCTGGCCTATTGGGCAAGCTTTGGCGGCTGGCTGTATCCGGTAGAAATCCACCCCGATTACCGCGATTATTATGATGGTCTGTTAGCGATTATCGGGCTGCCCTGAGGCTTGCGTCCGAGGGCGGACCGCCCTAAGCGCGCGCTGAAAGCACCACCTGCTCAAAGGACACTCCCATGCCCAAGCTCATCCTTATCCGCCACGGCCAGTCACAATGGAATCTGGAAAACCGCTTCACCGGTTGGTGGGATGTTGATGTCACCGAAAAGGGTGCGGCGGAGGCCTGGGCCGCAGGGGAGCTGATGAAGGCAAAAGGCATTGCGCCCGACACCTGCTTTACCAGCGTGCAGACCCGCGCGATCAAGACGCTCAATCTCGCGCTGGAGGCGATGGGCCGCCTGTGGCTGCCCGTCACCAAGGACTGGCACCTCAACGAACGCCATTATGGCGGCCTGACCGGCCTCGACAAGGCCGAGACGGCAGCGAAGCATGGCGACGAGCAGGTCCATATCTGGCGCCGCAGTTTCGACATTCCGCCGCCGCCGCTCGACGCCGATTCGCCCTATGACCTGTCAAAAGACCCCCGCTATGCCGGCATCGCCATCCCCAATACCGAAAGCCTGAAGGATACGATCGCCCGCGTGCTACCTTATTGGGAAGGCGTGATAGCGCCCGAACTGAAAGCCGGAAAAACCGTGCTGATCTCAGCCCATGGCAACAGCTTGCGCGCACTCGTAAAGCACTTGTCGGGTATTTCGGATGCCGAAATCACCGGCCTTGAAATCCCCACCGGGCAGCCGATTGTTTACGAACTGGATGATGCGCTGAACGCGACCGACCGCTATTATCTGTCAGAGCGTTAAAAACTAACGCGCGTCCTCTCCATATTTGGAGCGTTTGTCTGCATACATGGTACGGTCTGCCTCGATGAGAACCTCGCTGGCACGCGAACCGGACTCGATGAGGCAATGGCCAACCGACACGTCAATTTTCAAAGTCGGCCCGGCTGTCTTCACTGGCAGCGCTGTCAGCAGTGCGCGGACTGACTCTGCCTTTTCTGCAAGCTTTTCTGCCGAAATCGAATCGAGCAAAACGGCAAACTCGTCACCACCCATGCGCGCAACGACATCCGATTTGCGCGTCGCGGAAGACAGCGCCTCCGCAATCGCGCAAAGCACATTGTCACCAGCGACATGGCCATGCGTGTCGTTTACCTGTTTCAGCCGGTCGACATCAAGGTAGAGAAGTCCAAAAGTCCCGCCATAACGGTGCGCGCGCCAGCACCAGCGATCAAGTTCCTGCATAAGATAGCGACGGTTGAACAAGGGCGTCAGCGTGTCGATTGTTGCCAGCCGTTCCAACTCGGCCACACGGGCTTTCAGATGCAAATTTTCGCGCACAAGCGCATCGCTGCGATCGTTCGCATTGGCAGGAGAAATTTGATCGTTGCGCTTCAGCATCTTGGCCCCGGTTATGTTTTGCGACCCGGATAGCCGTTGTTTTTTGCGCATACAGTGTATTTCTGAATAAATTGCAACTATTTACGTCTCTGACGCATTCTGCCTTCGGCAATTGCGCTTGCGGAAAGGCGTCGCTACAGAGCTAGTCCTCGGAACAGAAGGGCAAATCAGGGACATCAGGTGGATAGCACAGCACCATTGGTCGGCATCATCATGGGCAGCCGTTCGGATTGGGAAACCATGCGCGAGGCATCGTCTGTGCTCGCAGCCCTCGGCGTTGCGCATGAGTGCAAGGTGGTGTCGGCGCACCGCACGCCCGACCGGCTTGTAAGCTACGCCAAAAACGCTGTCGACCGCGGGCTGAAATGCATCATCGCAGGTGCCGGCGGGGCAGCCCATCTGCCCGGCATGGTTGCGTCGATGACCCGCCTGCCGGTGCTGGGCGTACCCGTTCAGTCGCGCGCGCTTGACGGTATGGATAGCCTCTTATCCATAGTTCAAATGCCCGGCGGAATTCCGGTTGGAACGCTGGCCATAGGCAAAGCGGGGGCAACCAATGCCGGCTTGCTCGCCGCAGCGATGCTAGCCACCAGCGACCCGGAATTGGCAGAGCGTCTGGACGCCTGGCGCGCGGCGCAAACCGAATCAGTCAGCGAGACCCCCGAATGACGAAGCTGCCGCCGGGCTCCACCATTGGTATATTGGGCGGCGGGCAATTGGGAAAAATGCTTGCCATTGCTGCGACGCAGATGGGCTATCGCTGCCATATCTATGCCCCCGAGGAAAATTCGATCGCAGCCGAAGTGGCCGCCGAATTTACTTGCGCTCCTTATGACGATGTCGCCGCACTTTCGACCTTTGCCGATAGCTGCGATGTCATTACCTATGAGTTTGAAAATGTGCCCGTAGCGCCCTTGCGCGTCATCGAAGCGGGCACACCAATCCGGCCCAATATCAGGGCGCTGGAAATCGCGCAGGATCGGGTTGAGGAAAAACTTTTCGCCAGTCGCCTGGGCGGCAAGACCGCACCCTTCGAAATTGTCGGCGAACGGCAGGATGCCAGTGCCGCATTTGAAAGAGTGGGCTTTCCCGCGATATTGAAGACCATCCGTATGGGTTATGATGGCAAGGGCCAGGCCCGCGTCGGCGAGCCACGTGACATATCAGAAGCATGGGCGCAGGTCGGTCGCCAACCTTCAATTGCAGAAGCCATGATCCACTTCGACGCCGAATTTTCGGTGATTCTGACACGGGGCACCAATGGCGAAATCCGTTTCTGGGACAGCCCGCGCAACCGGCACGAAGGCGGAATATTGGCGCATTCGACACTGCCCGCCGGACCGCTAATCGAAGACCAGCAGGCTGAAGCGCGCAAGCTGGCGGCGGCGGCGGCTGAAGAATTGGAATATGTCGGGGTGATGACGATGGAGTTTTTCGCCACTGCCAACGGCCCGCTGTTCAACGAGATGGCGCCCCGCGTTCACAATAGCGGCCACTGGACGATCGAAGGCTCCGCCACCAGTCAGTTCGAAAACCATATTCGCGCGGTGTGCGACCTGCCTTTAGGTGCGACAGACCTTACGGCTGATCGGGTGGAGATGGAAAACCTCATCGGCGATGATGCCAATGATTGGGAGCGCCTGTTTGCGGACGACGACGCCAACGTCCATCTTTATGGCAAGGGCGCACCCAGCCCCGGTCGCAAAATGGGCCATGTAACGCGGCTCTATCGATAGGCCTTGTCAGGCCGGAAGCGACTGGGCAAAGCAGCGGCATGAATCATCCCGAAATCATCCTGGTGGTGGCGCGTGCCGATAATGGCGTGATTGGCGCCGATGGCGACCTGCCCTGGCGTATCCCGGCGGACCTCAGGCATTTCAAGCAGGTGACCAAGACCCTGCCGATGATCATGGGACGCAAGACCTTTGACAGCCTGCCAGGGCTGCTCGAAGGGCGCCGCCATATAGTACTGACTCGCGACCCCGAATGGGCAGAAGAAGGCGCGGAAGTCGCGCATTCGGTCGAGGGCGCGCTGAAACTCGCCAATGGTCCGCATGTCTGCATTATCGGCGGAGCTGAAATCTATCGCCTGTTCCTTCCCAGGGCAGACCGGGTCGAGCTCACCGAAGTCAAGACCAAGCCAGAAGGCGACACCATGCTGGAGGCGTTTGATAGCAAGGACTGGCAGGAGACTTCGCGGGTATCGCACCCCGCAGAGGGAAGTACGCCCGCCTTCGATTTCGTGACACTGGTGCGCAAGGAGGGGTAGCGCATGCGTAAGTTTTTCTGGGGGATTGTCGCCCTGCTCTTGATAGGCGCGGTCGGCTTTTTCGGCATCGCGCCAGGCTATGTCGAAGCATCGATGAACAAGGTCGATGGCAAGCCATTGCCCAAAGTGAGCGCCGAGGCGATTGCGCTGCACAAGACGCTGACCATCGTCGACCTGCACTCCGATACGCTGATGTGGAAACGCGATATGCTCGAGCGCGCCGAGCGGGGGCATATGGATTTGCCGCGCCTCGTCGAAGGCAATGTCGCGCTACAGGTTTTTTCGAGCGTTTCGAAAACGCCCAAGGGGCAGAATTACGACGCCAATGGAGCGGATAGCGATAACATCACATTGCTGGCAGTCGCGCAGATGCAGCCGGTGCGGACATGGAATTCGCTGCTCGAACGATCACTGTGGCATTCGAAGAAGCTGCATTTGGCCGAGGCCGCCAGCGATAGCGACGGCGGATTGCGGCTAGTCGATACGAGTAGCAAGATCGATAGCCTGCTTGCCGCACGCAAGGGCGTCCGTTCGGTCCCGGTGGGCGGATTGCTCTCCATCGAAGGCCTGCAAAACCTCGAAGGCAAGGCCGAAAATCTCGACAAGCTTTACGCCGCCGGTTTCCGCATGGCGGGCATCACCCATTTCTTCGACAATGAACTCGCAGGATCGATGCATGGCATCAAAAAGGGCGGACTGACCCAGCTGGGGCGCGAGGTCATCCAGCGGATGGAAGACAAAGGCATGATTGTCGATATCGCCCATTGCAGCCGCCAGTGCGTCACCGAGATATTGGCAATGGCGCGCCGTCCGGTCGTCTCCAGCCATGGCGGGGTGCAGGCGACCTGCAAGGTCAACCGCAACCTCTCTGACGAGCATATCAAGGGCGTCGCCAAGACCGGTGGCATCATCGGCATCGGTTATTGGGATGGCGCCATCTGCGACACCAGCCCCAAATCGGTGGCGAAGGCGATGAAGCATGTCCGTGATCTGGTCGGCATCCAACATGTCGCGCTGGGTAGCGATTATGACGGCGCGACCACGGTGCGTTTCGATACTTCGAAGCTGGCGCAGGTGACTCAGGCGCTGATGGACGAAGGCTTCACCGCCGATGAAATCCGCGCCGTGATGGGCGGCAATGCCATCCGCGTGCTGCGCGAAGGACTGAAACCCATGGCAAAGGCACCGCCCGCCGCATGAACATCCCCCGCCTATCCTCCCGCGATCCCATGCCCGAGGCGCTGCGCGGCGCCGTGGTCGCGTTGGGCAATTTCGATGGCTTCCACCTTGGCCATCAAGCCGTGGCGGGCGAAGCCATTCGGCAAGCGAAGGCCGCGGGGAAGCCAGCGATCATTGCCACTTTTGATCCGCACCCAGTGCGCTTCTTTGCGTCGCATGTGCCCTGGTTCCGGCTGACCACGCTTGAGCAGCGGCAGCGGCTGTTTGCAGAGGCAGGTGCCGATGCGATGCTGGGGTTCGATTTCGATGCCGAACTCGCCGCAACCACGGCAGAGGATTTTGTCATCAAATTGTTGGCCGAACGGCTGGGCGTTTCGGGCGTGGTCACTGGTGAGGATTTCACCTTTGGCAAGGCGCGCGGCGGCAACACCGATGTGCTGCGCGATCTGGGCGCGGCGCATGGCATCACTGCAACCACTGTGGGTCCAGTCACCGACGCGGGCGGCGTGATCTCCTCCAGCCGCATCCGCGACGCTTTGAAGGCGGGCGAGTGCGACGTGGCAACGCGCCTCCTCACCCGGCCCTTCGCGATCGAGGCGGTCGTCCAGCATGGCGACAAAAATGGCCGCGACCTCGGCTTTCCCACTGCCAATATGGACATGGGCCACTATCTGCGCCCGCGTTATGGCGTCTATGCGGTGCGCGGGAAGCTGCCCGATGGCCGCGTGCTCGACGGCGCCGCCAATGTCGGTATCCGCCCGCAGTTCGAGCCGCCCAAGGAATTGCTCGAGCCGCATTTCTTCGATTTCGCCGAGATGATCTATGACCAGATGATCGAAGTCGAATTCCACGCCTTTCTGCGGCCTGAAGGCAAATATGACAGCCTCGACGCTCTGATCGCGCAGATCGCCAAGGATTGCGAAGATGCGAAGGCGGCGTTGAAGGCATGAGAGCCTCCAAAGGCACCACCATCATCGTCCTTGCGCTGACAGCACTCTTCTTTGCCTTCACCCTGATCCATGCCAGCTGGCTGGCCGACGCGCCTAAGGGTGGGCCGAAGCTGGTTGCGGACAAGGGCGTTGCGCCGGTGCTTGGGGAGGACGGATGCGTGTCTGCGGCCAATGCGGGCTATGGCGCGGTTGCCGTCGGCCCTGATCTGGCGGCGTTGCAACTGGCGGCAGGGGCGGAGGCCGATGCCGTGCACGTTCCGGTGGAAATGGCCGATGGAAAACTGGTGCCTGTGCGCCAGTTTGCCAGCAGATGCGCCGCCGATCTGGCGCAACCGCGCCCCGATGTTGCGGCCACAGCCTACAGTCTCTCGCGCCCCGAACTGTCCCGACGGCCCAACGCTGCCGCCCCCGAACCGCCCGCACTCGCCAGGCTTCCCGCCGGGGATCGCCGCCATATCCTGATTGGCGACGAGGCGGCGGTTGCCGCTGCAAAAGCCGAACGCCCGGCGATGCGCGCCTTCACCGTCGCTTCTGCCCGTCAATGCGCAGCTGACTATCGCGGTTCGCTGTTGGGCTCCGTCCCCGAAAGCTGCGCCAATGGCGTGATGCTGCTGACGCTGGATGAACTGGGCTTCACCCTCTGGGTCTGGCCCAACCGCTTCCTCGACCGCATGGCCAATGCGAAAACAACGGTCATCATCGCGCAGGATGTAGCGGATGGTAAGATCAAAGGGCTCACCGATGTCCGCCAATATGGTGAAATTGCCAGCGGCTTTAACGGCTATGTCTGGGTCGACAGGATTGAGGAGCTGGGGCCTGCCTTGCGGCGGTAAGTCCCTCTCCCAAGGAGAGAGGGGTTTCTTGGCTTTATCCCAGCCGCGTAATCCCCTAAGCACCCGCGCGATATGACCGAAAAGCAAGACTATAAAGACACCGTCTTCCTGCCGAAGACCGAATTCCCGATGAAGGCTGGCCTGCCGCAGAAGGAACCGGGCATATTGGCAAAGTGGGAAGCGGACGGGCTGTACCATAAGCTGCGCGAGGCCCGCGCTGGCCGCGAAAAGTTCATCCTCCACGATGGCCCGCCCTATGCCAATGGCGACATGCATATCGGCCATGCGCTCAACCATATCCTGAAAGACATGGTCTGCCGCACGCAGAGCTTGCTCGGCAAGGATGCGCCTTATGTGCCCGGCTGGGATTGCCACGGCCTGCCCATCGAGTGGAAGGTCGAGGAGCAATATCGCAAGAAAAAGCTCAACAAGGATGAGGTTCCGGTCAAGGAATTCCGCGCCGAATGCCGCGCCTATGCCCAGCATTGGGTGAATGTGCAGCGCGAGCAGGTGAAGCGGCTCGGCATCCTCGGCAATTGGGACAAGCCCTATCTGACGATGGATTTCGACAGCGAGGCGACGATTGTTTCCGAACTGCTGAAATTTGCCGAAAGCGGCCAACTCTATCGCGGCGCCAAGCCGGTGATGTGGTCGCCGGTGGAAAAGACCGCCTTGGCCGAGGCCGAGGTGGAATATGAGGATATCACCTCGACCCAGATCGATGTGGCGTTTGAAATCACCGAAAGCCCGATCCCCGAACTGGTTGGCGCTTATGCGGTGATCTGGACGACGACGCCCTGGACGATCCCGGTCAACCAGGCGATCGCTTATGGGCCGGATGTTGAGTATGTGGTGGTCACTTCAAATGGCAAACGCTGCTTGGTTGCAAAAGATTTGGATCAAGCTTTCCAAGTCCGTTCCGACCAACGAGCAGGACTGGCTGAAATACTTGGTGAAGTCCCTGAGAAGGAACGTAGCTGGGAAGTAGACGGCCCGACGAGCGAAATCGGTACCATCAAAGGCTCCGACCTAGCCGGAACCGTTGCCCGCCACCCGATGCACCATCTCGGCGGCTTCTTTGTCAAGCCCCGCCCCTTCCTGCCCGGTGATTTCGTCACCACTGATAGCGGCACCGGGCTTGTCCATATGGCGCCCGATCATGGCGAGGATGACTTTGAGCTTTGCAAGGCGCACGGCATCGAGCCGCAATTCGCGGTCGAGGGCGATGGCAAATATCGCGCCGACTGGGCTTGGCTCGGCGGGCAGGGCAGCGTCATCAACCCCAAATTCAACGCGCCCGATGGCCCCATTTGCACCGACCTGCGCGAGGCAGGCGGCCTGCTCGCCGCCAGCGCGGATTACCAGCACAGCTATCCGCATAGCTGGCGGTCGAAAGCCAAAGTCATCTATCGCTGCACCCCGCAATGGTTTGTGCCGATGGATAAACCCGTCGCCCCGGCGCAGGCCGGGGCCGCCGGAGGCCTAGCTCAACCGGCGACGGATAAACCGATGGCGGCCCCTGCCTTCGCAGGGGCGACGATTGTCGAGGACGGACCCGACAAGGTCGGCCACGCGGCAACCTCATCCACCCTGCGCGAAACCGCGATGTCCGAAATCAACCGCGTCCGCTTCGTCCCCGAAAAGGGCCGCAACCGCATCGGTTCGATGGTCGAGGGCCGCCCTGACTGGGTGCTCAGCCGCCAGCGCGCATGGGGCGTGCCGATCACGCTGTTTGTCGATCGCAAGACCGGGCAATATCTGAACGACGCGGGCGTGAACGCACGCATTGTCGAGGCAATCAAGGCCGAAGGCGTCGATGCCTGGGAAGCGGCGCGCGCACAGGAATATCTGGGCGCGGACTATAAGGCCGAGGATTATGAGCAGGTGTTCGACATCCTCGACGTCTGGTTCGATTCGGGCTGCACCCATGTCTTCACGCTCGAAAGCGGCAAATGGCCCGAGCTAAGCTGGCCCGCCGACCTTTATCTCGAAGGCAGCGACCAGCATCGTGGCTGGTTCCAGTCTTCGCTCCTGCAAAGCTGCGGCACGCGCGGCCGCGCGCCGTACAACGCCGTCCTCACCCATGGCTTCACCATGGACGCCAAGGGCCTGAAAATGTCGAAGTCGGTGGGCAACACCGTCGACCCGCTGAAGGTAATGGAAACCAACGGTGCAGACATCATCCGGCTGTGGGCGCTGTCGGTCGATTTCACCGAAGATCACCGCATCGGCGATGAAATCCTGAAGGGTGTGGCCGACCAGTATCGCAAGCTGCGCAATACCTTCCGCTATCTGCTCGGCGCACTGGAGGGGTTCAGCGAGGAAGAGCGGCAAGAGGCCAATCTGCCCCCGCTTGAGCGTTATATCTTGAGCGAGCTGGCTTATCTCGACCGCAAATTGCGCAAGGCCGTCGATGATTTTGACTTTAACAGTTACGTCCGTGCGCTTACCGATTTCTGCAACGAAGACCTGTCTGCCTTCTTCTTCGATATCCGCAAGGACTGCCTCTATTGCGACGGCGTCGATTCACACAAGCGACGCTCCTACCGCTCGGTGCTGGACATATTGTTCAACGCGTTGGTGCGGTACGCAGCGCCTGTGCTCGTCTTTACGGCAGAGGAAGTCTGGCAGTCACGCTATCCGGGATCGGATTCGGTGCACCTGCTCGAATGGCCAGAAATCGGCCGTTGGGAAGATGACGATCTGGGCACCGAATGGACCGCCCTGCGTGCGCTGCGCGCTCAGGTTCTCGAGGCAATCGAGCCGATGCGGCGCGAGAAAGTGGTAGGTTCGGGATTGGAAGCGGAAGTGGCCGTGCCCGCTTCAGCGGCGCTCAGCCTGCAACCCGAAGCACTCGCCGAGCTGTTTATTACCGCCAAGGTCAGACTGGCCGACGGCGAGGCCGTGGAGGTATCGCGGACGGACGACCACAAATGCGGCCGCTGCTGGCGGCATTTGCCCGAAGTGGCAGAGGATGGCGCGCTTTGCGGGCGTTGCGACGAGGTGCTGAATGGGTAATGCAAAATTCCGCCTGCAGGGCCTGATGCTCGCCAGCTTTCTGTTCATTGCCGATCAGGCGGTGAAGTTCATCATGATCGGCCCGCTGGCGCTGCAAAGCCGGCGGCAGATCCATATCGTCTCTTTCTTCGACCTGACTGGGCCGAAAATCGCGGCGTATCGATGGGCTTTCTGGAGGCGGGGAGCGAGCTGGAACGCTGGCTGCTCGTCGGCCTCACCGCGTTGATCGCGGGCGTGGTTGGCGTATGGATGTGGCGCGAGAAATTGCGCGGTGATGTGCTTGCACTGGCGATGGTGCTGGGCGGGGCGCTGGGCAACATCGTTGATCGGGTGCGTTATGGCTATGTCGTCGACTATGCCGACCTGCATTTCGGCAGCTTCCGCCCGTTCTGGATTTTCAACCTTGCCGATGCCTGCATCACCATCGGTGTGCTGATATTGCTTGCCCGCGCGTTCCTGATACGCGACAAGGGCGGCGATAATTTATAAGCGTTCATCCCGCATCAAGCGGGAAAGGGATAGCGGAGTAGAAATGACGCGCAAGTTCATCATAGCATCAGCAAGCCTGCTGGCACTCACCGCGCTTTCCGGCTGCGGCACTTCAAGCGTGCTGGACCGCGAACGGCCCGACGAATTCGCCGTCGGTCGCGCAGCGCCGATTGTGGTGCCCGCTGATCTCAATACCCTGCCGACGCCGCAGCCAGGCGCGGCGCGCCCGCAAGAAGGCGAGACCAAGGCAGCGATGCTCGAAGCCATGTTCGGCGCGCCGAAACAGTAAGGACCGGAAAAGAGCCATGAAGAAGAATCTCGCCCTTGCTGCCAGCACCTCCGCGATGCTGCTTGCTCTTTCCGGCTGCCAGTCGGTCGGCAACGCCTATCAGGCTCTGTATGACTTTGACATTCGCGGCGACAGCGCCCCGCAAGCAGCAACCACCAGCCGCGTGGCTCCCTTGGTCGTCCCGCCCGATTATCCGTTGCTACCCGCGCAAGCCGGTGTGCCGCGCCAGAATGACGGTAACACGCCCGAACAGGTCCTCGAAGCGATGTTCGGCGGCGATGCCTCCCGCTCCGCCGGTGAACGCGCGGTTGTAGCCGCGGCAGGCAACAGCGAAATGGGCATCCGCTCGACCGTGGGCGACCCCGAAACAACAACGGTGAACAAGGGTGCCGTCACCCGCGACATCATCGCCGCACCGGAAGGTGACGGGCAAAGCGCACAGGCAGCTGTTCCGCAATAACCCCAGTCAGGGTTTCACGGAAAATCGGAGGCGATAGGGTGTCGCTGGCTGGGCGTCCGCCTTGCTGCGGAAATTCATATAAGGTTTGCGATTGAACCAAAGCTCGTGCCGCTTTCCCGTGCGCGCGATACAATTGAGTGTATAGCTTTTGCCATCTGTCGACTGTTCCGGTTTTCCGCTGCATTCGGGATAGGTCGCCCGGTCAACCTGCACGAAACTGAAACTGTCCGGGGCCATTGGCCGATCGAACCGGACGGTCAGCTTGTACGGACCCGGCTTGATCTGTGATCCGTTGACCGGATAGGTTGAAACAACCGTTGCCGCAGAACCAGCCGGAGCTGGGCTGTTCATCGAAAATAGAAAAGCCGCGCTGGCGAGCAGAGTTGCTGAAACGATCATGACGAGAATCCCTTTGTTGATGCCTGTTTGCGCAAGCGTGTGACCCACTTGCGCTTTCACATCAGTCACCGCTTCGGATGGCTTGGGATATCCAAATTCCTTGTCCCCAAAATTTTTGGGACTGTCTGCTTCGGCCAGCGCCAGCACTCGCGCGGCTTCCCGACTGCTACCCACGCCTAGTTTGCGTCGCGCATCGCGCAAACGCTCATTCACCACATGGGTCGATAGATCGAGGTGTCGCGCAATGCTTTTCGCGTCATGCCCAACCAGCAGAAGCCGCAGCACATCCTTTTCACGCTCGAGCAAAGCCGAAACGTCGTGCGCCATGCCGGTCAGGCCCGAACCCCGGCTTCCTCCACACCCGCGCTGTTATGGCGCAGCGCCTTCAGCACGGTGTCGACAATCTGCGGCGCGTTCAGCCCCGCTTCGTCATATTGCTTCTGCGGGTTATCATGTTCCTGAAAGACGTCGGGCAGGCGCATCGTGCGGATTTTCAGGCCCGCATCGGTGAGGCCAAGATCGCTCGCCAGCGTCAGCACATGCGCACCCAGGCCGCCAATGGAGGCTTCCTCTACGGTTACAACGACCTCATGCGTCGCCATCAGGCGGCGGATCAGGTCTTCATCGAGCGGCTTGGCAAAGCGCAAATCGGCAACCGTGGTCGACAGGCCTTTGGCATCCAAGGTGTCAGCGGCCTTGAGCGCTTCTGCGAGGCGGGTTCCCAATGACAGTATCGCCACCGACTTGCCTTCGCGCACGACGCGACCCTTGCCGATTTCCAGCCGTTGCGGAACTTCGGGCAGAGGCACCCCAATGCCATTGCCGCGCGGATAGCGGAAGGCGATCGGACCGCTGTCATGGCAGGCGGCGGTATAGGTCATGTGCACCAATTCCGCTTCGTCGGCGGCAGCCATCACCACCATATTGGGCAGCGTCGCCAGATAGGTGACATCGAACGAACCGGCATGGGTGCTGCCATCGGCGCCGACCAGACCGGCACGGTCGATCGCGAATCGCACCGGCAGGTTCTGGATGCAGACATCGTGCACCACCTGATCATAAGCACGCTGCAGGAAGGTCGAATAGATCGCGCAGAAGGGGCGCATCCCCTGCGCTGCCAATCCGGCAGCGAAGGTCACCGCATGTTGTTCGGCAATCCCCACGTCGAAAGAGCGTGTGGGGTGCGCCTGCGCGAACTTGTCGACGCCGGTGCCAGTCGGCATCGCGGCCGTGATGGCCACAATCCGGTCGTCGGTTTCGGCCAGCTTGGCGAGCGTTTCGCCGAAGACATTCTGGTAGGCGGGCGGGCCGCCGCCGGGCCCCTTGTCCTGCTTGCCGGTGATGACGTCGAATTTGACGACGCCATGATATTTGTCTGCCGCCGCCTCGGCCGGGGCATAGCCATGACCCTTTTTGGTGACGACATGGATCAGGCACGGCCCCTCTGCCGCATCGCGGACATTTTCGAGGACGGGGATGAGATGATCGAGATTGTGCCCGTCAATCGGGCCGACATAGTAAAAGCCCAGCTCCTCGAACAGCGTGCCGCCCATCGCCATGCCGCGCGCGAATTCGTCGGTCTTGCGCGCCGCGATATGCAGCGGCTCGGGCAATTTGCGCGAGATGCGCTTGGCGACTTCACGCAAAGACAGGAAGGGCCGCGACGATACCAGCCGCGCCAGATAGGCCGAAAGCCCGCCCACTGGCGGCGCGATCGACATGTCGTTGTCGTTCAAAATGACGACCAGCCGGTTGCCCGCCGCCTGCGCATTGTTCATCGCCTCATAGGCCATGCCCGCCGACATCGAGCCATCACCGATCACGGCAATAGCCTTGCCCGGCTTGTCGTTCAGCTTGTTGGCAATTGCGAAACCGAGTGCGGCCGAAATAGAGGTTGAGCTGTGCGCCGCGCCGAAAGGATCATATTCGCTCTCGGTCCGCTTGGTGAAGCCCGAGAGCCCGCCACCGGTGCGCAGCGTGCGGATGCGGTCGCGACGCCCAGTCAGGATCTTGTGCGGATAGCATTGGTGGCCGACATCCCAGACCAACCGGTCTTCAGGAGTGTTGAACACATAATGGATCGCGGTGGTCAGTTCGACGACGCCAAGGCCCGCCCCCAGATGCCCGCCGGTAACCGAGACCGCGCTGATCGTTTCGGTACGCAATTCGTCTGCCAACTGGCGGAGTTGGGAAGGTTCCAGCTTTCGGAGATCTGCGGGAATCTTGACCTTGTCGAGCAAGGGCGTGACGGGTGTATCAGTCATGCAAGGCAGCTTTAACGATGTTTGGAGGATGTGTCGAACGGGTTATTTGCCCGTAGCGCGTATCTAATCGCAGTCGGCGCAAGTGCCGCGCACTTCAACCACCGGGCGGACGGCATGGAAGCCTGCCGCCTCGGCGGCCTTACGGACATTGCCGGTCAGGCTGTCATCATCGATATGCGTCGCGCTGCCACAAGTGTCGCAAATCAGGAAGATGCAGTCGTGCAGGCATCCCGGGTGCGCGTTGGCGAGATAGGCGTTGGCGCTTTCCACACGACTGGCGAGGTTGTTCGACACAAACAGGTCGAGGATGCGATAGACGCTGTTGGGCGCTACGCGCTTGCCGCGTTTTTGCGAAACCAGATCGGCAATATCATAGGCCGAGGCAGGTTTGTCGAAAGTCGCGAGCACGGCGAAGATATCCGCCCGCATATCGGTCCACTGCTCACCTGCGGCTGTCAGCGCAGACTTGGCGGCATCGGCCAGATCATGGCCCTGATGTTCGTGATGATGATGTGCGTGCGTCGCCATGGCCGGAAATTTAGGCGTTCCGGCACGAATAGGCAAGCTAAGGCTAATCGGGGAGAAAAATCAGCTTCGGTCCGTTGTCCAGCATCGCGTCGGGTGCCTCGCTGAATTTTGCAGTTCGATGGGTGACATGTTCGGGGTGCAGTTTGCCGCAAGCGATGCAATCGACCACGTCAGGCAACCAGCGGCGCGCGCTGGCCCGGCTCGTCTGGAATCGTAAGCCTTTGTAATAGGCAGCGGTCAACGGCACAGGCGTAGTTTGCCCCAAATGGATCGATACGCTCGTCAAGATGCCGTCGGGCGCGCAAGACTGGATCGCGAATGCCAATGCCGGCGGTGTTCCGGCTGCCTCGACCACGATTTCGAATTGCTCCTTATGATCCCGGCCCTCGTTCAATCCTAGCGGTTCGGCACTGGCCCCCATGGCAATCGCCCGAGCACGGTTATCCGGATTATCATCCAGATAAAGTACGCGCCCCGCGCCAAGAGCAACGGCGGCTCCGGCAGCATAGAGCCCGACGCTCTGCGCCAGCCCTGCAACGATCAGCACCGACGCCCCAGGATATTCCGCGAGCTGCGGAGCAACCGCACGCCAGCCATCGGGAATATTGTCGGCTGCACTCGCCGCTGCAATGCTGTCGACAGCGTCCGGAACCGGGACCAGCATGTGATCGGCAAACGGCACCTTCACATAGTCACCAATAGCACCGCCAAAATCCTTTCGCCCATTGCCGCCAAGTCCAAATGCCGAATAGGCCGGGACTGACCGGCACGATGCCGTGAAGCCGCGCCGACAAGGGTCGCAGCTTCCGCAAGAAATCTGGAACGGAACGATGACACGTCGACCAGGTTGCACGCCTGCGCCTTCGCCGGCATCGATTACCTCGCCGACCATTTCATGGCCGAAACCAAATGGCCCCGCCATCGGAACGAAACCGGTGGCGATATAAAGGTCAAGATCGCAGCGCGCGACCACCAGCGGGCGCACCAGCGCGTCTGTGGGCGATTCGATTTTCGGCGCCGCAACCTCCCGCCATTCAAAGCTTCCGGGTTTGAGAAAGGTCAGTTGGTTGATGCTGCTGCTCATGGATTCTGCTCCGAAAAGTTGTTCGGGGCTTACCGTTGACAGCTTCACATCAATAGTTGCATGATTGCAAAACTATATTGCTTATTTGCAAAGGAAGCACAGTTGGCACTGGATCCGCGCGAACTTGATGATCTTGTTGCCATCGCCAAAACCGGTTCGCTTTCGGCTGCTGCCAAAAAGCGCGGCGTTGCGGTTTCCACCATTTCGCGCCGCATCGAAACACTCGAAACCAATCTGCATCTGCGGTTGATCGACCGCTTCACTAGAGGCGCGCAATTGACGCGCGCGGGAAGCGAGATTGCAGCCGCCGCAGAACCGCTTTCAGCCCAGATTGATCGCGTCCGGCGCGTTGCCGAAGCGCTGCAGGGGGAACTGGCCGAACTACCCGTGCGGGTAACGGCGACGGAGTTCGTCATTTCCGATGTCCTGGCGCCCCGGCTTGATCGGCTATGGGCAGCAGGTGCGCATTTTCCGGTTCACCTCCAATCCGAGGCTGCAGTCGTCAGTCTGGCGGGACGCGAGGCCGATATTGCCGTCCGTATGATCCGTCCCGAAGGAGCAAGCCTGGTGATCCAGAAATTGCCAGCCTTGCATTTGGGCCTGTTTGCATGCCGCAATGGTGAAAGATTGCCAGCGCCCGAAAGATTGCTGGTTTATGATGATAGTTATGGTCGGCTGCCCGAACTCGATTGGCTCGATTCGATCGGGCTACGCAAAAATGTCGTGATGCGCACCGCCAGCACCCGAAGCCTTTTAACGGCGGCACGATCCGGTGCGGGGGCAGCCTTGTTGCCCAAGGCGATTGCTCGCCGTTATCCGGACCTTATCCAAATCGATGTCGGCAGCAGTCCGCCATCACGAACCCCATGGTTGACCGTTCACCGCGATTTGCAGCGTCAACCATCGGTACGCCAGGTGCATAAATGGGTGCGCAATTGCTTCGCGTCGCTCGTTTCGGCGGAACAAAACTAGCGCGAAGCGCGCAGGTTCAGATCGTGGCCGAGTGCCAATATCGCGACGCCCA
>NZ_CALMSV010000032.1 GCF_937872355.1 uncultured Sphingorhabdus sp. | reverse complement strand
GCTTGATCGCCGCAGCGGCCTTTTCGCCGATACCTTTTTGATTCTGAAGGCTATACGCATCGGCGGTAAATACCGAAGATAGATTGCCATAATGTGCGATCAGTTGCTTCGCGATTGGCTTCGTATCGATTCGCGGAATAGCAAGCATCAGCAAATATTCGATCAGCTCGTGATCAAGTAAACCATCACCACCATTGTCCAAAAGGCGCTCGCGAAGGCGTTCGCGATGACCTTCGCCATAATTTTCATCTTTTTCGCGTGATGTAACCATTGAACGGGCTTGTTCCGCAATTTTGACTTCGCTGCAAGGCGTTTGGTAGAAATCCAAGTTGCATGGCGCAAGGCTTTGGCGCATTTGACTAATGATGGAAGAAGAGCTTCCCGAAGCACAGCCGACCCGGCGTTGGTCGAAGCGCCATTTGTTTGGCGCGGTGCTGATATTTTTGCTGTGCCTTGTTGCTTACGCTTGGTGGAAGCGCACCGAGATCGCGGACGGTTATGTGCGTGACTATTTGGAAACAAACGGAGTTCGCGCGGCCTATGAAATCGAAGAGCTCGGATTTCGCACCCAAAGGATTCGCAATGTTGTAGTCGGGGATCCGGCCAATCCCGATTTGATCGCAAAATCGGTAGAGTTAGAGCTTGCCATCGGATTTGGTGCGCCCAAGCTTCGCGAGGTTCGCGCCGCCGGGGTGCGACTGAAGGGACGCTTTGCCGACGGCAAGCTCCATCTGGGCGAACTAGACAAGCTCCGCGACATGGAGAGCAAGGAGCCGATCACGCTCCCCGACATCAATGTGCAATTGTCGGATGCCATCCTATCGTTGGCGACGCCTTGGGGCGGCGTCGGTATCGCCGCGCAGGGCAAGGGCAATTTGCGTAATCGTTTTGACGGAAAAATAGTTGCGCGCTCGGGGCAATTGGCCGGGGGAGGTTGCAGCGCTAGCGGCCTTCGTTACGACGGCACCGTCCGTATTCGTAATGTGCGGCCCGAATTTATTGGTCCCATCGCGGCGTCGTCAGCGGAATGTAATGCACAAAAATTGGCGCTCCAAGCCCCCGCTTTGGAAGGCAAAATCCAGTTTACCGAAGCATTTGATCGCTGGATCGGTGATTTCGCCTTCGGCGCAAAGTCAGCGCAGGCAGACAGGCGGCGGGCCGATGGTGTTGCCGGAAAACTCGCGCTGAACGGCAACCAACAACGGACGGAATATAATCTAGAACTATCGAAAGCAGCATTGCGCGCGCCGGAATTCGCGATGCGCAATCTGGCTGGCGAAGCTGAAGGAAGTTTTGGTTTCTCCGATGCCGGCTTGTCCTTTACAGCACGCGGCGATGCGCGCCTGGCCGGCGCATCTCTACCTCAATCGATGTTGCCATCAATGGATCAATTGGTGCGCGGCACAGCCTCGACCCCCATCGGCCCGGTTGTAGCGCGTCTCGATCCAGCGCTGCGCCGGGCGATCCGCAGCTTTGACGGTACGATGGCATTCGACATCGCCACTGCGCCAGCGGGAAGCAAGCTGGTGCTTAACGGCCTCTTCGTCCGCTCCGACAGTGGCGTAATTCTCCGGCAACAGGCGCCCTTTGCTTTGGTCGAAGGCCGTTTGGCCGAACCTGTGTCGTTGACGATGACAGGCGGTGATCTGCCAGCGGGCAAGCTACTACTACGTCAACGCGGTTCGGGGTGGTCAGGCACATTGAACCTGCAGCCCTATTCGGCCCCTGGCGGGACTATCAGCATCCCGATCCTCGCGTTCGAAGGTGGCGGGCGCAGGCCCTGGCGGTTTGACGGGCAGGCAACCGTTACCGGCCCCTTGCTGGGCGGCGTTGTGACTGGCCTAAGCCTGCCTATAGACGGGCTCGTTTCGGGAAGCGCTTTCAGCATGAATGCCGCATGCACCAACGTCCGTTATAGCGGATTGGCGACGGGTGCGCTTCGGCTTCCAGCTGGCAATTTACGGGCTTGCCCGCAAAGCGGCTCGATGCTCAGCGTTGCGGGCGGCGAAACGCGCTTTGCGCTGGTCATACCTGCACTGGCGGTTGCCGGGACGCTCGGCAACTCGCCACTCAAGGCCAGCGGTAGCAGTGTTACCTTCGATCTCGACAGCGGGTTTGGTGCGAACAATGTCGCGGTTGATTTGGGTCCTTCGGATAGCGTTAGCCGCTTCACGGTCGCTCGCCTCGATGGCATGCTCGAAGGACCCGGAGTTCGCGGCACGATCAGCGGCGGGGCGGGGCAGATTGGCAATGTCCCGTTACTGATCAACGAAGCCAGCGGTCAATGGCGGTGGCAGGGTGATTTTCTTGGGCTCGATTCGTCGCTGTTTGTTTCGGATGCCGCGCAAGTCGATCGCTTCAATCCGTTGAAGGTTTCCGATTTGCAGGTGACGCTCTCGAACAATGTGATCAGTGCGATCGGTAACCTGTACGAGCCCGAAACCGGCACCAAGGTTGCCGACGCGCAGATCATGCATAATCTCGGCACCAGCAACGGCAATGCCCTGCTTTCAGTTGAGGAGCTGCAGTTCAACGACCGGTTGCAGCCGGACATGCTGACCACATTGACGCTAGGCCATATCGCGGAAGTCAAAGGGCGGCTGAGCGGAGACGGGCGGATCGAATGGGACGGGCAGGGCGTACGCAGCAGCGGTCGTTTCTCCGTGCTCAACACCGATCTGGCCGCTGCCTTTGGCCCCGTTGAAGGTCTTGAGACCGAATTGCGATTTACTGATCTTCTAGGAATGGTCACCGAACCGGGGCAGATCGCGCGGGTGCGTTCGCTCAATCCTGGCGTGCCCACCTATGATGGTGTCATCCGCTATCAGTTGCTCCCCGACCAGAAAGTCAGGATCGAGGAGGGACGCTGGCCCTTTTACGGCGGCGAGCTGATCCTGGAACCGACCGTGCTCGATTTCGATGTCGAGGCGGAACGCAAGTTGACCTTCCGCCTGATCGGGCTCGACGCAGAGAAGTTCCTTGCGGGCTATGACTTGCAGAATTTGCAGGTAGCGGGGGTCTTTGACGGTACACTGCCGATGGTGTTTAATCAGGAAGGCGGGCGGATTGTTGGCGGTTCGCTTGTATCGCGGGCCGGGGGCGGTGAGCTGAGCTATCTTGGTGAACTCACCTATGAAGATATGGGCGCTTTCGCCAATTTTGCTTTCCAGGCGCTGCGTTCGATCCGCTTTCGCGAGATGCACATTGGTGTTGATGGCAAACTTGATGGCGAAATCATAACTGACGTGTCATTTGACGGGCTTCAGCAAGGCAGCCTCGCCAGGCAGAATTTCATCACAAAGCAACTCGCCAAGATACCGATCAAGTTCAACGTCCGCATTGAGGCAGAATTCCTGCAACTTATCGGTTCGATACGCGGCCTTTATGACGCTGACTATGCGCTGCAGCAGGGCAAGGATCTGATCAATCAGCAGAATAAACCAGTTCCGGTTGAAGGTCAGCCAGCGAGTGAAAAAAGATGAACAGAAACCAACGCAATATGAACGGCCTATTCAGCCTGCCGAAAGCGAGGGAGGGATATATGCGACACAGATTGACGGCGGATGGCAATGGTGCAATCCGTCTGAACATGAAGAAAGGGGCATTTCTCTTCGTTTGTTTGGCGGCAACGGCCCTGCCGGGCTGTGTGCAGGTTCAGGCACCCGATAAGCCGATTGTGATCAACCTCAACATCGCTATCCGTCAGGAAGTGCTGTACAGGCTGGATCAGGCTTCGAAGGAAGTGATCGAAGAGAATTCGGAGATATTTTGATGGCTTTGAGTGAAAAGATGAAAGACCGTATCGAAATGGTTGCAGCCGCGTTGCTGATCGGTGCAGCTGTTGCCGGTAGCGGCGCAATAGCGCAGCGCGATCCAGCTTACCAGCAAGCGCGGGCCGACGGCTTGATCGGTGAAAAGACCGACGGCTATCTCGGCTTTGTCACGCCGCCTTCGCCCGCCGTAAAAGCACTGGTCGATGATCTCAACATTAAGCGTAAGGCGAAATATACCGAAGAAGCGCTAGCGAACGGCGCGACCGTCGAGGAAATGGCCTTCCGCACCGGCTGCCGTCTGATCAAGGAACGTACGGCGCCCGGCGAAATGTATCAGGCCCCCGACAAGAGCTGGAAAACGCGTGACGCCAGCCCGCCTGTTGTGGATGTGCGCTGCCCGTAACGCCGCGGAGCTGATGATATTGAAGGCCCGGGAAAGCAATTTTCCGGGCCTTTGCTTTTGCGCTGCAGCATGCGGTTGACTTCGCTCTGGCGCTCTCCTAAAGGGCGCGTGCCTTGGCGGGGTTGCCCGGAGTCTTGGCGGTTCTCCCTTGCGAAAACAGGAGGAATTGCATGGCTTCAGAAGATCCCGCGCAGGATGGCAACGGCACAAAAGACCCTCGGCTCGATTCGTTAGACATGCAGCTGAAAAAGGTCCGGAAAGCCGAGGCAGAACGTACGGGGCAGGACGTGCCCCCAGCCAAAGGAATGCGGCAGGGGAACCGGGTCTTGACCGAACTGATCGCCGGTCCTGCGGGTGGTGCTCTTGTCGGTTGGTTGTTCGACCAGTTGTTTGACACCGCGCCAGCGCTCTTGTTGGTCTGCATGTTTTTGGGCATCGCAGTCGCCTTCAGGAACATATACAAGATTTCGCAGGAGCGTCCGGAATAATACCTTGAGAGGTGTTGTGGGGCGCTTCGGTCGTATAAACGCGGCCCCGCTTGCGGGGCTGTTGGCATAAGCAGGGTACGGAAAAAGTGGCAGGCGCAAGCGGCAAAATCGATCCGATGCACCAGTTCCAGATTGAGCCTTTGGCGAAGCTGGATCTTTTTGGTTACGACATCTCGTTCACCAACTCGTCGCTGTTTATGCTCGTCGTTCTCGGCGCCATCTGGATTTTTATGGCCGGTGGCATGAAGCGTGAACTCGTTCCCGGTCGCTGGCAGATGGCTGTCGAAGGCGTCACCGGCTTTATCAACAACATGATGAGCTCGAGCATCGGACCCGAGGGCAAGAAATATGTGCCCCTGGTCTTCTCGCTTTTCATGTTTATCCTTTTCGCGAATTTCATGGGCATGATGCCGATCGGTATCGTTCCGGGCGCGCATGCCTTCACCGTAACCAGCCACCTGACGGTCACTGCGGTGCTCGCCGTGCTCAGCTTCGGTACAGTACTGGTAGTCGGCCTTTGGAAGCACGGCCTGCATTTCTTCAGCCTGTTCGTCCCGCATGGTACGCCTTGGTGGCTGCTGTGGCTCATCCCGCTGATCGAGCTGTTCTCGTTCCTCATCCGCCCCTTCAGCCTCGCACTGCGTCTTTTCGTCGCGATGACGGCGGGCCACGTGCTGATGAAGGTGCTTGCAGGCTTCGTGATTAACGGCCTCAATGCCGAAGCGCTTTGGGTTGCCCCTCTGGTCGCTCTCCCCTCTTTCATCCTGATGATCGGTATCACCCTGCTTGAACTGCTGGTGTGCGCCATTCAGGCCTATGTCTTTGCGCTTTTGACCTCGCTCTACATCAATGACGCGGTCAATCTGCACTGAGTTTTTTCGACGATTTTTCAACCAAGTTTGAGTTTTAACAGGAGTTAGTATCATGGAAGCAGAAGCAGCAAAATTGATCGGTGCCGGTCTCGCAGCTATTGGTGCGGGTCTCGCAGCTGGCGGCGTGGGTAACGTCTTCGGTTCGTTCCTTCAGGGCGCATTGCGCAACCCCGCGGCTGCCGACAGCCAGCAGGGCCGTCTCTTCATCGGCTTCGCGGCTGCCGAACTTCTCGGCCTGCTTGCGTTCGTCGTGGCGATGATCCTGATCTTCGTTGCCTAAGAGTTTTTAGGGGAGGATACCCCGGCGCATTGACGCCGGGGGCCACTTTCCCGAAAATTTGAATAACCCTCCATCGAGCGAGCGGATCAAATGCCTCAAATCGCCCAGATACTGGAAACCTATGCCTCGCAGTTCTTTTGGATGCTGCTGGTTTTCGGCATTCTCTATTTCGTGATTGGCCGCGGCATGGTGTCGAAAATCGACGCCAATGTCGAAGCCCGCGATCGCAAGATTGCTGATGACCTTGCTGCTGCCGAAAAGGCACGTGCCGAAGCCGACGGACTGGTAGCGGGCGGAAGCGACGCATTGAATGCCGCTCGTAGTGAAGCGCAAGCCAAGGCGGCTGCCGCCAAGGCCAAGGGCGCCAAGGATGCCGAGGCACGTCTTGCCAAAGCGGACGAGGAAATCTCGGCCAAGCTAGCAGCAGCTGAGGCCGATCTGGCCAAAGCGCGCGCCAAGGCAATGGCGGGAATCGAAAGCGTAGCAGCCGAAGCTGCGGCAGACATCGTCGCCAAGGTTTCGGGTGCAAAGGTCAGCGCTGCCCAGGCGGCGACTGCAGTGAAGGCGGTATTGAGCTGATGACACAGGCAGCAGCCCCTGAAGCCATGGCCACCGAAAAGGCCGTGATTGACAACACCACCGTTGACGGCGCCCCAGTAGCCGAGACACACGCTTCGACCGAAGCACATGGCGGAGAGGCGCATGCCGCACCCGCCGCTCTTGGCATGGATGCGACGATGTGGGTCGCACTCGCGATGCTTGTCGTGATTGCACTGTTCATCTGGAAGAAAGTGCCCGCCATGATCGGTGCGGCGCTCGACAAGCAGATTGATGGCATCAAGGCGCAGCTCGATCAGGCGACCAACCTGCGGAAGGAAGCCGAGGCGATAAAGGCTGACTATGAAGCCAAGGCGAAGCAGGCCGCCGCTGACGCTGAAGCGATGAAGGCGCATGCCGAGGAAGAGGCCAAAGCAATTGTTGCTAAGGCCAAGACCGACGCAACCGCGCTGATCGCACGCCGTGCGCAATCGGCGGAAGACAAGATTGCGGCCGCTGAACGTGCTGCCATCGCAGACGTCCGCGCCAAGGCTGCCGCCGCTGCCGCTGCCGCCGCAGAGGCGCTGATCGCTGCGCATCATGATGCCAAGGCAGATGCCGGGCTGGTTGATGCTACGATAGCCAAGTTGAATTGACCTGGTGTCCCCTCCCGCAGCGGGAGGGGCTAGGGGTGGGGCGCGTCTCGTCAGAGGCGCGCTTTTTCTTTGCCTTCAATAATTGATCATAATCTTTCGCGCCAAAGCGGGAGAGACACTCTCCACAATCCGCAGCAGCTTCGTCATGCCAACATTCGCCTCGTTGGCATTTGTCTCCATCGCGTCGACAATCTGCGCAGCGCATTGCGAAGCGGGCATCTTGCTCTTGCCCGCGCGACCTGCGGTCAATTTGGTTTCAACGACAGGCGGCAGCACCTCCAGCACATGGATTGCGGTGTCGCGCAACTGGTGCCGTAACGCCATGGTGTAGCTGCGCAGCCCCGCTTTGGTCGCGCAATAGATCGGCCCGCCGGAACGTGGCGCAATGGCCAGCCCTGATGTCACATTGACGATCATTGCCTCGGGCCGCGATTTCAGCACGGGCATCAAGTGCGTAATCAAATGGATCGGCGCGTTCAGGTTCGCCGCGATGCAGCGGTCATTATCCGCCAGATCGGGTTCGGCTTCGCGGAAATCATGGTCGCTGCCAAGGCCCGCATTGTTGATCAATATGTCGATATCCCGCCCTTTGACCGCAGTCAGGATCGCGTCGACTCCCGCTTGCGACGACAGATCCGCCGTAATGACTTCATAGCCCGCGGCCTTGGCGGCCTCGATCCTCTCGGGCGTGCGACCGGTAACAATCACAGTTGCACCCTTGGCCTTCAGTTGCCCGGCTAGCTCGCGGCCGATGCCATCGGTACCGCCAGTCAACAATATGGTCTTGCCGTTCAGTTGCATTTAGGCTGTTCCTCTTCCGCCGACTTAAGTAGCGCAACAGAGCACAATGTCCAAAGCAGAACGCCCCGATCAGCCCAACGCCGCATCGCGCTTCAATGAAGAGGCTGCAACTTATGCCGTGCGTGGTGCGGACCAGCCCGATCTGGAGGGCGGGGTGGCGGCGATCCGAAATGTGCTGAAGACATTGCCGGCAAAGCCAGGTGTTTACCGCATGCATGACGCCCGCGGCGATGTGCTCTATGTGGGCAAAGCGCGCGCGCTCAAAAACCGCGTCACCAACTATACGCAGGTCGATCGGCTGCCCAACCGGCTGCGGCGGATGGTTTCGCTGACGCGCAGCATGACGATTGTCACGACGAACAGCGAGGCAGAGGCGCTGCTTCTCGAGGCGCAGCTGATCAAGCGCTATCGCCCCGCCTACAACGTTCTGTTGCGTGACGACAAAAGCTTCCCCTTCATCCTGCTGCGTGCCGATCATGATTTCCCGCGCATCCAGAAGCATCGCGGGGCGCGGCGGCATAAGGGCGAATATTATGGACCCTTCGCAAGCGCCGGTTCGGTCAACGTCACGCTTAACGCGCTTGAAAAACTGTTTCTTCTGCGCAGCTGCACCGACAGCTTCTTCAACAACCGCGACCGGCCCTGTTTGCTCTACCAGATCAAGCGCTGCTCGGCACCCTGTGTGGGCCGTATCGACAAGGCGGGCTATGCCGAGCTGGTGGCCGATGCCAAGGCCTTCCTCGGCGGCAAATCGACGGCGGTGCAGGCGAAGCTGGCGAAAGAGATGGAAGGCGCTGCCGAAGCGCTCGATTTCGAACGCGCGGCGCTGTTGCGCGATCGTCTGAAGGCGCTGACCTTCATCCAGGGGAGCCAGGCGATCAATGCGGCGGGGATTGGCGATGCCGATATCTTCGCGCTGGCGCATAAGCAGGGGGTGATCGGCATCCAGGCCTTCTTCATCCGCGGCGGGCAGAATTGGGGCCACCGTGCCTTTTTCCCCGCGCATATTCAGGACAGCAGCGATGAAGAAGTGCTGACTTTGGTGCTGGCGCAGTTCTACGAAGAGGTGCCACCCGCGCGCCTTCTGCTGCTCGACCGTGAATTGCCAGAAGCCGATTTGCTGGCCGAGGCGCTCAGCGAACGGGCAGGGCGCAAGGTTGAGATAGCGGTCCCGCAACGCGGCGATCGTGTGCGGCTGGTTGCACAGGCCAAGCGCAGCGGGGAAGGGGCGCTGGGCGGGCGGCGGGGGGAAACGCCGCCGCGGGGCAACTTGTGGGGGGGGGTGGCGGGGCTGTCCGCCCTTTCCGAACCGCCGCAGCGGATCGAGATTTACGACAACAGCCATATTCAGGGCAGCAATGCACTCGGCGCGATGGTGGTCGCGGGGCCGGAGGGCTTCATCAAGGGCCAGTATCGCAAGTTCAACATCAAGCAGGTTGCGACCGATGACGACTTTGCGATGATGCGTGAGGTGATGGAGCGTCGCTTCTCCCGCGCGCAGGAGGAGGATCCGGATCGGGACAAGGGAGAATGGCCCGACCTTGTCTTGATCGACGGTGGCAAAGGGCAGGTGAGCGCGGTGCGCGAAGTGTTCGAACGGCTTGGCATAGAGGATGTGCCCTATATCGGCATCGCCAAGGGGCCGCATCATGGCCGTGAAGGGCGTGAGGTTTTCCACTTCCCAGACGGTCGCGAATTGACTCTGCCGGTCAACGCGCCGGTGCTGTTCTACCTGCAACGCCTGCGCGATGAAGTGCACCGCTACGCTATCGGCGCGCACCGCACCAAGCGCGCCAAGGCAATCACTGCCAGCCCGCTCGACGAAGTGCCCGGCATCGGCCCCGCGCGCAAAAAAGCGCTTCTGCTCCACTTCGGCACCGCCCGCGCCGTGCGCAGCGCAAGCCTTGAGGATTTACAGAAAGCGCCCGGTGTGTCAGCCGCGGTCGCGCAGACAGTGTATGATTTCTATCATGGGGGAGGGGAATAATGCCGAAAATCAAAGCGAATGGTATTGAACTTTACTACGAAGACAATGGCCCCGCCGATGCGCCGGAGATCCTGCTTGTCATGGGGCTGGGTGCGCAGATGATTGCCTGGCCGGACGAGCTCATTCAGGGCCTCGTCGGTAAGGGCTTCCGCGTTATCCATTATGACAACCGCGATGTCGGCATGTCGCAGCGGATGGAAAAGGCGGCGACGCCCAATCTGATCTGGACGATGTTCAAGGCGCGGCTCGGGCTGCCGCTGGGTGTTGGCTATACGCTTTCCGATATGGCGAAGGACGGTATCGGCTTGCTCGATGCGCTGGGTATCCAGCGGGCGCATGTCGTTGGCGCGTCGATGGGCGGGATGATTGTGCAACTGATGGCGGTGAACCATCGCGACCGCCTGCTGAGCATGACCTCGATCATGTCCTCCAGCGGCGCGCCCGGATTGCCCGGCCCGCGTGCGGATATTCGTCGCCAGATGATGGCTGCGCGGCCGTCGGGTGCCAATCGCGACGATGCGGTCGCTTTTGGTGCGGAACTGGTGAAGTCCTTTTCTTATCCCGATCCGGCGCGCCCTGAGGATGCCCCTGCCGAAATGGCGGGGCGCGCCTTTGATCGTGGCTATTATCCGGTCGGCACGCGGCGCCAGTTGCTGGCGATCATCGCCGATGGCAGCCGTGTCGAGCGGTTGAAGACGATCACCACGCCGACGCTCGTCGTTCACGGCGGTGCCGACCCGCTGGTGCCAAAGGATGGAAGCATCGATATTGCCCGCCATGTGCCAGAGGCACGGCTGGAGATAATCGACGAGATGGGCCACGACCTGCCGCCGTCACAGGTGGACCGCATGGCGGAGTTGATTTCGGGGCACGCTCACGCTTCAGCTTAATTATCCTCCCCATCGACTTGCGATGGGGAGGGGGACCACCGAAGGTGGTGGAGGGGAGGCGGGCAGGAGCCCGCACAACGGTCGTTGTAATTCCCCTCCGTCAGTTGCTGCGCAACTGCCACCTCCCCATCGCAAGTCGATGGGGAGGAAGGAGTTCACCGATTATCCAACTGCCCCCGCACGGCGCGTAACCCTTCTCGCGTGATGCGATAGGGCGCGCCGCCAGCACTGGCGATCAGCCTTTTGCGGCGCAGCTTCTGAAACACCGCGATGGTGCAATCATCGAGCCGCCAGCCATCGCGGTTCATGCAATTGACCTCGATGATGCGGCCCTTGTCGTCAAAGCGGTGGATGATCGAACCGCCCTGCGCCAGCGCGTGCAAAACGCGCTGTTCATATTTTGAAACATTCATGGAAAACCTGTCCGTTGAACACGAAAAACAGGCCGGAACGCGCTGCGCGCTTCGGCTTTCACGGTCGGCGATCAGCGTGAGCAGGTCACGCGCGCCGGTTCAACGGATGGCAATCTCTTGCATAATTTCCCCAATGGACGGCGAAGAACTAGCATAGCCGCTGCGCGAAGCAAGATGCGGCGGTGTATTAGGCGCCTAACTCTGGGCATGACATCTGCCTGAATTGCCGTTATTCCTCGGCCCATGAGCGAGAAGCCCCAGTCAACCGCCGAGAAACTGCAGCACGACACCCAGTTTGAGGATCGCGTCCTTGTCGGCTTCGTTCTGGCAGTATCGCTGGCGATGGCGTGGATTGCCTGGCCGTTTTTCGGCGCGATACTGTGGGCACTGGTGGTGACGATCGCCTTTGCACCAGTGCATGATCGGTTGCTGCTCAAGATGCCCGCGCGCAAGAACACGGTTGCTTCTCTTACGCTGTTGCTCGTGATTGCGCTGGTTATCATTCCCGCCTTCATCGTCGGTTCTCTGATGGTCGATGAGGCGCTGCGCACCTATGACTCGGTGCAGACCAAGGAAATTGATTTTGCCAAGCTCGGGCAAGAGTTGCAGGCGGTTATCCCGCAACGCTGGCAGGATATGGCGGGGCGCTACATCACCCCCGATTTTGAAGAGCTGCAGTCAAAGGCCAGCGCACTGGTGACAACCGGGGTGCAAATCATTGCAGGGCAGGCAGTGTCGGTGGGCCAGCGCGCGTTCAACTTTGCGATGGCGCTGGGCGTGATGCTTTATCTGACCTATTTCCTGCTGCGCGATGGCCGCCAGATCACCCGCCGTATAGGAGAGGCCATCCCGATGCGTGCCGAGCAGCGCAAAGCCTTTTTCGACAAGTTCACCACGGTAATCCGCGCAACGGTGAAGGGCAGCATCGTTGTCGCCATCGTTCAGGGCATTTTGGGCGGACTGATATTCGCGTTTCTCGATATTCGAGCCGCCGTATTGTGGGGTGTGGTGATGGGATTGTTCTCGCTGATCCCCGCCGTCGGCACGGGGATCATCTGGGTTCCTGTGTCGATTTACCTGCTAGCGACGGGTAGCATGTGGGAGGGTGTTACCCTGTTGCTGCTCGGCATTTTCGTCATCAGCATGGTCGACAATGTCCTGCGCCCGATACTAGTGGGTCAGGATACGCAGATGCCGGATTATGTCGTTCTGATTTCAACGCTGGGCGGTTTGAGTGTACTCGGTATAAACGGCCTGATTGTCGGCCCTGTCATTGCGGCGATGTTCATTTCCGCTTGGGAAATCTTCACCGAAAACAGGGCCGTTGCGAGCACAAGCTAGCGCTCAGTGATTTTCAAGCTCGCGCGCGCAGGCGATGCATAAAGCGGCTTCGGGATGGGCCTCGAGCCGTTTTTCGCCGACATCTTCACCACAGCGGGTACATTCGCCATAGCTGCCATCCTCCACCCGAGCCAAAGCTGCTTTGACTGCAACGATTTCCCGTCCCAGCAGGACTTCTTGCCCCTCCAGCGCATCGTCATCCTCACGCTCGGTCGCCTGTTCTTCAAAGTCGGCACTCAGCGGTTCGGCCAAGTCGGCCTCGATGCGCCCGGCCCTTGCTTCCAGTTCGGCCAGCCTTGTCTCAAGCCCGGATTTGACGCTTTTCAGATCGGTCATGCTTATGCTCCTGCCTTCGCAGCCGAAAGCATAGCTGAAACCTGATCGAGAATCGACAGGCGTTCCTTTTTCAGGTCTTCGGTCCGTTCGTCCGATGCGGCTTCGATGCCGGCTTCGATCCGATGAATTTCACGATTCAAATCGTGATAATGGTCAGCCAATTTGGCAAAATGCGGGTCGTTCACCTTCAACTGGTGCAGGACCTCCGCATCGTTGGGAAATTCGGCGTGCAATTCGTGGGCTACATGGGTCATATTTTGTCCTTATCGTTGGTCTGATGCCAACAATCTGGCCCACTTTCCCATTTTCCGCTTTGCGCAAGATCAAAGCGTTGCGACGAAAGGCGTTATTTCGATTGCACTTTCTGCATGGGCTGGAACTTGCCCAGCCCGCATCCCGCCCCTTCATGCAGCCCACTGCCGAAAGACTGCAGTACGCGAATGGTATCAACGTTGCAGAGTTGGTTCAGGCTGGTGCGATATGAGAAACGCTGCTCAAAGCCAAGGCTGGGGCAGCTATGGGGAAGGGTGTTGCGATACACTTTCCCTCCGGCCATTTTGAAATCGATTGTGCGGTCATCAATGACTTTGGAAGACCGGACTTGCGATAAAGTGATGCAACTGACCGGTTCGCCGCTAGGCTCATATGCCGCCAGGGCTTTGGCGCGCCGCTCGCTAACGCTGCCTCCGGAAACCGCAGAGGTAGCGACGCCTCCGATTGCGATGGTCGTTGCAAGGGCCAATAGAAGTCGTTTTTTCATATCGCTTCCCTTTCTTCCAGTCGTAGCCGGTTTATCGCCTTTGTTAGCTTAACCCTTGCTGACCGTCTTTGTCTTAGGTGCGGCAGTTTTTGGTTTGAACTTGCACAAGTCGGCAACCACGCAGCGCCAACATTCGGGCGTTCTTGCCTTGCAGACATAACGTCCATGCAGGATCAGCCAATGATGTGCGCCGAGGCGAAAGGGTGCAGGCGTTTTCTTGTCGAGCTGTTTCTCGACCGCCAGCGGCGTCTTGCCCTTGGCGAGGCCGGTGCGGTTGCCGACGCGAAAGATATGGGTGTCGACCGCGAATGTCTCCGCGCCAAAGGCGGTGTTCATCACGACATTGGCTGTCTTGCGACCTACACCGGGCAGCGTTTCCAAAATGTCGCGATCGGCGGGGACCTCTCCGCCATGCCCGCGCACCAAAATTTCGGATAGCGCGATTACATTCTTTGCCTTGGCGTTGAACAGGCCAATGGTCTTGATATGCTGTTTAAGGCCTTCCTCGCCCAGATCGACCATCTGCTGCGGTGTCTTGACGCTTTCGAATAATTTGCGGGTCGCCTTGTTGACCCCGACATCGGTCGCCTGCGCGGACAGGACGACTGCGACCAGCAGCTGATAATCATTGCCATATTCCAGCTCGGTTTCGGGCGACGGATTGTCTTCGGCCAACCGACGGTAAAATTCGAAAATGTCCGCTTTGTTCATGCCGCCCTTATTTGGCGGATTCTACCGCGCTGTCATCGGAAAAAGCGACCATATCGTCGCGCAGGCCGATGCCGATCATCGCCCTTGGGACATCGGCTTCGGATGAAACGACGGGAAAAGCGCAGTAATCGGCGGCATAATATGCGCTAGGGCGATGATTGCCCGAAAGCCCGACGCCACCGAAAGGCGCCGCGGAGGATGCACCATTGGTGGGTTGGTTCCAGTTGACGACACCGGCACGGCTGTTCGCCCAAAACTCGTTATATTGCTCCGGCGTTCCGCCGATCAGCGAGGCGGACAGGCCAAAGCGAGTATTGTTCGCCTCGTCGATGGCCTCGCCAAATGTCTCGACACGAATAACCTGGAGCAAGGGACCGAACAGTTCGATATCCGGCCGTTCGCGCATATTGGTGACATCGATGATCCCAGGCGACAGGAAAGGACGTTCGGGTTGTGGGCGGGTCATATGCCGGATCGGACGTCCGCCATGGCTCATCAGCGCCAGGAAGCTCTCGGTCAGACCATCGGCGGCCTCATTGTCGATGACGGGACCCATGAACGGTGGCACCTCTGCATGCGGTTCGTCGATCACCAGCCGATCAACCAGTCGCTTCAGCTCGGGAATGAACTGATCGTACAGGCTCTGTTTGATGATCAACCGTCGGGCGGCGGTGCAGCGTTGCCCTGCTGACAGGAAGGCCGATTGCACAACCAACACGGCGGCGCTGTGCATGTCGTGTGTATCCCAGACAATGACCGGATTATTTCCGCCCATTTCAAGCGCCAGAATCTTGTCCGGGCGTGAAGCAAATTGTCGGTTAAGCGCAATCCCTGTCTGTGCAGATCCAGTGAACAGCAAACCGTCCAATCCGGGATGGCCGGAAAGGGCCTTCCCGGTGTCTGGCCCACCCTGCACGATGTTGACGACTCCGTCGGGTATCCCGGCCTTGCGGAAATATTCGACCAGCATCTCGCCAACGGCTGGTGTCTTCTCGCTCGGTTTGAAGACTATAGCGTTGCCGGCAATAAGCGCAGGAACGATATGGCCATTGGGCAGATGCGCGGGGAAGTTATAAGGCCCCAGCACGGCCAGCACGCCATGCGGTTTGTGGCGAACGGCATTGCGCGTCCCCGGTTTACCATCGAAGCGGCGTTGCGAAGTGCGGTCGGCATAAGCCTTGACCGAGATATCGACCTTGTTGACGACGGATTCGACTTCGTTGCGCGCTTCCCATAGCGGCTTACCCGTTTCGCGAGCGATACAGTCGGCAAAAATTTCCAGATCGGCCTTCACCCGGCTTCCGAAGGATCGGACTTTCGCGATCCTGTCACTCAGAGGGGCAGCAGCCCAATTGGGCCAGGCCGCGCGTGCCGCGCTAACCGCCGCATCGACATCACTGGTCACGCCGCGCCACAGCACGGCTCCCGTCGCAGGTTCGTAGGATACCAGTTCAGTCAAATCTTATATTGCCCTAGCGCAATCATTTCATGGCCATTTACCATAGTTTGCCGCTTCCAGCTTTACATCAAGTAAATACTCCATCGTATGGCATGTAAAATCACCTGTTTCTCAGCGCAGCGCCAAAGCGGCGCACCGCGTCAATTTTGCACGACAGCGGCGCCCAGTCGTCGCCGGTTGCAATCGCTTGCCAGATTGCCTCCACCTCATCGATCAGCATCGAACAGGGTTCATTCTCTGCCCAATAAGGCATTGGGGGGGAAGCAACGGGTTCAAACTGACCCAGAATTTCGGCGAAAGAGGCATAGCGTTCGCCGCCATAGCCCCGCTCCGATTGCAGTCCTCCGCGATGATAGTGGAAGAAATCGGCAATCGGTATTGCTGCATCAATCATCGCCCGCTCACCCGCCTCAACGAGGGCGCGATCCGTCTCAATACCTTTGGACGCCACCCCCAGTCGCCAAAGGAAGCGCTCGACAATCGCCGCCTGAAACAGGGCCGGGAAGCGTTCAAGCGCCTCGACCAAAGGCGGTGCTTCGCTAATCAGGCGCAGCGAAATAGCCAATTGGGCTAGATTCCAGTGCATCGCCTCCGCCTGCCGACCAAAAGCGTAAAGACCTTGATGGTCGAAATAGGCAGCCGTGAAACGCGGATCCCAATTTGGGTTGAACCGCCACGGGCCATAGTCAAAGCTCTCCCCTGTGACGTTGATATTATCGCTGTTGAGTACGCCATGCACGAAACCAGCCACCATGAAGCTGGCAGCTTGCTGTGCAATCCGTTCAACCGCGCCGTTGAGCAATTGGGCCGCCGGGTTCTCTCCGGGTTCCTGCTCATACAGGTGGATGAGGACGTAGCGCGTCAGCCGGTCAATCATTGCCGCATCATCTTCATAGGCCAGCCGCTGAAACGCGCCGATCCGGATATGGCTATGGTTCAACCGCACCAGTACCGCCGAACGGGTGGGGGACGGCTCATCATTGCGCGACAGTTCCTCACCCGTTTCGATAACCGAAAAGGTTTTTGATGTTTCGACGCCCAGCGCTTCGAGCATTTCCGTCGCCAATATCTCGCGCACCGCGCCTTTCAGCGTCAGTCGCCCGTCGCCATCGCGGCTATAGGGTGTTTTTCCCGATCCCTTGGTGCCAAGGTCAAGCAAACGCCCCAAATGGTCGCGCAGCTGGGCAAGCAAGAAGCCGCGCCCGTCGCCAATATCGGGGTTGTACACACGGAACTGGTGTCCGTGATAACGAAGCGCCAGCGGTTGCGGCAGATTGTCGGGCAGCGGCTTGAAGCGGGCGAAATGCTCGATCCATTCGGCATCGCTCAATCCCTCAAGCCCGACAGTCGCAGCCCAGCGATCGTTGCGGTACCGCAATATGGCATCGGGAAAGTCGGCAGGCCGCACTGGATCACCAATTTTGTCGCCAAGGCTGGTGATTTTCGGATCAGCACGGTAGGGGGCGGGGGAGGGATTCACATTCATCGTCCGCAATGTCTGGGGGCAGCGGAACAGAAAGGCAAGCATGGCGGATTTCGAAGACGCCTATTGGTGGTCGAACGACGAACTGCGGCTGCATTACCGGGATTATCCCGGCCCCGCATCCCGTTCGCCTATCATCTGCATGCCGGGCCTAACCCGCAACGCCCGAGATTTTGAGCCGGTTGCCCAATTGCTGGGCGGCAAGCGCCGCATGCTCGCCATCGATTTTCGCGGTCGCGGTGAAAGTGCCTATGCCAAAGATCCGATGACCTATGTCCCGCTCACCTACGCGCAGGATATGGACATCCTGCTGCGCGAACTGGACCTCAAGAAATTTGTGTTGTGCGGCACTTCGCTTGGCGGGATTGTCTCCATGCTGCTCGCGGCACAGTGGAAAGACAGGCTGTCGGGAGTGATCCTCAACGATGTCGGCCCCGAAATCGGTAAGGCCGGGGCAGAGCGTATTCGCGGCTATGTCGGGCAGGGGCGCAGCTTCGAAACCTGGATGCACGCCGCGCGGGCAATGGCCGAGGCGCAAGGCGATATCTATCCCGACTACCGGCTCGAAGAATGGCTACGCTTCGCCAAGCGCACCTGCAAATTGTCATCCAACGGACGGATTGTGTTCGATTATGACATGAAGATATCAGAGCCGTTCAAACTGCCCGGCGGCGAAGCGGGTGTCGATCTGTGGCCGCTATTTTCTATGCTGGAAGATGTGCCCTTGCTCGTCCTGCGCGGCGAAAAATCGGATATCCTTGAAAAAGCGACCGCTGCGAAAATGGTGAAGAAAGCGAAGCAGGCAAGTCTGGTGACGGTAAAGGGCGTCGGCCACGCGCCTTCGCTCGATGAGCCAGAAGTACAGACAGCGATTGCGGAATTTCTGAAGTCGATCAAATAGGTACAATGTCCAAAGTTCGCATTCTCCATCTTTTCAGCAGCTTCGACCTTGGCGGGAAAGAGGCGCGCGCGGTGCGCCTGATGAACCATTTCGGGGGTAAGGCGAAGCACACCGTGCTGTCTGCCGTGC
>NZ_CALMSV010000031.1 GCF_937872355.1 uncultured Sphingorhabdus sp. | reverse complement strand
TTCGGCGGCGGCCCGGTCGGCTTGGCCGCGGTGATGGGTGCGGTCATTCAAGGGTGCAGCACCATCATCCTTGTCGAACCCATGCCGTCGCGGCGCGAAGTCGCGATTGAATTGGGCGCAACTCATGTCATTGATCCGGCGGCAGGCGACCTGACTCAAGCCTTGCGCGCCATCGTCCCCGAAGGCCTCGATTTCGCTTTTGATAGCAGCGGTGTGGTCGGCGTGATTGAAGCTGGCTTTGCCGCCCTCGGCAGCCATGGCGCGATCGGACTGGTTGGCGTTCCAAAGGAACCGACCGACAGCATCAGCGTTAATATCTCCGCGCTGATGACACCCGGTCTTCGCATCATCGGCATCATCGAAGGCGACAGTGATCCGCAAAGCTTCATCCCCGAACTGCTCGCACACCATGCCGCAGGGCGATTCCCGTTTGACAAGCTTATCCGGACGTTCAAACTGGACGAAATCAACGAAGCCATAGCGGCACAGGCGCGCGGCGAATGTATCAAGGTGGTGTTGCTGCCCTAAGCGACAGAGGAGAGAGACAATGCAGTTCGATTCAGATTATCGCATGCTGATCGGTGGAAAGCTCGAAACCGGTTCGGCCAGCTTTGATGTCCTCAATCCCGCCAATGAGCAAGTTATCGGCCAGGCACCCGACGCAACACCCGAAGATTTGGATCGCGCCGTTGCAGCTGCGCGGGCGGCTTTTCCGGCTTGGTCTGCACTTCCAATCGAAAAGCGCCGCGAATATCTGAACGCCATGGCGCAGGCGATACTGGCCAATATCGATCCGCTCAAACGCCTACTCACGTCCGAACAGGGTAAGCCCCATGCCGATGCGGAAGCTGATGTCGGCGGTGCGGCCTTCTGGCTGATGGGCGCGTCCTCGCTCGATCTGCCGGTGGTGGTCAACGAAGATAGCGACGAACGCTATAGCGAGACGCGCCGGGTGCCTTTGGGCGTTGTCGGTGCAATTGCCCCGTGGAATTTCCCGATGATCCTTGCCGCCTTCAAAATCGGCCCCGGTCTGCTTGCCGGAAATACCATGGTGCTGAAGCCGTCCCCTTTTACCCCGCTGACCACGCTGAAACTGGGTGAAATCATCAAGGACATCCTGCCCGCAGGCGTGCTCAACATTATCTCGGGTGGCGACAATCTTGGGCCGTGGATGACCTCGCATCCCGATATCGACAAGGTCAGCTTCACTGGATCGACCGCCACGGGCAAGAAGGTCATGCAATCGGCCTCGGCCACGCTGAAACGGGTCACGCTCGAACTCGGCGGCAACGATCCTGCGATTGTAATGCCCGACGTGGATGTCGAGAAGGTCGCAGAGCAACTCTTCTGGGCGGCGTTTGGCAATAACGGCCAGATCTGCATCGCCACCAAGCGCATGTATGTCCACAAGGATATTTACGAGCCGCTGCGTGATGCCATTGTCGCTTATGCCAAAACCGTGAAGATCGGCGATGGTTCCGAACAAGGCACCCGATTGGGCCCGATCAACAACCGCCCGCAATATGAGCGTGTGCTCGACCTGATCCGCGATGCGAAGGAGAAGGGCTATACCTTCCTGATGGGTGGTGAGAAGTCAGACGTGCCCGGCTATTTCATTCCGGTCACCATCCTCGACAATCCGCCTGAAGACAGCCGCATCGTGCAGGAAGAGCAATTTGGCCCCGTATTGCCGCTGCTGAAATTCGACGATTATGACGATGTCGTCGCGCGCGCCAATGCGACTGAATATGGTCTTGGCGGCTCCATCTGGGGGAATGACGAGGACAAGGCCTTCGAAATCGCCAAGCGCATCCAGAGCGGCACCGTCTGGGTCAATGAAGTCCAGCATCTGTCGCCGACTGCAGCCTTTGGCGGCCTGAAGCAGTCAGGCCTGGGCGTCGAAGGTGGCGAAGAAGGTTTGCTCGAATATACCAACGCGCAAACATTGGTACGCAAGAAACGCGTCACAGAACCCGCAGGTTGAAGGCAGAATTGGAAAAATGGTCGGGGAGACAGGATTCGAACCTGCGACCCTCTGCTCCCAAAGCAGATGCGCTACCAGGCTGCGCTACTCCCCGACATGGAGCATTATGGTGGGCCCGGAGGGACTCGAACCCCCGACCTAGCCGTTATGAGCGGCCAGCTCTAACCAACTGAGCTACAGGCCCCCTGAGCACCGCGCCGATAGCGGATGCCTGACTAGAAAGGCAAGCAACAAATCACTACCGGCTCAAATCACTTCGGGAAAGCAGCTGCTGTAATACCGTCGATGGATGATGGCTTGACGTTCCGCTTTTGAAGATGCGTAAAAACCTGCTCCCACCAAGAATAAAATAGCTCGAGTTGCTGTTCCGTGCGCACATAAGGGGTGTGACCGACAGCCAAGGAAGGCGAGTGGAAAGAGAAAGTCAGCACCGGCAAACCATCGTCAATTGCCAAATCGATAGCCTCGATCGCCTTTTCTGCCGGAATACCCTCCGGCGTAAGCGCAATTCGTTCCAGCATCCCGCTGCGCGCAAGCGCCGAACGCATGGTTTCCGAACTAAAAACCTGATCGAATAATAACGGCCCCATCGACCGGAACAAACCACCGAATAGTGAGGTTACCGGTAATTCCAGTAAACTGCCTGGTTGAACCCAATAGGGCGTCAAAGGACTTCGTGCATAATTCGGCCCACCCTGTTGGCGATAATCAAATAATGACCGCACCGAAGTATCTACACGGATCCCAAGCTCGGCAAGGAATGTCGGGGTGTGGGCCCCTGCCCCGTAACGGCCAGCACGATAGCTATTGGGCCGACAACCAATTTTCTTCTCTACCATTTCATAGAGCTTGAACAGCTTAGCTCTCTCCAGATCAGGTGCAAGGTTGCACGCATAGCTATTGCGGACATTAACCTCTTCATCGAAGGGTGGAGTCACCCAAGGATGCAACTGCAATCCGACTTCCGCGACACCGCTGTCTACCAAGCCAGCGAATAATTCGGCGCCAAAGCCGTCCTGCGCAACCGGATAGTCGACTAGATATACCGGTTTGACGCCAAAACGCTCACATAGTTTCTGGAACGGTTCGATTGAAGAAAGATGGGTAACGCCATGCCGGTTTCGACTGAAAGGTGCGGACCAGTCAAATTCTTCTTCGGTATCAACCGTTACCAGAAAGCAGGGTGTCGACTGCCCAGAGAGAGCGACCGGCGGACCGATTTTCGGAAAGCCTTGAGGATCGGACGACATAGCCACCTCCCCAAGCTGTCCCATGTTAATCGCCCCCGATATCCCTGAAATCCATATCGCCATCCTGTACGGCTGGGATAGACAATACTAGACTTTCCTTTTGAAAGCGTAAATCGCCGCCGGCCTTTCGCGCCAAATTCCTCACTAGGCGAAGCGAAAAACCAAGCCCGAGCAACGGAGAAGATGTGTCCGCCGGCTGTTCAAATTCATTATAGGAAGGATCGGTTCCGAAAAGTTGATCGTCTGAAAACTCCCGCAATTTGACGGGCAGCTCCAAATAGAAAAGATTGGATGCCGTAACACCGGGTTCTGTCTTGAAGCGTCCATTCAAGCTTTCACCTTCACTGCAACCCATCATGACAGCGGACAAAAGCCTTGAAAAAATTCGCTCTGACAATGTTCTATCGATGGCAAATGCCCTAACCGGGTCGGCAATTGCTAGGTTTAGTTGAATCCGGTTTTCCTCACTGACCGGCTCCAAGCGCTCTGCCAATCTTTTGGCAAGCCAGCGACATTCAGTTACCCCTGGTTCAACCTCAAAATTACCTGCGTCCAGACGCGAAGCGACCGACAGGTCCTCAAAACCAGCCAACAAACGTTGCGCATCGGCAAGGATTGCACCTGCCATCTGGCGATATTCGTTTGAGACCGGTCCGAAAAGCTGTTGCTCGATAATCTCCGCAAATCCGGCTATGGCTCCAAGCGGGGTTCGCAGTTCATGCACGACTTGCTGCATGCCCTCACCACGCTGACGGCGCCATTGTTCATTCAAGGCATCAGCTTCTGGCTTCTCGGTCAGCTTTGGCCGACGCATCATGCCACGATAGCCACGGAAGCGGCCTGTCATCGGATCGAAAAACGGCGCAGCGCTTATCCGCCAATCGCCATCTACCAAAGCGCTCCCCCTCAGCCGCATTCGCGCATTTTCGAGCGGCATGCGCTGACGAAAAGCGGCTGCGCCATAGGCGTCTGGGCCTGGGCCATCGTCATAGGCTGCCCGCGCTATATCGACACCCGCTACCGCACCTCTAGGTATGTCGTCAGCCCAGATGATCGTTCCATTATCATCGGTTTCAAAGCTGAATTCATTAGGGGGCAGAATCGCATCTTCGGTAAATTCATCACCGAGTGGCAGCCGCGGCGAATCCCCTGCTTCGCGATCTTTGCGCCACTGTTCAATCCGGCGAACTAAGGCACCAATTTCACCCGAAGGTGCCACTTCGGCTGCGTTGTCTGCCGGCGTTGCTTCGATCGTGCCTTGAATACGGAAATCAGCACCAGACCAACTTTTCAAGGCAAGTTGTGTTTTCTGACCTAAATCTGTTCGGTTTCGTAAAAATCCGCGTGCCCTGACCGGTAGTTCAGGAATCAATTCGCTCCATTCACTGTCGGAAAGATCCGCGCCGTAAATTGCGACGGCAGCGATAGCTGGTTCATCGCCTGCCAGCAATTGCACCAGAGGCGCTGATCGTATCCGACCCGACAGGGCCTGAACCCCGGCGAGTCGTTCCTTTGCATCGAGTGTGCGACCAAGTGCATGCGCGTTGACCAAGCCTTTGGCCACTATTTCGCCGGGAAAATCGCGCGGATTTTGCGCTAGAATATCGATTAATTGCCGCCACTGCCCAATCCGCGCCGCCTCAGACGAAGTGTCGATATTCTGCAATGCAGTGGCAAGGCGATCGTCTACACGCAACGGGCTTCTTCTGAACGAAAAGGGTTTGGTCCGATCTATCGTTAGCGGGGCAAGAGGTGCCGCAAAAGCTGCATTTTCGCTGCGTCACACTATGGGACATAGCTTATCCACAACGTTGACAAACCTACCTGTCCGGCTTTGGAACAATTGCAATTGCCTATAATTTTATTTTATGGTTAGCTGTGATCTGGTTAGGGAAATAACATAAAATGGCAGCAATCAGTTTCGATGCGATCGATTTGAAGCTTTTAGCCGAGCTTCAGGAAAATGGACGCATTACCAATGTCGAATTGGCCAGCAAGGTCGGACTAACAGCCCCACCCTGTTTGCGTCGGATGCGCACACTTGAACAATCGGGTGCGATCCGTGGTTATCATGCGGAGGTTGACCCGGCTGCGCTAGGTTATTCGATTATGGTTTTTGCTATGGTCAGCCTCAAGAGCCAAGCGGAAGCTGATCTGCGTGCCTTTGAAGAGCATGTGCGTTCGCTACCGAATGTCCGTGAATGCCACATGCTTAATGGAGAAATTGATTTCATCCTCAAAATTGTGGCGCATGACCTGCAGTCATTTCAGGAATTCCTGACATCCCAGTTGACAGCCGCGCCTAACGTTTCGAGCGTAAAAACATCTTTGACGATCCGGACGGCCAAGGACCAGCCTGGGGTTCCCATATCAGACTAAAAAAGGGCCCGCGCTTGCACGCAGGCCCTCTTTATCACTTTTGATGCTGGGTTATGCTGCAGGTACAGCTGCCTGCTGGTCGATGTAGATGTTCCAATATTCGGCAATACCCTTGCGCTTTGTTCCCGTGATTTTGGCCAATGCTGCCTTTGCTCCGGCCCAATCCTTCAGATAGACATTGGCAATAGCAAGATTTGTGAGTGCACGGTCGGTCTGATCAATACCATCGCGATCAACGATGCCGCCCTTCGACAGCGCAGCTTCATACATGGCCTTCGCGCGGCCATATTGAGCGAATGACAGCAGGGCGTCGCCGGTCAGCATGGCAGAATAACCCTTGGGCGCGGCCAGAGCGGCCTTTTCGTCTTGCGCCCACGTTCCCGAAAGCTCTGGAATCAGTTTCTGAGCGCTCGAGTAGATTTCCGAAAAGGTCAGATTGCTCTTCGAGATCGTCCCTTTGGCAAAGCCTTCGTCAAGCACTGCTGCCACTTCGGCGGGATAGCGGCGTGCATCGGCATATTCGACATATTGTTTGAATTCATGCTCAAACATCAGCGCCTTGTTCAGACGCGCCAGACGCAGGAGCGACAGCGACTCGAGATTGTCGAGGTCGGCGATGCGCTGATATTGGAACAGGGCATCGTGATAGGTTTCGGGGCGAGGGTCGACCTTGATCATCTCCTTGCCCCAATGAAGGATCTGGGTGTTGTCCTTGGCCCGGCTGGCATAGTTCAACGCCTGCGCGTACCATTGCGGATCGGGTTTTCCACCTGCAGCCTTGGTCGCTTCAACTGCCTTGCCAAGCCAATTGATGGCCTCGCCATAATTATTCTGCAGGCGATAGGCGTTCGAAATCTGCACCTCGGCGTTGCTGCCGCGATAGCCCATATTATAGGCTTCGAGCATCTTCGTCGTCGCGGTTGGATAATCCTTGTCGTTGTAGAAATAGAGAGCCTGCTGGAACGTATAAGCAGGTTTCATCTCAGCCGGTGCCACGCCGCTTTCAACGATCAGGTTGACGCCCTTACGCTGCATTGCGGCGTCTTTCAGCTGGCTACCCAGATTGAAGGCGAAAACGCCCGCTTCGAAACGATCATCTGCATTCATGATCGCCGCCTCAACGGCCGGAAACGCTGCCGCTGCCGCAGCCGCGTCCTTCTTCTTCGCTAGCGCATCAATAGCGGGTGCGTACGCCTTCTGGAATTCCTTGGAATAATTCCGCTTAACCGGCTTCGCAGCCTCCGCTTTTTTCTTGTCATCCTTCGCAGCATAAGCAGCGGGCACAGCGACAAATGCACCCAAAGCAAGGGCAGCGGCAAATTTCGAAATGCGATTCATTCTACTCTCCAACTAGAAAACAGACCGGCCAATCGCACAAAAGGCGGCCCTGATTTGCCGCCATCCTTACGCGCCTCGCCCATGTTTCGCAATCGGGATAGCGGGGCGGAGATGAATTCTGGTTGAATGCATTTGTAAACTATCCCCATCACCCCGAATCTGTGGATAAACTGGTGAAAAACGCGCATTTCAGGGGTGTTCGGGTGGCTATTTCTACCCCGCTGGGCTAGGGTCAGCGCTTAGATAAAAACATAAGGATTTTTGCGGCGTGAGCGAAGAGATCGAACCGATCGAACCCACTGATATTTCCCCGGTAGACATCGTCGACGAAATGAAGTCGAGCTATCTCGACTATGCCATGTCCGTCATCGTCGCCCGTGCGCTGCCCGATGTGCGTGACGGGTTGAAGCCAGTGCATCGCCGCATCCTTTTTGCGTCGCAAGAAGGCGGCATGGTCGCGGGGCGCCCCTATCGCAAATCGGCCAAAATCGTCGGCGACGTGATGGGCAATTATCACCCGCATGGCGATAGCGCGATTTATGACGCGCTCGCCCGTATGACGCAGGATTGGTCGTTGCGCGTCCCACTGATCGACGGTCAGGGCAATTTCGGTTCGATGGATCCCGATCCGCCGGCGTCGATGCGTTACACCGAAGCGCGCCTCAAAAAGGTCGCCAATGCGCTGCTCGATGATCTCGACAAAGACACTGTCGATTTCCAGCCCAATTATGATGGCTCGCGTCAGGAGCCGCAGGTCCTCCCTGCCCGCTTCCCCAACCTGCTCGTCAACGGCGCTGGCGGCATTGCTGTCGGCATGGCAACCAACATCCCGCCGCACAATCTGGGTGAGGTTATCAAGGCCTGTCTCGCTTATATCGAAAACCCGGGTATCACGGTCGATGAACTGATCGAGATCATCCCTGCCCCCGATTTCCCGACCGGCCCACTGATCCTTGGCCAGACTGGTGCGCGCAATGCCTATCGCGAAGGCCGAGGCTCGATCGTAATGCGCGCGCGGCATGAGATTGAAGAGGGCAAAGGCGACCGCCGCTCGATCGTGCTCACCTCAATCCCATTCCAGGTCGGCAAATCTGGCCTTGTCGAAAAGATTGCCGAAGCTGCCAAGGACAAGCGGATCGAGGGTGTTTCTGACATCCGCGACGAATCAAGCCGCAAGGGCGTGCGCGTCGTTATTGACTTGAAGCGTGACGCGACCCCCGAAGTCGTACTAAACCAACTCTGGCGGCACACCCCGGCGCAATCGAACTTCCCCGCCAACATGCTCGCGATCCGCGGCGGACGGCCCGAAGTGCTAACACTGCGCGACTTTATCGAGGCGTTCATCCGCTTCCGTGAAGAAGTCATTACCCGCCGCACCAAGTTCGAGCTGAACAAGGCCCGTGACCGCGCGCATATATTGCTCGGACTGGTCGTTGCAGTCACCAACCTCGATGAGGTTGTACGCATCATCCGCGGCTCTTCATCGCCACCAGAGGCCCGCGCGGCGCTTCTGGCGCGCGAGTGGCCCGTGGCTGAAATCGCCCCCTATATAAAGCTGGTCGAAGCAATTGAGACCGAGCATGAGGGCGAAACATACAAACTTTCCGACCTGCAAGTCCGCGCCATCCTTGACTTGCGCCTGCACCGCCTGACTGCGCTTGGCCGCGACGAGATTGGCGACGAACTCAAGGAACTTGCCAAAGAGATAGAAGAGTATCTCGCCATTCTCGGCGATCGTGTGAAGCTTTACGCGGTGATGCGCGAGGAACTGGAGGCGATCGACCGCGAGTTCTCCACCCCCCGCCTGTGTGAAATCGCGCCGAGCTGGGATGGTCTTGACGACGAAGACCTGATGGAACGCGAAGAGATGGTCGTTACCGTCACCCATGGCGGCTATATCAAGCGCACCGCGCTCGCCACCTTCCGCGCGCAGAACCGCGGCGGCAAGGGCCTCGCCGGCATGGCTACCAAAGATGAGGATGCCGTCACCGAATTGTTCGTGACAAGCACCCACACGCCTGTGCTGTTCTTCTCAACCGTTGGCAAGGTCTACCGCATGAAGGTGTGGCGGCTGCCCGAAGGCGGGCCAAACACGCGCGGACGGCCGATGATCA
>NZ_CALMSV010000030.1 GCF_937872355.1 uncultured Sphingorhabdus sp. | reverse complement strand
CGCATGGTCCAGACTGGCGCTCATCATCCCCGGGGTCATCCAGGTGACGCCATGCGCCAGCGTGCAGGTGCCGAGCAGCCAGCTATCGCTTTGATAGGCCAGCATCGCGCGGTGGACCGCAGGGTCGTCAACCGTCCGGTCGCGCAGCCGGAACCAGATATCCTGTCGTGCAGGCTGGCGCTTGTCGCCTCCGAGCCAATCGCGGGCGTCTACCGGTCGACTTTCAAAGGCGCGTTCGCGGACGAAATTGTCGCGAAATTTTTCGGGCACCTGATCGGCGAACATCGCGCGCAGTTGCGCCTCGTCCTTCAACTCCTCCGGCGGCGGCACATCGGGCATCGGTTCCTGGTGGTGCAGGCCATCTTCCAGCTTCTGGAACGACGCCGCCAGGTTCAGGATCGGCCTGTCCTTTTGCAGCGCGATCACCCGACGGGTCGAAAAACTGCCGCCATCAAAATCGCGTTCGACGCGGAAGGTGATTTCATAATCTTCGTCCCCGGCGCGCATGAAATAGGCATGCAGCGAATGGGCAATCCGTTCCGATCCCACCGTATCCTGCGCCGCGGCCAGCGCCTGCGCGATCACCTGCCCGCCAAAGACACGGCCCACGCCGCCAGGCTTACGCATTCCCAGATACCAGCCATCGCCCATGCGTTGGACAGAGAGCAGTTCTTCAAGCTCGGTGACGAGCGGATGCTTTTGCGGTTCGTTTCCAGACATGGGGGCGCGTTAGCAGCGTGCAGCGGCTTTAGGCAATGTCTGGACGTGCGAATCTTTCTTGGCGCTCGGATGGATTCGCTTCGCTTTGTCGGGTGGCGTAGCGATCGCCTTCCAGATCGCACGCGTCGCGAATCCACGGCGTTGCGTTGGTCAAGTGCGCTGCCGGTTTATCCCCACCGATTTTTTATCGTGGATAAAAATTTTACGCGGTTCGTCGCAAAAATACTTGCACGCTAGACAAGTCCTAGGAAGTCCGCGCGTCGCTGCACTGCACCCCAAAGAGGGTGCGACGAATGGAATCAGGCAAGCGACGAATCGAGTCCTTAATTAACCATTTACCCTCTTGCGTCTGAAAATGGTTGAGGCACTATAGATAGCGGTTGGCCATAGGGGGCATACCTACAATTTGTGTTTCATCCTGCAGGAGCAATTCTGCGGCAGGGTTTTTTTGCCCTGAAAAAATGAAAGATGACGCGCGAATTTATGCCCTTTGGGTCGCACAAAATGCTAAGGGAAGTGTTTGCTTCCCGAGTCGAACAAGAAGAGAACAAGCTTCTTGGGTTTTAACAGTCGGGGCCGACATTCAAACGGGGTGAGGGTCGGCACCAAAATTGGGGAGCAAAGAGTCACATGGATTTCAGGGATACTGGCCGGGAGGCCGGAGAAGGCAATATGGCGGACATGCTCGAAGCAGAAAAGACAGAGACCGAAACCCCGCAGGTGAAAAAGGCGAAGCCTGAAAAGGAAGTCGCCGAGGCGAAAGCCAAGGCTGGCGATAGCAAGACCGTCGATGTGCGTCGTTTTGATGTTGTGACGGATAGCGCACGCGACGATCTGCTGACCGAGTTCGGCAAGGAAACACTGCGCGACCGCTATCTGCTGCCCGGCGAAAATTATCAGGACCTGTTTGCCCGCGTCGCCTCTGCCTATGCAGACGATCAGGCGCATGCCCAGCGGCTCTATGACTATATCTCCAAATTGTGGTTCATGCCCGCCACCCCCGTTCTATCGAACGGCGGCACCGGACGTGGCCTGCCCATCAGCTGCTATCTGAACAGCGTCGACGACAGCCTGGAAGGCATCGTCAATACTTGGAACGAGAATGTCTGGCTGGCATCGCGCGGCGGCGGCATCGGCACCTATTGGGGCAGCGTGCGCGGCATCGGCGAACCCGTTGGCCTCAACGGCAAGACCAGCGGTATCATCCCCTTCGTCCGCGTGATGGACAGCCTCACCCTTGCCATCTCGCAAGGCAGTCTGCGCCGTGGATCAGCCGCCTGCTATCTCGACATCAACCACCCGGAGATTGAGGAATTCCTCGAAATCCGCAAACCCTCGGGCGACTTCAACCGCAAGGCATTGAACCTGCACCACGGCGTGCTGCTGTCGGACGAGTTCATGGAAGCCGTGCGCGATGGCGCGGAGTTCAACCTCAAATCGCCCAAGGATGGCAGCATCCGTGGCACCGTCGATGCACGCAGCCTGTTCCAGAAGCTGGTCGAGACCCGCCTCGCCACCGGTGAGCCCTACATCATCTTCAGCGACACCGTGAACAACGCGATGCCCAAGCATCACCGCGAACTCGGGCTGAAGGTATCGACGTCAAACCTGTGCGCCGAAATCACCCTGCCCACCGGCCGCGACCATCTGGGTGGGGATCGCACCGCGGTCTGCTGCCTCTCCTCGCTCAACCTTGAAACATGGGATGAGTGGAACGGCGACAAGATGTTCGTCGAGGATGTCATGCGCATGCTCGACAATGTGCTGCAGGACTTCATCGACCGCGCGCCCGACGAAATGGCCCGCGCCCGCTACAGCGCCGGTCGCGAACGCTCGGTCGGCTTGGGCGTGATGGGCTTCCACAGCTTCCTGCAATCGCGCGGCCTCGGCTTTGAAAGCGCGATGGCGAAGTCGTGGAACATGAAGATCTTCAAGCATATCCGCGCACAGGCCGATCAGGCGTCGATGGTGCTCGCCACCGAACGCGGCGCCTGCCCCGATGCCGAGGAACGCGGCGTGATGGAACGCTTCAGCTGCAAGATGGCGATCGCGCCGACCGCGTCGATTTCGATCATCTGCGGCGGCACCAGCGCCTGCATCGAGCCGATCCCGGCGAACATCTACACGCACAAGACGCTGTCGGGCAGCTTCATCGTCAAAAACCCCTATCTGGAAAAACTGCTGCAGGCGAAGGCGAAGGATTCGACCAATGTCTGGAACAGCATCCTCGAAAAGGGCGGTTCGGTGCAGCATCTCGACTTCCTGAGCCCCGAAGAGAAGGACGCGTACAAGACCAGCTTCGAAATCGACCAGCGCTGGCTGCTCGAACTCGCCGGTGACCGCGCGCCCTATATCGATCAGGCACAGTCGCTGAACCTGTTCATCCCCGCAGACGTGGAGAAATGGGACCTCCTCATGCTCCACTTCCGCGCATGGGAACTGGGCATCAAGTCGCTTTACTATCTGCGGTCAAAATCGATCCAGCGCGCTGGCTTTGCTGGCGGCGTCGAGGCGGACAATACCGCCGACGCGCCCAAGATAGAACTGACCGCGGGCGAGCAGACCGACTATGAAGAATGCCTGGCGTGCCAGTAAGTTAGGGTGCGTCGCCCCCGTTCAGGCGGGGGCCGCTGGCAGGGCAGCGTAACCCTCCTGCAGCCCCGGCCTCCGCCGCGGCGACACACGATTGAACCGAGGAAGCAAGAAAATGCCACTGTTAGAAGCCCGCAACAGCTACAAGCCCTTTGAATATCCCTGGGCCTATGATTTCTGGAAACGGCAGCAGCAGATCCACTGGCTGCCCGAGGAAGTGCCCTTGGGTGAGGATTGCCGCGATTGGGCGCAGAAGATCAGCGAGCATGAGCGCAACCTGCTGACGCAGATTTTCCGCTTCTTCACCCAGGCCGATATCGAGGTGCAGGATTGCTACCACGAAAAATATGGCCGCGTGTTCAAGCCGACCGAGGTGAAGATGATGCTCACCGCCTTCTCCAATATGGAGACGGTGCACATCGCGGCGTACAGCCATTTGCTCGACACCATCGGCATGCCCGAAAGCGAATATAGCGCCTTCCTCGAATATGAGGAAATGGCCGCGAAGGTCGATTATATCCACCAGTTCGGCGTCGATAATGACGAAGATATCGCCCGCACCCTCGCCATGTTCGGCGGCTTTACCGAAGGCGTGCAGCTGTTCGCCAGCTTCGCGATGCTGATGAACTTCCCGCGCTTCAACAAGATGAAGGGCATGGGGCAGATTGTCAGTTGGTCGGTGCGCGACGAAAGCCTGCACTGCGAAGGCATTACCAAGCTGTTCCACGCCTTCACCAAGGAACGCGACTGCCTGACCAAGGCGGTGAAGGAAGACATTATCGATTGCTGCCAGAAAGTCGTGCGGCTGGAAGACAGCTTCATCGACCTGGCGTTCGAAATGGGCCCGGTTCCGGGGATGACCGCG
>NZ_CALMSV010000029.1 GCF_937872355.1 uncultured Sphingorhabdus sp. | reverse complement strand
GTGTTTGGGGGTGGGCTGCAGATATTGCCCCATAGTCAGGAAATCGATGTCGGCACTGCGCATGTCGTCCATCACCTGATGCACCTCCATCCGCTCCTCACCCAGCCCGAGCATCACACCCGATTTGGTGAAAATTGACGGATCATGCCGCTTCACCGATTCGAGCAACCGCAGCGAAGCGTAATAGCGCGCGCCAGGGCGAATAGTCGGATAGAGCCTCGGAACGGTTTCCAGATTGTGGTTATAGACGTCGGGCCGCGCCTCGATAATCGACTCGACCGCGCTTTCCACCTTGTTGCGGAAATCAGGAGTCAGGATTTCGATTGTCGTCGAAGGCGTGTTGCGGCGCAGCGCCTGTATCACCTTCACAAACTGGCTCGCACCGCCGTCTGGAAGGTCATCACGGTCGACCGAGGTGATGACGATATGTTCCAGGCCCATTTTGGCGGCGGCAATTGCCACATGTTCGGGCTCGAGCGGATCAACTGCACGCGGCATGCCGGTTTTGACATTGCAGAAGGCGCAGGCCCGGGTGCAGACATCACCAAGGATCATCACCGTGGCGTGCTTTTTGGTCCAGCATTCGCCGATGTTGGGGCAAGCGGCTTCCTCGCACACGGTGTTGAGCTTAAGATCACGCATCAGCTTGCGCGTCTCGTTAAAACCGGCGCTGGTAGGGGCCTTGACCCGGATCCAGTCGGGCTTGCGCTCACGCGGCACGGTGCGGACAGGGGTGGGATTGTTCATGCGCCGCCCTTAGGACGGAAGCCCGTATCTTGCCACCCCCATTTTGCTTGCTATGGAAGCGCCATGACACACTTTTCAGACATGCTCGAAGGCTATGCCCGTTTCCGCGCCAATGAATGGGTTTCCGAACGCGAACGTTGGGAGAAACTGGGCGAAGGTCAAAGCCCGAAGGTTATGGTAATCGCCTGTTCCGACAGCCGCGTAGACCCGACCCAGATTTTCGACACACGCCCCGGCGAGATTTTTGTCGTCCGCAATGTGGCAGCCCTCGTTCCGCCATTCGAAACTACGCCGGGTCGGCATGGTGTTTCGGCCGCGCTCGAATTCGCGGTACAGTTCCTGAAGGTCGAGGAAATCCTGGTGATGGGACATGGTTATTGCGGCGGCTGCAATGCTGCGCTGACCAAAGCCATGGACGGGATGGAGCCCGGTGAAGGTGGTTTCATCGCCAACTGGATCAGTCTTTTGGATGAAGCGCAGGCAAAGGTAGCGCAAGCTCACGGAACGCATGGAGATGCTGCCGAGCGCGCGATGGAAATGGAAGCGGTGAAAGTTAGTCTTGCCAATCTGCGCAGCTTCCCCTGCGTCCGGCAAAAGGAAAAGTCGGGTGAACTGGCCTTGCACGGTGCGGTGTTCGCGATTTCAGACGGCCTATTACGTGTCCTCGACGAGTCCTCCGGTGAATTTTCCGCTGTTTAAGGACATCAAATGAACGCGCTGCTCGCATTCCTATTGCTCGCTGCGACGCCCGAGCCGCTGCCCGAACATATCGACATCCCGAACGAACGTTCGACCGTGATCTGCCCTACCCAGGCTGCGGCGCAAACAATGCTCGATCAATATTATCGCGTCAAACCTGCGCCCAATAACCACACCATCGATATTGAGCATTTCTTTGCAGGGCTTCGCGCCACTGGATGTGCGCAAGATGTTGAGCGCACGGGGGTTGTCACCATCCTCTCCGCCAAATCGCGGGCGACAGTTGAACTGGCGGGTGGCAGCGAACGGATGCTGCGTTATGAAGGCCGCGACGAGGCGGGCAAAGTCTTGGCGGGCATCGTCAGCGAAGACGGCAATAACAGTTTCCCCCGTACCGATCTGGCCCGCTGGTTGTCGGTGCGCAGCCGTGACGGCTGGCTCGATGCACGAGGCGAACAATCCACCTCGATCTTCTATCGCTGCAGCACTCCAGACAATGCGAAGGCAGTGGTTTCAAGCTTGAAAGGCATGGAGCAGGCAAAGGAAGATGTGTTCAGCAAAAAACTGGCAACGTCCGCCGCCCTGCAAGGCTGTCGCCCAGCGACCGACCGCTATCTGGTCACAGCCTTGCTCGATAGCGCAGGCAATGAATGCGGGTTTGAATGTTATGTCGACCTCACCGCACTTGCGGCGCTCGATCGTTCGGGCATGCAGGTAGGACTGGTTTTCGATGGCGCATTGATGTGAGCTTTCACTGATGACGGGTGAAGCAGCGTTTTACAATGATCTGCATCTCAGTATTGCTGAAGCGCGGCGGTTGATCGAAGCCGGTGCCGATAGCAGGCATGCTGCGGCGCATCACCCGGTCGTTGCGACAATCGGTTCGGATGGCAGCCCTAGCCAGCGCGTGATGATCTTGCGGCATGTCGATTGGCAAAAACGCTGCTTGCGTTTTCATACCGATGCCCGTTCGACCAAGTTGGAAGATCTGGCGAAAAACAGCACAGCATCGGTTTTGATCTACGATCCCGAACCCAAGATCCAGTTGCGTTTGTCCGGAAGCGCTATCGTGCATCGGGAAGGCGCAGCGTTCGACGCGGCTTGGCATCAATCAACCAATTTTGCGCGACGCTGTTATTTGGCCGAACAGGCGCCCGGTATAGTTGTCGCACAGCCCACGTCCGGCCTGCCTGAATGGGTTGAAGGACGGCAGCCTGACGACGCGGAGATTGCCCCGGCCCGCGACAATTTTGCGATTCTGCTGTTTACGTTTCACAGTCTGGAATGGCTCTATTTGGCCAATAGCGGCCATCGCCGCGCGCGCTGGCAATGGGATTCAGCGGCCGCTGACTGGTGCGGGAATTGGTTGGCCCCATAGACTTGCGCATTTTTGCAAATAGGTGTCGATCATCAAGCCCTGCGCTTTGGCGGCGGTCGATAGATCATCCTCCCGTTTGGCCTCGAAATTGACATAAGTAATATCCGGGCGCTGCAGCGCGACATAGTTGGAAAGCGACCCATCGCTACGCCTTACCCGTTCATGCCACACATTGATGCCAGACTGGTTCATTGCATCGCGACACAGGGTTTCGCCATCGCTGATGGCTTTGGTCGCGACATAGGGCAGGATCGCGTAAACATCCGGATTGTCCAACATAGCGATAGTGCGGTTACCGAAATAGCCATCGGCACGCGCAACCATTTCGCCGCGCGCATAAGCCTTCGCGTCAAGCATCGTAATATCCCCTCGCCCACCTGCACCATCGCCGCCAAAGCCATGGCTGTTGGTGTGCAACGCGATCAGGGGACGACCCGGCTTCCATGCGTCAAGAATGGCTCGTGTAAAAACGGGCGTGCGTTCATCAAAGTTGCGATTGGGATCACAGGCAGAAACCATCGCCGAACGCACTCCGCACAGGCCATAGCCTGCCTGTCGCCTCGTGCTGGTTGGCCCCGTATTCACGGCGATACCGGTGCCTCCATATTTGTGGAGCGCCGCAATCATCGCTTCGAACGCGGCATTTTCGTCATCATGGGGAACAACCCACAAGGGTCCCTCGCTATTCGCATCGCTGGAAAAACGGATCAGGTGCCAGTCAAAACCATTTTCCGAAAAGCGGATTTCACTGACGCTAATACCCTCCAGAAATGCGGGTTCGTCGTTATGCCGGTTGATGTCATCGTCTTGCAGCGCGGCCAGCATCGCCTTGTCCACTGACCGCCATTCCATCGCCTGAGCCGTTGGAGCGAAACAATAGAGTGCCAGTGCAAAGAGATAGGGTGCAATGCGCATGCCGACTGCTTATAGCATTGCCGATGAGATAACAGCCCCGAAGAGCGGCGCTATCGAACAAGAGGGGGGAAGTCATGATGCAACCGGGCGTGATCGCAAGCCTTTCGGTCTATTTCGCGCTGATGCTAGGCATCGGCATCTATGCGTGGCGCAAATCGACAGCAAACAGCAGCGAATATTTGTTGAGTGGACGCCAATTGGGCCCTGCCGTCACCGCGCTCGCTGCGGGCGCATCGGATATGTCGGGATGGTTGATGCTTGGCCTTCCCGGTGCCTTGTATGCGTCGGGTTTAGCTGAGGCATGGATTGCTATCGGCCTGTTCATCGGGGCTTTGCTCAACTGGATTATCGTCGCCCCGCGCCTGCGCGAACAGACCGAACGCTATGGCAATGCGCTCACCATCCCCGAATTTCTGGGAAACCGGTTTAATGATGAGAAGCACCTTTTACGCTTGACCGCCAGCATCGTGATTATCGTCTTTTTTGCGCTCTATTCGGCCTCGGGCCTCGTCGCTGGCGGTAAGCTGTTCCAAAGCGCGTTCGGTGCCGATTATCAGACCGGTCTGTGGATCACCGCATCCGTTGTGGTCGCCTATGTCGTCCTCGGTGGCTTCCTCGCGGTCAGCCTGACCGACTTTGTGCAGGGTACGATTATGGCGATCGCTTTGGTCGTGGTGCCTTGTATGGCGTGGCAGGGCTTGCCCGAAGGCGTGACGGTGACGTCGACGCTCAACAGCATCGATCCCAAAATGACCAGCCTGTTCGCGGGCACTACTGCGCTCGGAATCATCTCTACCGCGGCTTGGGGGCTCGGCTATTTCGGGCAACCGCATATCATCGTGCGCTTCATGGCGATCCGGTCAGTCAAGGAAATGCCAATTGCGCGCAATATCTGCATGATCTGGATGGTAATTACGCTCGGCGGTGCATTGCTGGTTGGCCTCATCGGGCGGGTTTATGCGGCAAGCAAAGGGCTGACTGTCGCTGACCCGGAGACTATCTTCATCCTGCTTGCTGGCGAATTATTTGCGCCAGTCGCGGTAGGCTTCCTGCTCGCCGCCATCCTCGCCGCCATAATGAGCACGATTTCGGCGCAGCTGCTCGTGACCGGATCGTCGCTGACCGAAGATGTCTACCGCCTATTCATCCGTCGCGACGCCAGCGAGAAGGAAGTTGTCACCGTCGGTCGCCTGTCGGTCGTCGCCGTCGCGGCAATCGCCATGATGCTTGCGCAAAATCCGGAAAGTAGCGTGCTCAGCCTCGTCAGCAACGCTTGGGCGGGCTTTGGCGCCGCCTTTGGACCAGTCATCATCCTGGCACTGACATGGCAGCGCATGACGCTCGCTGGAGCCTTTGCCGGCATGGTGACCGGCGCACTGGTTGTTATCGGCTGGATTGCGCTAGGCTGGAGCAGCGCGATGTATGAAATTGTGCCGGGCTTTGCAGCCAGCTTTGCGGTGATAGTGTTGGTGAGCCTGGCGACCAAGGCCGCCAAGCTCACTTAACCCGTTAACGCGTCAGCTTCTTATAGCTGGTGCGGTGCGGTTTGAGCGCATCCTCACCCAAGCGGCGGATCTTGTCTTCTTCATAGGCCTCGAAGTTTCCTTCGAACCATTCAACATGGCTGTCGCCTTCGAAAGCGAGGATATGGGTCGCCAGACGGTCGAGGAAGAAGCGGTCGTGCGAGATGACCACGGCGCAACCGGCAAAGCTTTCCAGCGCTTCTTCAAGCGCCGCCAGCGTTTCGGTGTCGAGATCGTTGGTCGGTTCGTCGAGCAGAAGGACGTTGCCACCCTCCTTCAGCATCTTCGCCATATGCACGCGGTTGCGTTCACCGCCTGAGAGCTGGCCGACCTTTTTCTGCTGGTCAGTGCCCTTGAAATTGAACGCGCCAACATAAGCGCGGGTCGGGGTTTCGTGCTTGCCGACTTTCATGAAATCGGCGCCGCCCGAGATTTCTTCCCAGACATTTTTGTTGGGATCGAGTGCATCGCGACTCTGGTCGACAAAGCCCAGATGCACGGTATCGCCGATCACGATTTCGCCGCTATCGGGCTGTTCCTGACCAGTTATCAAACGGAACAGTGTCGACTTACCTGCGCCGTTCGGGCCGATCACGCCAACAATGCCGCCCGGCGGGATAGTGAAGGACAGATTCTCGAACAGCAGCTTGTCGCCATAGGCCTTGGTGACATTGTTGACCTCGATCACTTTGCTGCCAAGTCGTTCGGGGTTCTGGATAACAATCTGGGCCTTGCCGATTGTGCGGTTTTCGGCGGCTTCAACCAATTGCTCAAAGCTCTTGATACGCGCTTTGGATTTGGTCTGGCGAGCTTTGGGGCTCTGTCTGATCCACTCCAGCTCATCCTTGATCGCTTTCTGGCGACCTGCATCCTCGCGCGCTTCCTGCTCAAGGCGCTTGGCCTTCTTTTCGAGGTAGGTCGTATAATTGCCCTCATAGGGGAAATAGCGGCCACGATCGAGTTCGAGGATCCAGTTCACCACATTGTCGAGGAAGTAACGATCGTGGGTGACTAGGATCACGTTGCCCTTATAATCGACCAGATGCTTTTCGAGCCACGCCACCGATTCAGCGTCAAGGTGGTTGGTCGGTTCGTCAAGGAGCAGGATGTCGGGCTTTTCGAGCAGCAAGCGGGTGAGCGCAACGCGCCGCTTCTCGCCGCCAGACAGGTTCTCCACTGACCAGTCACCTGGCGGACAGCGCAGCGCGTCCATCGCGATCTCGAGCTGGTTGTCGAGCGTCCAGGCATCAACTGCGTCGATCTTTTCCTGAAGCGTGCCCATTTCTTCCATCAGCGCATCAAAATCGGCGTCTTCCGGTGGATCGGCCATGATCATGCTGATTTCGTTGAAACGCTCAACCATGTCCGCGACCTCACGGACGCCGTCCATGACATTTTCCTTGACCGTCTTGGTCGGATCAAGCTGCGGCTCCTGCGCCAAATAGCCGACGGTGATATTCTCGCCCGGCCATGCTTCGCCGGTGAAATCGGTGTCGATACCGGCCATGATCTTCATCAGCGTCGACTTACCCGTACCGTTGGGGCCGACGATACCGATCTTGGCATCCTGATAGAATTGCAGGTGAATGTTGTTGAGCACGGGCTTTTGCGCGCCGGGGAAGGTCTTGGTCATCCCCTTCATGACAAAGGCGTATTGGGCGGCCATCGATGGTCACTTTCTCAAAAAGCAATAAATACGGAATTCGACGCGCCTACTAGCCAAGCTGTGCATTTGTCGCAAGGCAGGATTGGCAAGCGGCGTTGCGACAGCTAAGCCCAGCGCATGACAAAACAGCTTTTGCTCGCCTTGGGCGCAACAACCATCCTTACCACCGCCGCTTTTGCGAGCCCCCCGGCCGGAACAGACCCGGCAATGTGGGCGCTGGACCATGATCCAGTCGCCTGGGAGATTACCGAAGGCCTGACCACCGAAGTTGGCGCACGCCAAGGCGGTACCGAGGCCGAAGCACGCGGGCGCGCTTGGGCGCTCAATTATCTTCGTAAAGCGGGCTTCGCCAATGTCCGCGAAGAATCGTTCGATATGCCGACATGGGTGCGCGGCGACGAGCGCGCTTGGGTGGTCAGTCCCTTCCCGCAGAAACTCGCGATAACGGCGCTGGGTAATAGCGGCAGTACGGGCGATGCCGGATTGGAAGCCGAAGTCGTCTATTTCCCGACAATCGATGCCCTTCGCGCAGCGCCCGATGGCAGCCTTGCCGGCAAGATTGCTTTCGTAAGCCACGCTATGAAACCAGCGCAGGATGGCTCCAGCTATGGCGCATTCGGGCTAGCACGCTTTGTGGGGCCTAACATTGCGGCCAAGAAGGGTGCAACCGCGATTGTTATCCGCTCGGTCGGAACCGATCACAATCACCGTAACCCGCACACTGGCAACACCAATTTCGAAGCGGGCGTCACGCCAATTCCGGCAGGCGCATTATCGATCCCCGACGCCGACAATCTGGTTCGCATGGTAGAGCGGGGAAAGCCGGTCAAACTCCGCCTACTCCTGACACCGAAAAATCTCGGCACGCAAAAATCGGGAAATGTCGTTGCCGAATTGCTCGGCAGCAATACAGCCCTGCCCCCGATCGTGATCGCCTGTCACCTCGATAGCTGGGATCTGGGAACGGGTGCGATTGACGATGCGGCAGGTTGTGGCATCATCACCGCCGCCGCCAGCGCCATCAAGGGCATGAAGCGGCAGCGCACGATCCGCCTGCTGTGGGCCGGGGCCGAGGAAGTCGGCATTTGGGGTGGCAAAGCCTATGCCGAAATCAACAAGTCTGTCCCCCATGCACTCGCCATGGAATCCGATTTCGGCGCTGACCGCGTCTGGCGCGTCGATTTCAAACTGCCCGACAGTGCGAAACCGCTCGCTGATCGCATCGCTGCAAAACTCGCTCCACTGGGCATCGCCCGCGGCAAGGATGCAGCCAGCGGTGGGGCCGATGTCGGCGCGATCATCGCCTCACAAAATCTAGGCATAATCGACTTGCAACAGGATGGCAGCCGCTATTTCGATCTGCACCACACACCCGACGATACGCTCAACATGATCGACAAGGCGCAGTTGCGCCAAAATGTCTCGGCGTGGACTGCAGTGCTGTCCGAACTGGCCAATTATGAGGGCGACTTGACCGTCGCACCCAAACCATGAAATCGATCGCAATCCTGGTGCTGCCGCTTTGCTTGATAGGCTGTGTCGAAGAGACGACGCCCAAAGAGAGTGAAAAAGCCGCTGCTGTCGTTACTGCCGAAGATGATGCGGGTGCACGGAAAGACGAGCAAAAGAGCAGTGAGGAAGCGGCCGACGCCGCCGCGAAGCTTGTTGAGGAAGAGGCCCGCGAGGAAGTGGAAAAGGCATCGCAGGCTGGTTCGGAGTGACATTTTGAGCGCAAGAAATGTCAAATCTGCGAACAACGCCATCTAAAGCAAAGTCGCGCAATCGACCCTAACACCTCCAACACTGGCGTAGGAGCGCCATAAGGAGGAGGAGAGGATGAGGTTTTTTTCGCGACGGATAACTGCGCTTGCTGCATTGCTGGCGTCGACATCAACCACGGCTCTGGCACAGGAAGCGGCCGACGGCGCCAGCAATGATGACGAAATCGTCGTCACCGCCCAGCGCCGCGAACAATCACTGCTCGATGTACCACTGGCAGTATCCGCATTGGGTGGTGACGATCTGGCGCAAAAGGGTATCGACAATTCGTCCGAACTGGCCGCAGCCGTTCCCAATCTGCAGATCAACAGTCCGTTCGGCAACACTCAGCCTAATTTCTCACTGCGCGGGATTGGTGTTGCCAATGAGTATAATTCAAACCAGGCTTCGCCCGTCGGTGTTTATATCGACGATGTTTATCTCGCCCCGCGCACCAGCCATGGCATGGGGCTGTTCGATCTTGACCGGATCGAAGTGCTGCGTGGGCCGCAAGGCACGCTGTTCGGACGGAACACAACCGGCGGTGCCGTCAACTTCATCACCCGGAAACCGTCGCTTAGCGGTTCCAACGGCTATGTTGAACTGGGCTATGGCAATTTTGATGCATTCACTGGCAAGGCTGCCGTCGAAACCACGTTGAGTGAAGACAGTATCGGCCTTCGGCTCGCAGTGAATTATGCCAAGAGCGATGGACAGATGAAAAACCTGTTCGCCGGCGGACGTGACCCCAATTCGGTCGACACATTGCAAGGCCGTGCAACACTGCGCATCAAACCCGGCGATGGCGGTCTCGACATCGTTCTGAAAGCCTATGGCGGACGCGACCGTGGCACGCAGGCCGGGGTACATGGGCTCGGCGCCTTCCGCACCGGACTGGGCTTTTTCGAGACAAATGAAAGCCGCGTCGGAGACAACAATACGGATGCCTGGGGTTTTTCTGGAACGGTCGGCGTCGATTTGTCCGATGCGATCCGTCTGACATCAATCACATCCTATGACGGCGGCAAGCAGGATTTGCAGCAGGCAGCAGATGGCTCACCGCTCGATATTCTCGACATCACTTGGCAATCGAAATACCGCCAGTTCAGTCAGGAAATGCGGCTCAACTATAGCACCGATACGCTTAACCTTGTCGGCGGCGCCTTTTATGGCTGGGACCGGAACATCACCGACAACCAGTTCAACCTGCCGCTGCCACCCGCAGGCGGTTTTTTTCAGCATTACCGGCAAGTGCGGAAATCCTATGCGGTGTTCGCACAGGGTGACATCAACCTGACCGACCAGCTCGTGCTGACCGTGGGGGCGCGCTACACCAAGGACAAATCACGCTATGACGATGCCTTCGCTTTCCTGTTCCTTGGAACAGTGGACGACGTGCCGACACCAATCGCGACGACCGTACCTTGCGCGACGCCTGCTGGCACCTGCGCCTATGACCCTGCGGCACGGATCGCGCTTCGTGACACGAACAATGCACTCACCGGCCGTATCGCGCTAAGCTACACCTTGCCCGACGACACTTTGCTCTACGCCAGCTTCAACCGGGGCTATCGTGCGGGGGCGGTCAACGGTGGCGGCTACACCTCATCGGCAGGCATCAGCTATATCGAACCCGAAAAGGTCAACGCCTATGAACTGGGCTTCAAAGGTCGCTATTTCGACCGCGTACTGACGCTGGCCGCATCGCTCTTTTACTACGACTATACCAACCAGCAGCTGCAGGATACGCGGCCCGGTCCGGTCTCTTTCCTGGTGAACACACCCAAGTCCGAAGTCTATGGGGCAGAGCTGGAAGCGACCGTCAAACCGTCGGACGGTTTCTCGCTCAACTTCGCACTGGGGCTGCTGCAGACCAAATACAAAGAGCTGACCCTTCAGGGGACCGATCTGTCGGGTAACGACCTGCCCTTCTCGCCAAAACTGACGGCACAGGCAGGCTTTGACTGGGAGGTTGCCGAGCTCGGCGGCGGAAAGCTGACCTTCTCGCCCAATGTGAACTACGCAAGTCGGCAATATTTCTCGCCATTCAACACGGTCAACGCCGTCGGATCGCCGCAGGTCAATTCGGAACTGCAGCAAAAGGGCTTTGCCAAGGTCAACGCATCATTCGGCTGGTCGAATGACAGTTTCACCGTGCGGGCGTGGGGGAACAATCTGTTCAACAAAAAGGTCTACGGCTACGGCCTCGATCTTCGTGGCGCAGGATTTCCTTACAACTTCCTCGTACCCGGCGCACCGCGCACTTATGGCATCTCGGTACGCGCTGCCTTCTGATGTATCCGATGCGTAGCCTTGCTTCCATCTTGCGTTTCGGGCTTCCGTCCGCGCGCAAGCTGGTTAAGCTCTCCTCAGGAGTGAAGGAGAGAGGCTGATGGCGACGCATTGGGATAATCGCGCGATCATATGTGACGTGCTGGGTCGCGCGCCCGACGTGGAAATGGGGTCGATTGGTGAGGGCTGGTCGCTGTGCCGCTGGCGGCAGTTTGTCGGCAGCTATGCCCTGCCGCCTTTGCCCGACCCCATGTTCATCGTCCACATATCGGGAAAGCCACAGATCAAGACGTGGGATAAGGACGGCTGGAGCCAGTCGAGTTCGATTCCCGGCTGCGCCACCATCCAGCCATCGGGCATGCCCAGCGGCTGGCTGGTCGATGGTGAACTCGACGCCGTGACGCTTTCGGTGTCGTCCGATCTGCTCAAAAACATTTCAGCAACCGAGCAGTTCAGCAAATTGCGTTTCGCCTTTGCCGATCCGCTGGGCGTTGCCCTCACCCGGCAAATCTTGTCGGAACTATATGCACCCGATGCCGACGAGCGCGAACATTATGTCGCAGCGATGGTCAACGCGCTCAAGGCGCATATCCTCGCCGGCCCTCCGGCGCATGGCAACCCGACCGAAATCCCCGTCAGCGATTTTTCGGCCTACCGGCTACACAAGGTGATGAACGCCATATTGGCGAATCCTGCCGACGAGCACAGCCTAGAGGAAATGGCGGCGACTGCGGGGGGTACGCCGCCTCATTTCTGCCGCATCTTCAAAAAGGCGACCGGCATTACGCCGCACCAATATGTCATGAAAGCCCGGCTCGACCGGGCACAACAGATGCTCGTGCAAACCGATATGACGCTTGCGGCGATGTCCGAAGCGACCGGTTTTCAGAGCCAAAGCCATTTCAGCCGTGCCTTCCGCCAATATGCGGGCATCGCACCCAGCGAATATCGCGATCAGCGTCGCCGGGCGGAGGTAGGCTAGCCTTTTCCCATGGAGAGCCTGATATGTCCGAAACGATGATCCCGCCCGAATTGGTGGCACCTGCATTCAACCCGGAAACTTTTGCCAAAAGG
>NZ_CALMSV010000028.1 GCF_937872355.1 uncultured Sphingorhabdus sp. | reverse complement strand
TGCGGCGGTGAAAAGGCCGACGGGATCGGTGTCGTCGCAACCTTGCGTCTCGCCGTTGGGCGAGAGGCGTACAGAGGTGCGATCCGCACCTACGGCATCGGACACAGCCTGAGCTACTTCGGTGGTCAGGCGGATGCGGTTTTCAATCGAGCCGCCATAGTCGTCGTCACGCAGATTGGAATTGCCGCGCAGGAACTGGTCGAGCAAATAGCCATTGGCGCTGTGGATCTGAACGCCGTCAAATCCTGCCGCCATCGCATTCTTTGCCGCATGGACATAATCGCCTATGACACGCGGGATTTCATCGAGGCGCAGCGGGCGCGCCTCGACATAATCCTTCTTCCCTGTCGGGGTATGGGCATAGCCAGGCGCCGTCGTTGCCGAAGCCGAAACCGGTTGTGCACCGCCGAGGAAATCGGGGTGTACAAGGCGGCCCATATGCCAAAGCTGCAAGATGATGCGGCCATCGGCCTTATGCACGGCTTCGGTCACCGGCTTCCACGCCTCAACCTGTTCGGTGGACCAGATGCCGGGGGCTGCAGGCCAGCCCGAGCCTTCTTGAGTGATGCCGGTCGCTTCGGCGATGATCAGGCCAGCAGTGGCTCGCTGGGCATAATAATCTGCCTTCAGCGCGCTGATTGGCACATGCACCCCTTCGCTTCGCCCGCGCGTCAGCGGAGCCATTAAAATGCGGTTGGGGGCGTGGATCGCGCCGAGCTGGATCGGATCAAAAAGGCTTGTGGTCATGAATGCTTGCTTTCCCTATTGGCGTTGCTTGCTGTGTAACATGCGGATACGGGTTGCAAATTGCAACGGGGGTTTATGTCGGACAAGCAAATCTTTCAGAAGGCCCCTGCGCTTGCCTTCGCCGCGTTGATCGCGGGTAATGTTTGCATAGCATTCGGTCCGTTGCTCGTGCGGCTGGCCGATACCGGGCCGATCGCCACCGGATTTTGGCGCTTGGCGTTGGCGACGCCGTTTTTGGCCTTTATCGGTTATCGTGCAGGCTTCCGGATCCAGTCGATGCCCAAGGGTTTGCTGGGGCTAGTGCTGCTCGCAGGTTTCTTCTTTGCGGTAGATATCGTCGCCTGGCATATCGGCATCTTCAAAACCAAGCTTGGCAATGCGACGCTGCTGGCCAACTGCGCCAGTCTGCTCTTGGCGATCTACGGCATTTTCCTTGCACGCAAATTGCCGCCGCCAATGCAGGCTGCAGCAATCCTGCTCGCTTTTGCCGGGGCAGCCCTGCTGATGGGGCAGAGTTTTGAAATCTCACCCGAGCACTTTGAGGGGGACTGGCTGAGCTTGCTCGCCGGGCTCTTCTATACCTTTTACCTTTTGGCGATGATCCGGGTGCGCGAAAGCACCGAGAGCTGGTCCTCGCTGGCGCTGGCATCGGGTTCTGCGGCTTTGTTTCTTTTGCCTGTCGCATGGTTTGCGGGCGAGCAAATATTACCCGGAAACTGGACGCCGCTTATCATCCTCGCTTTGTCTAGCCAGGTGCTGGGGCAAGGCTTCCTGACCTACGCCCTGCCGCATTTCAGCCCGCTCATCATCGGGCTGGCCTTATTGCTGCAGCCTGCGCTGTCGGCATTTGCAGGATGGGCAGCTTTTGACGAAGCCCTCACCCCGCTCGACTATGTTGGCGGAGCGATGGTGATGGCGGCTCTCGTGCTTGTGCGCCTTGCCGAAGCGCGGCCAAAGGCCTAGATGTTATCCATGGCTTCTTCGCCGCTTCCCGCTGATCCGACGCTCGATGAAATCCGCGAGGCTGTCGCTCCGCGTTTAGCAGCACATGCAGCCTTTGATGGCTGGAACGATATAGCTGTTGAGGCCGCCGCTGTTGAGGTCGGTGTTGATCCCGATCTGGCCGGATTGTCGCTGAAGGGCGGACCGATGGCATTGATCGAGGCTTGGATTGGTTCGGTCGATGCGGAAATGGCGCGCCGCCTGCCACCCGAAAAACTTGCTGCGATGAAAATTCGTGAACGGATAACTGCTCTCGTCGCCACCCGACTCGAAATCGCTGCTCCCGATCGCGAAGGCCAGCGCCGGGCAATGGCAATAATGGCGATGCCGCAAAATCTCGCCACCGCTACACGCGTCGGTTGGCGCAGTGCAGACCGGATGTGGCGATTGGCCGGCGATACCGCGACCGATTTCAACCATTATACCAAACGAATGACGCTCTCGGCGGTCTATGCGTCGACACTGGCGGTGTTCGTCAATGACGAAAGCGAAGGTTTTGCCGAAACGCGGGCGTTCCTCGACCGGCGCATCGAAAATGTGATGCAGTTCGAAAAGGCCAAGGCGCAGGCTAAGAAACGGCGTGAATATATGCCCAGCCTGTCGCGCTTCATCGGACGTTTGCGTTATCCGCCGCGTTAGATATTGCACTTGCCTTTATTGCGAAACATTATCAAAAAGCGCTCGTGAATCTCGACACCCTCCCTATTCGCGCTTCGGCCCGCATCACTTCGATTGACTGGACAGCAATTCCGGAAACCGAAGGGCATCGCTTGCGTTCGCTGGGCTTTGACGCCGGGGTGACGGTGGAGGCGCTGCACAAGGGCATATTGTTTTGGCGCGATCCCATCGCTGTTCGCATCGGCCGCATGACGGTTGCACTGCGTCGCAAAGTTGCCATCGCCATCAGCTGTGAGCAGGACACATGACCGAAGCGGTTCCCTTGGTCGCTTTGGTCGGCAATCCCAATGCCGGGAAAAGCGCATTGTTCAACGCGCTTACCGGCGCACGCCAAAAAATCGCAAACTATCCCGGCGTCACGGTTGAGCGCAAATCAGGGCGGTCTTCTTTTGCCGACGGACGTCCGGTCGAACTGATCGATCTTCCCGGCGCCTATAGCCTGGAACCCGATAGCCTCGACGAAGCGGTAACCCGTGATGTCGTGCTAGGGCGATTTGAGGGGCAGCGCCGGCCGGATGCGCTGATCGTCGTCGTCGATGCCGGTAATCTCGACAACCATCTGCGCTTTGCGCTCGAACTGATCGGGCAGGACCTCCCCACCGTAGTCGCACTCAACATGGTCGATCTCGCTTCACGCGATGGGCTGGAGCTTGATGCACAGAAACTCGCACTTGCCTTGGGCGTGCCGGTGGTGCCGACCGTTGCGGTGCGCAAACGCGGGCTCGATGCACTACTCGACGAGCTTGCGCAGGAATTGAGCACGCACATTGATGCGCCGGAGGTACCGCAAGGACGCGCTGAAATCACCAAGCGGGCGCATGAAATTTCGCGCGCCGCAATCGTCAGCGAAACACAAGGGCGGCAGTGGACGCGGCGGCTCGACAATGTCCTGTTGCATCCTGTTGGCGGCATAGTCGTCTTGCTCGCTTTGCTGTTTGTGATGTTCCAGGCGGTCTACGCTTGGTCAGAGGCGCCGATCGGCTGGATCGAAACTGGTTTTGCGATACTGACTGATGCAATAAGCGGGGTGTTGCCCGACAATATTTTCCGGTCGTTCCTGACCGACGGCGTTATCGCCGGTGTCGGCGCGGTAGTCGTTTTCCTGCCGCAGATATTGATCCTCTTCCTCTTCATCCTTCTGCTCGAGGCGTCAGGTTATATGACGCGCGCCGCCTTTGTGATGGATCGGATGATGGCGGCGGTCGGCCTGTCCGGGCACAGCTTCATTCCGCTGCTGTCCTCCTTTGCTTGCGCCATTCCCGGCATCATGGCGACCCGGTCGATCATGGATCAGAAGGAGCGGCTGGCGACAATTCTAATTGCGCCGCTGATGACCTGCTCGGCGCGCTTGCCCGTGTACACGGTGATCATCGGCGCCTTCATTCCTTCGGCCGCTGTCGGCCCCGGCATCGGCCTGCAAGGGCTGGTGCTGTTTGCGCTCTACATATTGGGCATTGTCGGCGCGATGCTGGCCGCCGCGGTCATCCAGCGCTTTGTGACGCAAAGCCGCGGGGGCAGCTTCCTCATCGAAATGCCGCGCTATCAACTGCCGCGGATCCTAGATATCGCGCTGGGACTATGGCAGCGCGCGCTGGTCTTTCTCCGCCGCGCGGGTACGATCATTTTCGTTGCCACCATCGTCCTCTGGGCATTGCTCAGCTTCCCCACGGTTCCGGTTGGCAGCAGCGAGAGCCAGGTCGAATATTCGGCGGCTGGCCGTATCGCTTCGGTCATCGAACCGGCAGTAGAGCCCATAGGCTTCAACCACGACATTGCGCTTGCCATCATCCCGGCCATGGCCGCGCGCGAGGTTGCCGTTTCAGCACTCGCTACCGCTTATGCCATTGATGCCGATGATGAAGAGGAGCAGGCGTCGAGCCTTGGGATGAAGCTGGCGGGGAATTGGTCGCTGGCAACTGCGCTTGCGTTCCTCGCCTGGTTCGTCTTTGCACCGCAATGCATCTCGACCATCGCTGTCACGCGGCGCGAGACTAATG
>NZ_CALMSV010000027.1 GCF_937872355.1 uncultured Sphingorhabdus sp. | reverse complement strand
GCTACATTGCGGACTGGCGTCTGCGTCAACTTGGCCTGCCCGAAATCTACATGGTGGACGATCACCCGCTGCCGTGGCTCGCACCACTGCTCAACGGCGTGGAGCACGCCAACTTCTTCGAAACCCGCGCGACCGAATATTCGAAAGCGTCCACCCGCGGCAATTGGGGTGAGGTTTGGGATAGCTTCGACAAGCGCAAGAAAAAGCCCGCCAATGACGGGGCGGCTGAGGCTGCGAGCGATGAGGCCGATATGTTTGCGCAGGCGGGGGGTGCGGGGGGGGAAGATGGCAATGAACTTGTTCCGTATATGTTCTCTTTGACTTGAGAGGACGCAACCCATGAACTCGATCGAATTTTGCGCCGGTGCAGGAGGGCAGGCTTTAGGTCTGGAGCAGGCCGGTTTCCGGCACAATGCGCTGGTTGAGATTGAAGCCGATTTTGCCGCCACGTTGCGCCTCAACCGACCGAATTGGGATGTACGCTGCGCCGATATGAATGACTTTGACGGTCGGCCGTTTGCGGGAACTGATCTGTTTGCAGGTGGCCTGCCCTGCCCGCCTTTCTCCATTGCCGGTAAGCAATTAGGGGAGCGTGACGAGCGCAACCTTTTCCCGGCCGCGCTTCGCCTGATCGACGAAATCCGTCCTAAAGCGATCATGATCGAAAATGTTCGCGGCTTCCTTTCGGCGGTATTTGAAGATTATCGCAATGGTTTGAAGCGCCAGTTGGAAAAGATGGACTATCGTGTCGGCTGGCGCTTGCTCAATGCTTCCGACTTTGGCGTGCCGCAATTGCGCCCGCGCGTAGTGATCGTCGCGCTGCACAAAGGTATTGTAGATGCCTTTGACTGGCCCGAAGTGCGCCCGCACAATCCGCCAACGGGGGGCGAGACGCTGAAAGACCTGATGGCCGCCAATGGATGGTTAGGTGCCGAACGCTGGGCAGAGCGCGCCAATGAAATCGCCCCCACCATCGTCGGCGGCAGCAAAAAACATGGCGGCCCCGATCTTGGCCCCACCCGCGCGCGCGCCGCCTGGGCAACGCTAGGCGTGGAGGGCAAGAGCCTGTTCAACGAAGCTCCAGGCCACGATTTCGTGGGCATGCCACGACTGACCGTGCGCATGGTCGCACGATTACAGGGCTTTCCTGATAATTGGCAATTCTACGGTGGCAAGACCGTCAGCTACCGCCAAGTCGGTAATGCCTTCCCCCCGCCGGTGGCAAGGGCTGTGGCGGACCGGATCAGGATTGCACTTTCAGTGCAGAAGAATTTTCTGGTGCGCGCTGCGTGAGCTTGTTCGACGATAGCGGCTATCAACCTCTATCCGAGAGCCATATTGATTTCACCGACCTGTCTTCACTGGAACGTGATTTGCTGGTGGCCGTCAAAGGCAAAGAGCTGTTCGAGGAAAAGCTGCGCTCTTTCTTCCGCTCAGCCATCGACGAAGTTATCGATACCGCCCGAACTGGTCGCTATTTTCTGTCCGACCTTGAGAAAACAGAGAAAACCTATCTTGGTACCAAATTCGAAATCTTGCTCCGCGATTGGCTGCAAGTTCCCAAAGGTGTTGTCCTTGACCTGCTGATCGGTGGCAAGGAGGTCGACGTCAAATCAACAACAGGCGGAAAATCAGGCTGGATGATCCCGTTAGAGGCTATCGGCCATCTTTGCATATTGCTTCGCGTAAACGAAGAGCAATCGACTTGCGCCGTTGGCCTCGCCCGAGCTCGTTCCGAGTATCTTCGTTCCGGCGAAAACCGGGACCGCAAAACGAGCTTCTCCGCCGAAGGAACACGCAACATCTGGTGGATGGTTCAGGATTTCGCCTACACACCCAATTTCTGGACAATCGTAAGCACGACAGATCGAGAAGAAATTATGGCGATCAAGGGCGGAAAGAAACGACTTGCGACCTTGTTCGAACGCTATCTGGAAGTGCCATTATCGCGTGTCCAGATTCAGGCCATTGCCGCTCAGGACGATTTCATGAAACGCCTTCGGAAAGATGGGGGCGCGCGCGATATCCTAGCTCCTAAAGGGATTGCGATACTTTATTCAGAAATAGATCGCGAGCTGATGCACCAGCTCGGCATCACCTTTGGCTATCGGGAATTTGTGTCCTACAAACCCAAGACCGATGCCGAGATAAAGCTGTTACAATCAGCAGGCCACATTGATTGAATATGATTTCCCCCACCGCCATAACCCGCTAGGCCCGCGCCATGGCTGATCTCTATCTCAAAGCACTCGAATCCGAACGCCGCAGCCTGTGGGCGACCGCGCGGTTGAAGGGGCTGCCCAAGGATTCACCCGAACGCATGCGGATCGCGCAGATCGATGCCGATATCGCCGCGCACAAGGCGAAGGCCAAAACGCCCAAGCCATGACCACCCCCCATCCCGGCACCGCCTATAAAATCCTCACCGCCGACCAATGGGCGCAGTTCCAGGCCGACGGTATGTTCCACGGTGCGCCGGTGGATCTGGCCGATGGCTATATCCACCTCTCCGCCGCCGATCAGTTGCAGGGCACGCTCGACAAGCATTTTGCAGGCCAATCTGGTCTGGTGATTACCGAGGTCGATCTGGCCGCGCTAGGCGAGAGCGTGAAGTGGGAGGTTTCGCGGGGCAACGCCCTCTTCCCCCACATATACGGCCCGCTTCCGATGGCGGCGGTGCTGGGGGTGCGAGAATTGGATTAGTTCACGCAAAGACGCAAAGACACGAAGGAGAGGAATCGAAACAAGCACCCTTATCTTTGCGACTTGGCGTCTTTGCGTGAAAATATTTATGGCGCTGCGCGCAAAAGGAAGAGAGGCAGCCAGCCTTATTTCTTCGCCGCGCCGTGCACCTTCTTTTCGGTATATTCGACGAAATCCTTGGAATAGGCGTCGCGCAGTTCAACCTTGGCCTTCTCGACATCTTCGGTCGTCTTGGGCGGGAAATATTCCAGCGGGTTTTTCACCTGGCCGGTGAAATTGACCGGGGCGACGGCCTTGTCCTTGAAATCGCGATAGATCCAGCCGGTGAACAGGTTGCTGCCATACATCATCGCCTTGTGGTAAAAGATGTGCGTGGTGATCAGCTCTGCATAGCATTTGCTTTGGGAATCGGTCAGCCGCTTCTTCGCCTTGATCGTGGCGTTCATCGCCTTCACCTTGGCCTTCAGTTCGGGATTGTCTTTCAAATCCTCGTTAAACGGTGTCGGCGGTTCGATAACGATGCGGTAATTTTCAGGCAGTTTCAGCGTTTTCAGAATGCCCATCCGGTTCAGCTCTTCCAGCTGCACCTCGGGGCCCAGATATTCGCGCATCAAATCTTTGACTGTCTGCACCTTGCCCTTGTGCACTTCCTGATCGGCCAGTGCGCCGACAATGCCGAACCCCGAAAGCAGCCCCATATTGACGCCCAGATAATTTTCGGTGGGCCAGACCCGCAATTCGCATTCGGAAACAGGCGCAGCGGGCGCGGGTGCCGCAGCAGGCACAGGCTCGGTCGGTGCCGGTGCCGCAGCAGGCACAGGCTCGGCCGGTGCCGGTGCCGCTTCGGCGGGCGCTTCTGCAGTTTGCGCGGCCAATGGCGATGCCAAAAGCACGAGTGCCGCGAATGCAGCACTTCCGGTTATTTCAGATTTCATGACGACCCCTCGTTTGTTGATGCCGCAAAGAAGCAAGATTTGCCTTCCATATCAACAGCAAAATTCCGCGCTGTCCTACACGCCCTCCCTTCGCATATGCCCTGTGCCTTTTCGATAAAGGACGCATGCCATGAACCACCCCTCCCCCCTCCGCCACGATAGCGACGCCAAGCTCCCCGCCGCCGCTTATCTACGATACGAATCCCGCGCCGATGGCTGGAGCGGTGGGCGGCAGGCGGCGTTTTTGTCGCATCTCGCCGACAACGGCCTGGTCGAGGATGCAGCGCGCAGCGTGGGGATGAGCGTCGGCGGCGGCTATTCGTTGCGCCGCACCGCGCGTGGCTATGCCTTCAATCTGGGGTGGGAGGCTGCCCTCATCATCGCGCGGCGGGTGGTATCCGACCGGCTGATGACCGCCGCGATCAAGGGCGAGGAAGCGCGCTGGGTGCGCGAAGAAGGCGTCACCACCTACACGCGGCAGAATAGTAAGCTTTCGCTTGCCCTGCTCGACCGCGTCAATCCGGCGACCACCTTGGCCGAGGTGATGGCGGTGGCGACGCGCTTTGACTGGTTTCTGCAACTGATCGACAAAGGGGCGAGAACCGAAGACTATTGGGATTTGTTCTTCGAAGATGCCCTGCCGCACAGCGAGATGGAAGCCCGGGCAAGGGTAAGGGCGTCGCTTCTACTTTCTGAAGAATCTGCGGGTTTCGAGGAGAGCGAGGAAGAAGACGACGCCCCGATCGAGTATAAATCGATGGATGGGCCGCTCGAAACACATCCAGAAACCAATAGCCTTGTTCACCGTAGCCCTGAGCCTGTCGAGCCGAAGGCCACCGGAGGTGAACGGCGCCCATCAGTCATAGCGCAGACCTATGGGCGTGCTTCGACAGGCTCAGCGCTACGGTTGATTCAGGGCCGTGTAGCTTCAATCCTCTCCTCTGCGAACTCTGCGCCTCTGCGTGAGGCAATTTTTTCATCGCGCAAAGGCGCAGAGGACGCGGAGATTTTTGATGCAACTCTGCTGCTTTCAGAATCTCCCCTCGGCGAAGTGCCCGCTGGGCCCCAGCTAACCAAGCTCTCCGTCCAGCGCTTGCCCCAGCCCACAGGATATGGCACGTGCATCATAGGCAGGCGTCGGGGTCGTGCGACCTGCGGAGATGCTGTTTCTATGCCTTTTTTCCGACCGGCTGGCGTGATGCTGGCCCTAGCCACGGGCCTGAGCGTGCCTGCCGCCCTGACTGCCGCGCCGCCCGCACCAGCCGCACCCCCCCCGCTCGTCGGCGCTGCCATCGCGCCCCTCCCCGCCGATCTGGCCGCAATCGCCAAGGCCAAGCCGGGGATCGAGCGCGAGACGGTCAATACGTCGATCAAAGGCCCGCTGCTCGGCGGCACGCTGGGCTGTGTCGAGACATTGGATGCCAGCGGCAACAAGATTGCCGTGATGCGCTCTGAAGAATTCACGCTGCAGGGGGTGAAGGGCCGCATCGTCTATAACGAAGGCAGCGTCAGCATCGCGCTCGACCCCAGCCGCCTGCCGCGCCGGAAGCTGTCGAGTATCGGAGCCGCAGACTTTCATTGCAGCTGGCCGAACATCGGCACCAACTCCGCACGTTGTGAGGTCGGCATTGATGCCGATGCAAATATGCGGATGATCGGGCTGGCCGCCGATGAAGGGAAGGTTGCAGGGCTTGAAGTGTATCCAGCTCTATTCAAAACCGGAAACGACGCGATGGATGCCGATAAGCCGGTCCGGCTGTACAATGCCGCAGGCACGGCAATGGAGCAGCGCTGGAACAAGGGCAATATGGTCTTTATCCAATATCTCTCTTCAATGATGTTCGAAGGTCCCCAGTTTTTGAGTATTATCAATGGGTTGAAGCGGGATGAATTTCTGTCGGTCGAGGCCTATGAACGAGGCAAGGACAAACCTTCAATCCGCCGCGCGGAGGCGAGCGTCGTTTTCGGCAACCTCAACACCGCGCTGGCACTGGCCGAGGCTTTGCGGAAGAAATAAGCGGCGCGCGTTACCAACGGAAATCGATCCGCACCTCTCCGGCATCGCTGCCATCGGGCTGAAAGCGGCGTTCGGTGATGCTGCCCTGCCCTTGATGATCGACCAGCACGACGGTGCTGCACCGCGTGCCATAGATCGGCGCTTTGATGAAAATCGGCACACCGCCATCGTCGAGCAGGGTTTCGTCGCGCAGCAGTGTGAAAAGTTCTTCGAGTGATGCGCCGCGGTCGATCCAGCCGGAAAGCGCGGTTTCCATCGAGGTTTTGCGCGGCCAGGGCTCGCCCGGATGGCCGTTGGAAAGCCCGTGGATTCCGGGGCCGAGCGGCACGCGCTGCGGCTCTGGCAGGTTCGACAGCAGCATCGCACCGTCCGGCCCGGTGAGGAGCAGGTTGAACGGGTTAAAGCCGGGCAGCGCGTCCATTTCAGGGGCCTTGCCCGACGCGAGCCAATCGCCGACCAGCGCCCCGCGCGACGCCTTGGCGGGATCGGGGCTGTAGTAGCCGTCGAGGTCGATGGTACCGGGCACGTTGTCGACGGCAGGCACGA
>NZ_CALMSV010000026.1 GCF_937872355.1 uncultured Sphingorhabdus sp. | reverse complement strand
TCTCGGCTGTACCTGTCAAACCCGTGTGCATTCTTTGTAGCACCGTTCGCACATGGTGATGCGGGCGCCCGCAATATGCCGCGCCCGGCTTCGCCAGGCAAGCTCCACTGCTTCGCTACGCGAGAGCGGGGCGGGCCGCGCCAAGCCTAGCTGCGAAGCAGCGAAGCTTGGTGCCCCTGGCCGGCAGTCACCTATTTCCTTAACTATCCGAATTTATGGCGATTTTAGTCACGGATTGCTGCCGATACCAGCAGAAATACCAGCAAGCTGAGACGCGCGGTACTCGCTGGCAAAAAATAAGCCAGCAGGCTCCCCGGCAGCAGGCGCGCCCCATGCCGTTCTGGTCTCCACAAGCGCCACGACCGGAATCGAACCCGGCTCCGACTCGAATCCCGATAGGATCGCCCAAACTTGATATCGCGAGGTCAAGGGAGCGCCTTGTCATGCGTAGTCTTTACACTTTGCCCCACGATGCCGAGCGAGATACGTACCTCGTGTTGAACGACTTCGGGGCGAGTCGGTTGCGCCTGGCCAGACCAACACTGAAAGCGCCGGCAGCGACCACTACGCCCGCGGCTTCCGCTCGATCGCCTCGACCCTGCTTAACGATGAGGGCACGTCGGCAACCGGAAAGCAGAAAGCCGCCGTGCGCCTCCGTTTGGCGTTTGCGTGATAGTGGTAATGAAATCATGACCGCAGGATCATGCCATGGCTGATGTGCCGAAGCTCGTCGAGGAATTGTGGAGCTTAACGCTGCTCGAAGCTATAGAACTCGCCGAGATTCTGAAGAAGAAGTGGCGACCGCCGGAGGTATCTCTAGCCGATATAAAGCGCTATCTTCCGCATTGGCCCGATGCAGTCATTGAACTGTGGCTGTTCTACCTCGCAAACCGCAGCGCTGGCGATACGGGTTGGCCGCCGCCGGAGCCGCTCGGCAATCACGCATGGGCAGCCATCCTTGGATACAGGCCCCTTTCATGGTGGCGAGAGGTTAGCTGGAAGCGCGAAACGACTGACTGTGGCTTTGCAAATCTCTGCCAGGGTACGAAGGTCATTGTGGCGCAGATATTGATGGAGAAAGCAAGCGGCACCATTGATGAGGAGACCGGGAGGCGATTCAAGAGGGGGGCCGATTACCTGATGAAGAATGGCGTCTTCGAAAAGCCGCTAGTTGCGATAAGGCTTCCCGATGGCTTGAGCATCCTCGACGGTAATCACCGGATAAGCGCATTCTGTGGCCTGCAAGAAACCCCCGCCGAATTACTGGAGCCGCGCGGTTTAAAGAAGCCGGCGCCCGAACAAGACCTATAGATTGGGACGCACAGCGGCGGCGAAGTGCCGCTGGATTATCTGCCTAGCCTTTAGGCCGCGCCGTCTACCGCTTTGATGCCGAGCTTGCCGAGTTCATCGCGGAGGAAATCGAGGTCGCAGCCGGGGCCGGGAAAAACCTCCGTGATCGTGCCATCTGTCATGGCCTTTCGATAATCAAAGCCGAGTTCGAGTCCGGGGGCAAATTCCATTTTCGTGCCATCGGCCAAGACAAAATGTCCCATGCCAATCGCCGAAAGCGAAATACGCAACTCGCGCTCATCAGCATAGCTCTTGTCCTTGACGTAGGTGTAGCGGATCGGATTGGGCATCCGATCGATATTTTCCCGCACCTCTTCCCACGACAAATAATCGACGATTCCGTAGTTTACGGAGAATATCTGCTTGCAGGCGTTTCCCCGGTACAGCAGTCCATTCCTGACGCTCATGATCTCATTGATGACGGCACGCAGCTTCGCGAAATCGAAAGCGATGCCGACTTTACCATGTGCGCTGCCGTTCCCGTACTCGTGCCAGATGTAGTCGGAGTTCTCCAGCGAGAAGCAGCACGCATAGGTCCGGTTTCGGCAGCGGTCATAATAGTCCGCCCCAGAGAAATCGGGTGCCCTTTCGAAGTTGGCGGCCTCATTGGCGGCGCGATCTTGTTGCAACTGCTCACCGTCATGCCCGTCGGCATTCCGGAAGTCCTTGTAGCTATCGACCCGGTTGAAATAGAGGTATCCGCCGCTCACCGACCGGAGCAGGTTCTCAATCGTCATGATTTTGTAAAGCTGTTGCCCGTCCGGCGGTGCGGTCAGCGTTCCGGCGTGCGGTTCGATGGCCCCCAGCGCGGGGTCGAACGGAGCATTATCGGTGTTTTCGGTCATGGCAGCAGTGTGAGGACTTAGCGGCTGCGCAGATCGGCGGCCTAGCTTGCTCTCGTTTCGACCCTCGGCAGCGAAGCATGATATTCATCTATGCTGTTGAGATCAATCATGGTCTTGCCCCCCATCTTGTAGGCCCTGATCCTCTCGTGGGCGATCAGCTCATAAGCTTTAGTTCTTCCAAATTTGCCATAGCGGCAACCATCCTTGAACTCGACGAGCCGGCGCCGCTTGTTGTTATCACTCTCAACCATGAGTCCCTGCAAGCGCTTCGATGATCCCCCGATAAGATCAAAACCGCGCTGAGTGAGATGCGCATATCCATGGCGCGACGCTGTCGGTGCGGGCTCGCCAGAAGACCTACCGTTGTGGTGGCTGACGAGATTCCTGCTGACCCGTTTCGGCGCCATCTACGCGTAACCCAATTGCCATGCATCGATCTAAATTGTCTACGATGCCAAACAAAGGGTCCCCTGATGCCGCCCCCAAGTCCAGAGTGCTGTAGCGTGCAAATCGGATGGACGAGGAAGCGCGGCTCGCGGACGCTTGTATTGTCACCTAGTGCTTTTGACGTGAGAGGTTGCGCTGCATGCTGTGGAACAGGCCTGTGCTGCCAACTGCTCGAAGTTTGATATCGGGGACCTGCTCGCCGGAAATGGAAGGCTACAAGCGGTTGCGATCGAGACGCTTGCCTAACTCTCTCAAACTGGCATCGCGGTGAACTACGCGGAACCAGCCATCGGCTGTGTTTCCAAGAGGCTCCACCATGGCAGCGCCCAAGGTGCGCATGGGGCGTCCATCGACGTAGAGTTCGACACGGAGCATGCCCTGATCCGATGCCATTTGGGCTAACAATGTGATCTGGCCGGTCCGAGCGGTGATCCCTTCTCCGGAAGGATCGATTTCCTCGATTGTGAGGATCCCGTGATCGGCAGGACCGCGTACTACGAGGTGTATTCCCGATTGCATCTCTGAATGTCGTTTAGACGGCCGTCCCATTTCGCCGAACGTAAGGTGTGTCGTGACGGACCGAAGGTGAGGTTGCTGTTCCAACGCTTCACGCGCGCGATCGAATGTGTCGGTGGCCGCGTAGAGGTACCGCGCACTATGAACCGTTTGCTGATGATTGAGGAACAGGACCGCATCTTCATCAATATCGATCGGATTGCCGGACCTGAGGCCGTCTCTGTATCGGAACACTCGCTCCTTTTGATCTGCCTCGAGACTCGCTTGTTCAGCGAACTCATAGCGCTTCACAATTGTCGGGCAGTGCAAGGCAATCATAATCTCTGGTGAGATCGGCAGGACGACTAGTATGCCGTGCGAAGTAAGTCCGAGTTCCCCATAGGGAAAAGCATTCATCACTGCGGTGGGATGATCAGAGATTATGAACCGATGGTCCCCGTTTGCTCGGTATAAGGCGGGATACAGGCGCAGAAGCGCGACGACCTGCTCGCTGCGATCAAGGAATGTCCGTACTGCGCCGAGGCGCAGTGCTGCATCGGGGGGCGTCGCCATGGTCGGATTCTGATCCGGATCGTAGCCGAGCTGCCGTGTGATCTCCCGAAGACGATCAGCGAGGTGCGCCCGCGTGGTTCGACTGAAATGCGTGCGAAGCATCTGGGTGGCGAACAAGTCGGCCAAAGCAAGCCGATCATCCTCGGATAGCCAGGCTAGCGATTTGCGCGAGAGGATCTCCGCAATAAGCAAAGCCGACCGGGTGTCGACTTCCTGGAACAGATCTTCGAAGTTCCACTTGCTGGCGCCGAGACTGATGGTGTTGAAGTCGTTCTCTGAGCCAGCGTTGAGGATCGAAGTTCGGAATGATCGATCCGTTTGTTTGTCGAGCACATAGAGAAAACGGCGCTCCGCGTCCGCAGAGAAATTTCGAAGCTGCGCCTGTGGTACGAAGTGGTGCTTTTTAGAAGGCCGGTTCATTGTCTCTATGCGGTGTATTGACACAGAACATCCGAGTTCCTATCGACGCGAACGTTTCGTAGGTAGCAGCTCACTACACCGCTGCCGGGTAGCATCATCAACCGTGAACTCCTCCGGCGATTTACCACCTAATTCCCGCCTCCTGCCTCGCATCCATAAATTAGCTCGCTCGTCGTCGTAATACCGGGATTGGGCGAGCGCGGCGAGCTCCGCCACGGCTTTTGCCTTCCGCTCGCTTGCTCGATGCTGAACCTCAATCTCTCTTGCTCGGTAATGGAGCGCGCGGACCGCATCCTCGTGACCAGCTTCGCTATCCAAAGCGACCTCGATGGGAGGGCGTCCCCCAGTGTTAGAGTTTGTCGTCACGAGCCAGAGTTCCGCTTCTCTCCCGATCTGTCGAAGCGCGCGATGCTGCAGATCGGCGACGCGGGCAGCTTTATCTGCCTCGATTTTCGCTTGATTGGCGCGTTGACGTTCGGCTTCTTCTGCATGCTTGCGCTCAAGTGCGCGCGCCAGGGCGCCGTGGTAGGGAAGCCCAAAAAGGTCTAAGCGTTCTCGCGGCGAGAACCGGATTTGCGTCGCGATATTATCCAGGTCGTTCGTGAGCGATCGCCACTTCGTTTCATCGAAGTCGATCGCATCACGAGGTGAATGGCCGCGTTCCGGGAGCATTGAACTCCACCATTGTTCAAATACGAAAGCAGCGGTCTCATCCGCTGGAAGAGTGGCAATCAGCTCCTCAACTAATTGACGGAGCTCGCGCGTACGCTTGACCGGTCGCGCGCGGAGCTCGCGCGCCTTATCGATCCGTGCCTGTAGCGTATGTGAGGGCCGCCAAATCTCAGTCGGATCCGAATGAACGAAGCCAAGGCGCTCGAGTTGCGTTAGATATGCTTCGACGGCCTGGAAGGGGGAGTTGAACGGAATCCCGGCCGCTCGCACCCCACATACGATTTCGTCCGAAATGTCAGCAAACGATGAGTCGAGCCATCGTCTGCTTCGGAGTGCCGCGAGCCCATTTCGAGTTCGGAAAGGCGTTTTCGTTGGAGCGAGCAATGCTTCCAGAATAGCCGCTTGCCATTCCGCAACGGCCACTGTGAAGCAACCAGCCCCATATACCGGCAGATTGATGAGGTCGGCGAGGCCGTTTTTCCGGGCCGAAGATTCGCATGCCCCGCTTCCCGGGGATTCTGACGGTGAACGATGGCGATAGGAGCCGCGGTAATTTTCGATTTGCGTCCGCCTCTCCTCTGCTCGCTGTAGCGCTCTCACTTCGAGGCGTGCGCGCGCTTCACGTTCCCGCGGATTGTGCAGCCATGTTCGCGGCGCGTCGTAAAGTATCCGGTCTCCGATCTCGCTGAGCTTGTGGTCGCGGTACTGGGAGAGGTCGATCTCGATTGCGCCGACATCCATCGCTTGGATCCGGGCGATTTTTATTGAGTCGCACGGATGAGTGACCTTGAATTCTACGATGAGCCTGCGATCGCGTAAGAGCAGCACGACGTCGGGAACGATCTGCCCATCTTTGGTTTCTAGGATCGCTCGATCGAAAGTACGCTTCGCCGCCCGGACAACAACTTCGCGATCCTTCTGCTCCTCCACGACCTGCGCTGGCAAAGTAATTTCCAGGCGCTCATCCAAAATGAGTTTCGCAAACTTATGCAGGGCCGTCTCGCCGGCGGACGCGCATGACCGGCCATCTTGCTGAGCATTGTGCGCAAAATGGTGGGCCTGCACATCTCCCTTTTTCGCAACCATCCGCCTTCCGCAGCCGGGACAGACGCAGTTGCAGGCGAGCCCGGAGGGCACCTCGCCAATATGCAGGAGTCGACCATCGGCAGATTCGGCGACGAAAGCGCCGCCTTGCTCCGTACAGGCAAACAGTTCTCTCAGGCGTATAGACATCGTCCGGCTGCTCCCTGGCCGGTATCGCCAGGTGGAGTGTCAGCGCCACTCCATCCATCGTGCTACCCGTGATAGGTTTTCCAAGAATAGATCGAGGTATGCTTCACTGCCCAATGCGAACCCTGCTTTAAGCAGTTGTTGCCTGGTAGGAGTTGATTTCAGCTCGTGTTCTATTGAGCGTCGCCCCTCGCTTCGCCAGCCGATGCGACCGACAGACATCCTAGCCTTCCTGTCGCCGTTCTCCAGTTGATCCTTCAGTGCCCTTTCACTGTTCTCTTCAAGGTGGACCAACGCCCCCAGCGCCTCAAAACGATCGAACAGCAGAGCATTGTCTGTGGGGACGCCCAAAAACGCCGTGCCCCACTCGAAGGATACGTCGAATAGATGGTCGCTGAGTGGTGTTTTTCGGCGGTTGTTGCCTGTCGTGAAACCTTCAACGTTATTCCAGAGATTGTCGTCTGACCCCCTCCAGTCCCACAGGAAGAGCGAATTCACGAGACGTTTTGGGTCCCGCTCGTCCCTAGGCATCGAGAGAGAAAACAGGTCATGCAAGGTCTTCCAACGCTCTGCTCTCGCAAGTCCGAGCCCATATGCAGTCATGAGCAGAACGGCCGGATACGTCCTTAGATCAAGCCATATATTCAGGCCGCTGCCCACCTTGTTCGCCCTGGCAACGACGCCGCGGATCGTATCGGCAATGAGTGCAAGCTCGGCGTCATCCCCCCATCGTCCGAGAACACCAAAGGCTTTCGCGAGCGGCTCGGTAGTGGCCTCATAGAGTTTAAGGCGTCGGCGGAATTCCTCAACGGACCACACACCCTGCGGAGAGAGCTCCTTCGCGTCGAGGCGGTCGAAAAGCTTGTTAACTTCCTGTGTGATGACTTCATCGAGTCGAATGCGAAATTCCGGCCTCGCAACGTACCGCTTGATAGAGCCGACGAGGATATCAATCGTCAGCGGACTCTGCTTCCGAGTCTCGGCGAGTGTTTTCACCAGCTCGGCCAACTTCAGAAAAAAGCTATCGGCGTCGGCAACCGGAATGGTCACAGCCTTACGCTGACTGATGATGGGCTCTGCGCCGCTCCCAACTTTCCCCCGTATGCTCCAGAAAGTAGGGTAACGCCTGTTAGGAGCGCGCAACAATGCTGCCCGTAGCGCGTCATCCCACTCGCCTGACCAACCGCAAACTATAAGACCGTGCTCATCCAAAATGCGGTCGAGCAGCGCATCGTATTGCGGCGGATACACGCCTAACTCTTCGTCGGTATTCAGGATGCGTGCATCCTTGTAGTCACCATGAAGCTTCAGCACGTAGCACGGGCTATGTGTGAGCGGCTCGGCTCCTGACAAGCTGTCGACGGAGGTGACGACAGTTGGCTCAACGCCAACTTCTCGCAGTGCATTTTCTAATAGCCGATCGAAATTGGTCGTTAGTATCACTCGGACATACCCGTCGCGAACCAGGCCCGCGATTGCATGGTGCGCGGCTGTCGGAAGTTTCTTACCCTCTGCACGATCGTCTTCGTCAGGCTCGATGTACGAATGTAAGATGGATCGCCGTTCGGCAGGCGAGGCCGCCAGTCCTGCTAGAATCGCTGAATAATCGGGTTCCGCACCATACGTTTTGCGATACCACGTCGCCCAATCGGACTGATTCTTGACGCCTTGCGCGAGCGCGACTCGTCGAACTAGGTCCAAAGTGATTTCCCATCCAGTTGGAATCCCGGCTGCACGAGAGAGACCAGAGCCGAGAAGCAAAGCATAGACACCCTTGCTCTCGAACATCGAGAATGCGAGCTGAGTAATCGGATCGCTTGATAAAATGCTCATGGCAGGCGCGAATCACTAGGAGGGAAGGGTCCGAGCATAGCAAGATTGCGCAGCAATCAATCGCCGCTCGCGCCTGCTCGGGCGCGCCGCTTCTCGTCGTCGGGTACGAATCGGTCGGCGTACACGACGGACGTGCCGCGCTCGCCGTTGCGGACATTGCCGCCGAGCGCGAGCGCCTGGCGGAAGGTGGGCCCGCTCTGGCCCGAAAAGCCGTGCCGCGGCGCTCCAAAGGATCAGCACGTTGATCCCGGAATAATTCCGCCCGGTCGCGGCGTTTGGCAAGTGGCGCCTTCGCAGCCGCCGTCCTCCAAGGTTGGACCCAGGCACGCGCCCGGCCTCAAGTTCTGCGATGATATTGTCGGTAAGTTCATCGTATAGCTCGCCCGGTCCTGGCCAGCCCGAGCTTGTCAGGTCTTTCTGGACATCGCCGATCTCCGCGACCGGCGCCGGGGC
>NZ_CALMSV010000025.1 GCF_937872355.1 uncultured Sphingorhabdus sp. | reverse complement strand
CACGGCACCAACGACGACGCCTCCATCGGCACCGAGCTCAGCCACGGCTGCATCCGCATGCACAACGCCGACATCCAGCAACTCGTCCCCGTCCTGCCCCTCCAGGTGCCCGTCACCATCGTCTGAACCCCCCGCAAGGTGCGTCAGGCGAGCGTCGGGAGCCACTCCTGGACGGCGGCCACGATGGCGTCGTCCTTGCCCTTGAGGTCGTGGCGGCCGCCCTCCAGCCACACCGTGCTGACGGGGCCGGGGATGAGCGCCAGCGCCTCGGCGAACTCGTCCGGTGTGCCGAAGGGGTCCTTCGTGCCGGAGATGAACAGGCACGGCAGGTCCAGCGCCGGCAGGTGCTCGGTGCGCAGCTTCTCGGGCTTGCCCGGTGGGTGCAGCGGATAGGAGATGAGGACGAGGCCGACGGCGGGCATCCCCTCGGCCACCGCCATCGAGCAGATGCGACCACCCATCGAACGACCGCCGAACACCAGGCCGGCGGCGTCGACCCCGAGGTCTCCGGCCACCACGCCGGCCTCCTCCTGCACGAAGGCCACCAGCTTCGGTGCCCGGTCCGGCGCCTTGCGCCCCTCACGCCGGTAGGGGAAGTCGACGCGCGCCACCGGGAGGAGACCCGCGTAGCCGTCGTAAAAGGAAACACGATTGAGGAATTCGACTTTGAGTCGGCTGAACATAAGCAACTCAAGGGAAATATCTATCTAGCCAAGGTCACCAGGGTCGAACCGTCGCTGCAAGCGGCATTTGTCGACTATGGCGGCAACCGGCACGGTTTCCTCGCTTTCAGCGAAATCCACCCCGACTATTATCAGATCCCGAAAGAAGACCGTGAACGCCTGCTCGCGGAAGAGGCCGCTGCCGCTGCCGAAGAGGCTGCTCTTCGTGAACAGGAAGAGGCTGAAGAAGACGAGCCCTCGGACATCATGCGTTCCGATGCGCACGACGAAGAAGACCCCGATTTCATCGAGGTTGAAAGCGACGACCGCATCGACACTATCGACATCACTGAGGGCGAAGAGCCAGACCTTGAAGCCAATGGCGAAGAGAATGGTGAAAACGCACCCGACGCTTCAACCGATGAAGACGGTCGCCGGGATCAGCGTGGCCGTCGTCGCCGTGGACGCGGTGGTCGCGGTAGCGCGCCCAAGGCCAGTGACGAAGCACGCGCCAAGCGCCTGAACTTGCGTCGTCGTTACAAAATTCAGGACGTTATTCACCGGCGCCAGGTGCTGCTGGTGCAAGTCGTGAAAGAAGAACGTGGCAATAAGGGCGCTGCCCTGACCACCTATCTCAGCCTCGCTGGCCGCTATTGCGTCCTCATGCCCAACACCAGCCATGGCGGCGGCATAAGCCGGAAAATTTCGAGCGCATCGGATCGTAAACGGCTGAAATCGATCATTTCCGATTTGAAGCTGCCTGCGACCATGGGCTGCATCATCCGCACTGCCGGCCTTGCGCGCACAAAGCCCGAAATCAAACGCGACTTTGATTACCTGGCTCGCCTGTGGGACGAAATTCGCGAGCGCACATTGAAGGGCGCAGCGCCAATGCTGATCCATTCGGACAGCGACCTCGTCAAGCGCGCGATCCGCGATATTTACAATAAAGATATAGACGATGTGCTCGTCGAAGGCGCGGATGGCTACAAGGCAGCGAAAGACTTTATGAAGCTGTTGATGCCGAGCCACGCCAAGCGGGTGCAGCATTATGCCGACCCGGTTTCGCTCTTCCAGCGCTATGGCGTGGAGGATCAGCTAAACGCGATGTACAATCCGGTCGTGCAGCTGAAATCAGGCGGCTATATCGTCATCAACCCGACCGAAGCACTGGTTTCGATCGACATCAACTCAGGCCGCTCGACCAAGGAACATGGTATCGAGCAGACGGCGCTAGCCACCAATCTTGAAGCCGCGCGAGAGATCGCGCGCCAGTTGCGCTTGCGCGATATGGCTGGTCTGGTTGTCATCGACTTTATCGACATGGATCACCATTCCAACGCCCGCAAGGTTGAGCGGGCAATGAAGGAAGCGCTGAAAAACGACCGGGCGCGCATCCAGGTTGGTCGTATCTCCAGCTTTGGCCTGATGGAAATGAGCCGCCAGCGTTTGCGCACCGGCGTGCTTGAAGCCTCCACCCGTGTCTGCCCCCATTGCGAAGGCACCGGACTGGTCCGCACGGCTTCTTCCTCTGCTCTGTCGGCACTCCGTCTGATCGAAGAAGAATCGGCTCGTGGCCATGGCAGCCAGATTTCGTTGCAGGCCAGCCAGGAGGCGACGATCTATATCCTCAACAACAAGCGGGCTGAGCTTGCCGAGATTGAGGATCGCTATCATGTCCGCGTCGAAGTACTTCCCAATGGCGAGGTGGAAGGCGCAAAAATGGTTGTGACCGCCAGCGGTCCACGCCCTGAACGCCCGGCCATCCCGGCACCGATTGTCGATTTTGACGACGATGATGACGATATCGAAGAAATCGAGGACGAAGTCGAAACCGACGAAGTCGAGGAACGATCAGAAGAAAACAGCCGTGAAGACCGCAATGGCAAGCGCAAACGCCGCCGCCGTGGACGCCGCGGTGGACGCAATCGGGAACGCGACGAACAATCTGCCTCGGCCGAAGAAGGTGTCGAGGGTGATGTTCCTGAGCCTACCGAAAACAACAGTGATGAAGAAGCGGCTGAAACCGAACCTGCACGCAAACCTCGCCGTTCGCGCGGTGGTCGCCGGAAAGCTTCGGTTGATTCAGAAGCAACTGCTGAAGAAGTCTCGACCGACGAGGCGCCTGTCGAGGTAGCCCAGCCTGTCGAGCCAAAGGCTCCGGCGAAACCCAAGCGGGCTAGCCGAAAGGCGAAAACTGCAGAGGTTGCCGAGGTTGCGGCAGAAGCGGAAACTGCTGCCGCAGAGCCTGAAGTTGCGGCAAAACCCAAAGTCCGTCGCGCGCCAAAAGCGAAAGCCAAAGCCGAGGCCGAAAAGGTAACTGCAGCAACAGACGAAGCAGCCCCTGCTCCAGCCAAAAAACCACGCCGCACCAGCAAGAAAGCGGACGCCGAACCCAAGGTCGAAACTTCTGCCGACGGGGAATCGGACGAATCCGGTGACGGACCGCGCCGCGGATGGTGGCAGCGTACTTTTGGCTGATTTGCCCTGCCCGGTCCGATTTTACGTTGCATGCGTTTATCGGGCCGGCGCGGTTTCGGCTTCATCCGCCATTCATCGCCACACGTGCAAATCGTGAACATGTTTGAGGGCGAACGGGTGTTTCGTGTATTTTCGAAACTGTTTGCGGCAATCGCCGCGACGGCATTGTGCCTGCAACCGGCCCACGCCCAGTCGGTATTGCGCGATGCCGAAACCGAAGCATTTTTCGATGAAATCTCTGAACCACTGATCCGCGCAGCTGGACTAAATCCAGCCAATGTCGATGTCGTGCTCATCAACGACAAATCGATCAACGCATTTGTTGCGGGTGGGCAGACGGTGTACCTGCATAGTGGCCTTATCCACGCTGCGACCACGGCTAATGAAGTTCAGGGCGTTATCGCGCATGAACTAGGCCATATCGAAGGCGGCCATGTCATTCGCTATAGCGAGGGCATGGAAAAGGCCGGCAATATTTCCATCGCCAGCCTAATTCTGGCGGCGGCCGCGATAGCCGCCGGCGCTGGAGAGGCCGGCATGGGAATCATGGCAGCTGGCCAGCAGGCAGCCTTGGGCAAATTCCTGGCATTCAGCCGCGTGCAAGAGAGCGTCGCCGATTCGTCGGGGGCCCGTTATCTCTCGGCGGCAGGCATAACGGGTCGCGGCTCAATCAACTTTTTCAAGAAGTTGCAGAATTACGAGTTTCGCCTCGGTATCCCGCAAGTCGACAGCTATGATCGCACCCACCCTTTGTCGGGCGAGCGCATCACAGTATTGGAAGATACGTATAAAGCTGATCCTGCCTGGAATGCACCGCTGAACCCCAAGTGGGAAGCCGAATTCAAGCGCGTGAAGGCAAAACTTCAAGGCTATATAGCGGATCCAAACACAACACTTCGCGACTATCCTGAGACTGACAAGAGCGTGCCAGCGCTCTACGCCAGGGCCTATGCATGGCACAAAGCGGCCTATCCGGAAAAGGCCCTCTCCGAGGCGAACAACCTCATAGCCAAAAACCCCAGCGACCCCTACTTCCTCGAATTGCAGGGTCAGATTCTGCTCGAATCTGGAAAACCCAATGAGGCCCTGACTTCGCTGCGCAAGGCCGTAGACTTGACCGGAAATCAGCCGCTTATCGCCGCTGTGTTCGGTCATGCCCTTATCGCGACCGAGAACAAGGACAATTTGGCCGAGGCGGAACGTGTCCTGAAGGCTGCTGTCTCCAAGGATAACAACAACCCCTTCGCCTGGTATCAGCTGGGTGTCGTCTATCAGGCGCTGGGCGATGAACCCCGAGCAGCCTTGGCCAGTGCGGAACGCTATCTGATGGAAGGCGCCCCGCAACTCGCCTTGCCCAATGCCGCAACAGCGATGGCGGGCCTTGCCGAATATTCACACGACTGGATCCGGGCACAGGATGTAAAGCTGGTCGCGGAGGCGCAGGTACAGAAGATGGAAAAGCGCAGGCGTTGATTTCGGTTAATCCGCTGGTCTGACATCCGCAAAGTAGCTAGGTATTTGATTATGGACCAGCAACAGACCACCCACCGCCTTCCTCTGATCTTTGCTTTACTGGGGGCGGCTCTTTTGATCGCTGCTGGCATCTACTTCTTCACCAGCAAGGAAGAAATGATCCGCGGGGACACGATCGCTTACGCAAAGGCCGATGCAGATCGCGCCATTTCTGCCGCAGGGATCAACGACAAGGAACGCGCAGCAACCGAAGCTATTGTGCGCGCTTACATCCTCGAAAACCCCGAGATTATAACCGAGGCCGTCGAAATCCTGCAAAAACGCGAATTGACCAAAAGGATGGACGCAGCCGGCAGTGCAATAACCCAACCTTTCCCGGGCGCGGTCGGTGGCAATCCAAACGGTACGATTACAGTCGTTGAATTTACCGACTATAATTGCGGATTCTGCCGCTCAAGCGTTCCCGATCTGAATCGCCTTATGGGCAGCGAAAAGGACGTGAAGATAGTCTATCGGGAATTACCAATCCTCGCCGCCAGCAGCCGCGATGCCGCACGCTGGGCGCTGGCCGCAGCCAAACAGGGCAAGCATAAGGCATTCCACGACGCGATGTTTGCGGCGGGCCCAGCCAACGAACAGTCGATCACCGCTGCTGCCCGTCGAGCTGGCCTGAACATGGATCAGGCTGCAAAGGACGCTGCTTCTCCAGAGGTGAAGGCCGAAATTGAACGCAACTTGGCTATGATGCAGCAGATCGGCTTCAACGGCACGCCAACCTTCATCATCGGCGACCAGATTCTCGAAGGCGCTCTGGGATATGAAGCGTTGAAGGCTGCGGTCGAAAAGGCTCGCAAGAAAGGCTAATTAGCCTTTCTTCCCCTGCGCCACCACATACCATTCGACCGAGCCTTTGCGGCTTGCTGGGGGTTTGGCGTGCTTTACCGTCGTGAAATTCGATTTGAGTAACGCCAGAAGTTCAGGATCAGTGCCGCCCGCAAAAACCTTGGCGACAAAATCGCCGCCTGGCTGCAGCACTTCAACGGCAAAATGCGCGGCAGCCTCCACCAGCCCCATGGTACGTAAATGGTCGGTCTGCTTATGGCCGACGGTGTTCGCCGCCATATCGGATATGATCAGGTCAGGCGCCTGCCCAAGAGCCTCTACGAGCAATTCGGGCGCGCGATCATCCATGAAATCCATTTCGAAAAGCGTGACGCCCTCGATCGGATCAACTGGCAGCAAGTCTATTCCTGATACCTTTGCCTTTGGGAGTCGGCGACGGACAACCTGCGCCCAACCACCCGGTGCAATACCCAGATCGACAACCGCCTTCTTGCCTCTCAGAAAACCGAATTTCTCATCGAGTTCGATCAGCTTATAGGCCGCCCGGCTGCGATAGCCTTCGGACTGTGCCCGTTTGACATAAGGATCGTTGAGCTGACGCTCGAGCCAGCGCGCCGATTGCGGACTGCGCCGTTTTGCAGTCTTTACCCGCTCTTTGCCCGTCGTGCTACGGCCCGAACGGTTCCCGCCAAATGTGAATTTTGTCACCGTCTACCGCCGTTTCCGTCGACGAGCGTCGCTGGCCATCAATGCCCGCAATATTCCTTCACGAATGCCGCGATCAGCAACTCCGAGACGTTCTCCCGGCCAGATGTCGAAAATTGTCTCCAATATCGCACATCCAGCTACCACCAAATCAGCCCGCTCATGTCCGATGGTCGGGAATTCAGCTCGGCCTTTGGGTGGGCGGGCAGCTAGTGTCTGGCTAATCTCGCGCATGGCTGAGGTCGGCAAATGCAACCCGTCGATCTGCCGCCGGTCATAGCTGGGCAGGTTCAGATAAACGCTCGCCAGCGTCGTGACCGTGCCCGAGGTGCCCATCAAGCGGTGATCGCCCTGTCCCACGGGCAGACGCGAGGCGAATTCGGCAAAACTCTCCCGAACCTTGGCTCGCATCGCTTCATAGGTTTCTCGCAGCGACTCCGCATCATCTCCTCTATGCGCTTCGCTTTCGGTGAGTGAAACCACGCCCCAAGGGACGCTAGCCCAATCAAGAATCTCAGGCGTCACGCCATCCGTAGAAACCAGCACCAGTTCGGTCGAACCACCACCAATGTCGAAGATCATCGCTGGCCCTTCGCCTTCTTCCAGCAAGGCGTGGCACCCCATGACTGCAAGGCGCGCTTCTTCCTTCGGGCTTATAACGTCGAGGACGATGCCTGTTTCGCGCTTCACACGCTCGATGAATTCAACACCATTAAGTGCCTGACGACAGGCTTCAGTCGCAACAGATCGCGCCAGCACAACATTGCGGCGCTTCAGTTTGTCAGCGCAAACTGACAGCGCCTCAATCGCACGGTCCATCGCCGCTTCGCTCATCTTGCCCGTCGAATTCAGCCCTTCGCCCAAGCGCACTACGCGGGAAAAAGCGTCAACCACGGTAAAGCCGTCATTCGCCGCACGGGCGATCAACAGGCGACAATTGTTGGTTCCCAAATCGAGTGCGGCATAGGCAGTTTTACCCAGCCAGCCCCCACGATTGGACGCATCACCAAAACGGTTTTCCTTTGGAAACTCAGGGTCTGCCTTCGCGTTCGATTCACGCGAGGCTCCTCCTGTTGCCGCATCGGCGGATTTACGACGGTTTGGCCCCTTTTTACGGGCGCCTTTGCCCTTTCCGCCTTTTTGCGGCGATGGTGCGATCTGCTCGCCCATGGCCGATTCTTCTCTTATCTTTTATCCGATAGCGGGAAATACCGCCCGGTACTTGAGGTCGGAAGTACCGCGAACAGATTAATTTTTCAAGAGAATTGGCTGAATGAACCGAAAAGCGGCGTCCAGCCGATTGACAGCCAGCCACCGCCAGCCTAATGGCGCTCCCCACATTCCCCGGTCGTCTAACGGTAAGTTATCGAGCGACCTATATTTTCCAATAACATAGCTTCCCGAATCGACGCGACTTTGCGTTTAATTCTGCATTTCGTCGCACGGTGCAGGATCCCTGAAACAGTTGCGGCGGCGCAGCCTGTTTGGGGTGCTGCGCCGCCGCTATCAGGGGGCATCCTCTTTGTGCCTCAACAGGCAGGAAAGAGCATGGATTTCAGTTCAACCAGACCAGGATCACCGCCTTTCATTTCGGCGCGGGCGATTGGGTGCCGCGCGTTCACCCATAGCCTTGGCTATTTCCAGAATTGCCACCATGGCCGCTTGGCCTTGGCCGCCGCCTCGCGGTGCAGCCGGTGGCACTCGTCATTCAATCGGCGCGCACCCGCCTTGTCATTGTTGGACTTGTCCAGCTGGCCGGTCTGCGCAAGGCCCCATGTGAAGCCGCTCGACGCCACGTCGCTTTCAGGGAGCGCCGCTGGGGGTGTAGGGTCCAACAGGCCGCTGGCATTCACCAGCCTGTCGCAGTCGGGCACATTCTGCGCTATTGTAATATGACTGCAGCTGGCAAGCGGAACACTTAGCAGCATTGCGGATAGCAGGGTTAATGGCGTCCTGCGCGCCCTCTGCGGCTTGTACAGCATCGATTCCTCCTTTTACCGTCTCATCGGTCGCCCGATCCTCGTTTCGGCGCTGTGCGGCTGTTTCCAGCCCGATAACGCCCGCTTCGATTCCTGCCTCGGCGGTTGCCTTGTTCAACCGCGCTTCGCCCTCGGCCTCTTTCCATTCCTGGCAGCTGCGCAAAGCAAGGCCGGGAA
>NZ_CALMSV010000024.1 GCF_937872355.1 uncultured Sphingorhabdus sp. | reverse complement strand
TGCGACGTTCACTTGCGGCGCGAATGGGTGAGAAAGGCTTTTTGGGGCTCTATTCGCTAGTGTCGCTCATAGGATTTGGCTGGATGATGTGGGAGTTTTCGCGCGCGCCTGTTGGTGAGATGTATTGGGCACCGACCAATTTGATCTGGATCGTCGCGAGCATACTCACCTTGCTCGCCGCAATCCTGTTTTCCGGTTCATTTCGCGGTAATCCGGCACTTCCAGATCCCGATGGCGACGGCATCCGGACTTTAGCGGCGAAGGTTCCAACCGGTGTGTTTCGCGTCACCCGTCATCCGATGATGTGGGGCTTTGCGCTTTGGGGTCTGTCACACATGCTGGTTGCGCCGCGGATGGATAGCTTCCTGTTCAGCGGCAGCTTGGTATTCCTCGCACTCGTGGGTTCTTACGGCCAGGATCGTAAGAAGGAAGCGACGATGGGCGACGCCTGGACCAAATGGGAGCGGCAAACCAGCTTTCTTCCGCGCTTGTCGCAATTCGGCAAGATCGAGCCGCGTACGCTGCTGATAGGCGTGGTTTTCTGGTTCGCCGCGACCTGGGCGCACAATCTGTTCGGCAATTATGGCGCGGGTATTTACCGCTGGCTATAGCCTGACCATCCGCATCCCGGCCTCGCCATAGCGCGGGCCGGCGGTGCCACCGCGAGGTGCAGCAGCCTCGAGCTTGGCCAAATCGTCGGCGTCCAATGTGACATCCGCTGCCTTGGCGCTGTCTTCCATTGTCACACGACGCTTGAAGCCCGGGATTGGGACAATATCGTCACCTTGCGCCAGAAGCCATGCCAGCGCCACCTGTGCGTTCGATGCGCCATGTTTGGCCGCTACGTCGCCAACGGCATCCACGACTTTCAAATTGGCGGCAAAATTATCTCCCTGATAGCGCGGATCGTTCCGGCGCCAGTCATTTTCGGGCAGGTCATCAAGGCTGCGGATCGATCCTGTCAGGAACCCGCGCCCAAGCGGCGAATAGGGCACAAAGCCGATGCCCAATTCGCGGCAGGTAGGCAAAATGTCTTCCTCGATATCGCGTTCCCATAACGAATATTCGCTCTGCAGTGCGCTGATAGGAGCGACGGCGGCAGCGCGACGAAGTGTGGCGGGGCCTGCTTCGGATAACCCGATATGCTTGATCTTGCCCTCTTTGACCAGGTCCGCCATCGCACCGACGGTTTCCTCGATGGGCACATTGGGATCGACGCGGTGCTGATAGAACAGGTCGATGCAGTCGATGCCTAACCGCTTCAGGCATCCTTCGACCGACTCCTTGGCATTGGCTGCTGAGCCATCGACGCCAACAATCTTGTTGCCATCGAAACGGAAGCCGAATTTGGTTGCGATGATCAGCCCGTCGCGCTTGCCCTTGATCGCTTCACCGACCAATTCCTCGTTCTGGAACGGGCCATAGATTTGCGCGGTGTCGAAAAAGGTAATGCCAAGATCGATCGCGCGGTGGATAGTCTTGATCGCCTCATCGGGATCGGCGGCTTCGCCATAGAGAATATTGCCGCCCTTTATCATCGGCATGCAGCCGACACCGATTGCGGAAACCTTCAGCCCATGGCCTAATTCACGATATTTCATGCTGCCTCTCCTTTTTCGAGGTCGCCCTCAGCGCGGGCGATGGTGCCGGTGACGGCAATATCCATGGTCACGTTGCCCAATGTGCGCATGATATCGGGGAACGTCTCAATGGCAACCAGTACCGCGAGTGGCTCGATGGGAATCCCCATCGCGATGCAGATCGGGGCAATTGCCGCGATGAAACTGATCGAACCGGGGAGGCTGACCGAACCCAAAGTTGTGATGGATGCAACAGCTACGCCGATAACGATCTGTTCGGGGCCAAGCTCGATCCCCATCCAGTGTGCGACATAAATCGCCACCGCCAGGTTCATCGCCGGACTGGTCGCACGAAATATCGCGACCGCCATTGGCAGAACGATATCGGTGCTGCGCGCACCAACCCCCAACTGCTTGGCCCCCTGCACCATAGCAGGAAGCGAGGCGAGCGAGCTTTGCGTTGAGATCGCAACCGACTGCGCCGGGATTGCCGCACGCGCGAAATCGAACAGGTTGAAGCGCGCACCGAACATCGCCACGGGATAAGCGGACAGCATGATGATTGTGCCGATGGCGGTGACTACCAGCACATAGTGCACGAGTGCGCCAAAAGCGGCGGCACCTGCCGTCATCCCCAGCACGACACCT
>NZ_CALMSV010000023.1 GCF_937872355.1 uncultured Sphingorhabdus sp. | reverse complement strand
GTTTGACCGGCACTGGCCCCAATGGGCGCATCGGCAAAGCAGATGTCGAAGGTGCCAAGGCGGGAGCCGCTGCACCAGTTGCCGCGGCGCCAGCGCCATTGGCACCTGCCGCACCGGCAGCCATCCCCGATTTCGGCATCCCGCACGAGGTCGTCAAACTCAGCAACATGCGCAAAACGATCGCGCGCCGCCTCACCGAGAGCAAGCAGCAGGTTCCGCATATCTACCTGACAGTCGACGTCCGGCTCGATGCGCTGCTCAAGCTGCGCGGCGAACTCAACGCCAGCCTCGAAAGTCGCGGCGTCAAGCTGTCGGTCAACGATATGCTGATCAAGGCGCTCGCGCTGGCGCTGATTCAGGTGCCCAAATGCAATGTCAGCTTTGCGGGCGATAACATGCTACAATATAGCCGCGCCGATATCAGCGTTGCGGTTTCGGTACCGACAGGCCTGATCACCCCGATCATCGTCGATGCCGCGAACAAATCGCTGTCGACCATCTCGACCGAAATGTCCGCACTTGCCGCCAAGGCGAAGGACGGCAAGCTGCAGCCGCATGAATATCAGGGCGGCACCGCGTCGATCTCCAACATGGGCATGATGGGCATCAAACAGTTCGAAGCCGTCATCAACCCGCCGCAAGCGATGATCCTGGCGATCGGCGCAGGCGAAAAGCGGCCCTATGTGGTTGACGACGCACTGGCCATCGCGACCGTGATGAGCGCCACCGGCAGCTTCGACCACCGCGCAATTGACGGCGCCGACGGGGCAGAGTTGATGAAGGTGTTCAAGGAATTGGTGGAGAAGCCCTTGGGGTTGGTGGCTTGAGAACTGAAAAGCCACTTTGGCTACGCCTTGCTCTTATATTTGCCATTGCGGCCATTCTTTCGATTATGACCGCAACGCTTTTGTTAATAGGCTTATCATTCCTGGTGAGCAGTCCATACGAGAGTGATTGGGGCGAGATTACTGGCCTGTTTTTCGTATTCCTTATTTTCGCATTCATTTTCATTGCCGCAGCGATCCCAATCGCGGCGCTGCCGGCTATCCTTTTAGGTCGCCGGACTGGGTGGACGCGAAGCCTTGCTGGTACACTTTTAATGTCTGTTCCCCTTGGTCTCGTTTGTGCGATGGTGACCAATGCTTGGTGGCTTGGAAAAGACTGGGGATGGCTAATTCTTATCGCTGCCGGTGGTGCCAATGGTTTGCTCGGCGGTTTTCTATGGTGGCACTGGATCGGTCGATTTGAGGCTGAATCAACCGCACAAATGACGGAGTTAAAAAGTTGAGCACTTACGACCTCATCGTCCTCGGTTCGGGCCCCGGTGGCTATGTCGCCGCAATCCGCGCAGCCCAACTCGGGCTGAAAACCGCGATCATCGAACGCGAAAATCTCGGTGGCATCTGCCTCAACTGGGGCTGCATTCCGACCAAGGCGTTGCTGCGTTCGGCGGAAATCTATCTTTATATGCAGCATGCGGGCGATTATGGCTTGGCGGCGGCCAATATCAGCGCGGATATCGATGCCGTGGTGAAGCGGTCGCGCGGGGTCGCGAAACAGTTGAATCAGGGCGTCACGCATCTGATGAAGAAGAACAAGATCACCGTCCATATGGGCGATGGCAAGCTGACCGCGCCGGGCAAGCTGTCGGTTACCAAAGATGGCAAGACCGAAGAGCTGGCCGCGAAAAACATCATCATCGCCACCGGCGCCCGCGCCCGCGACCTGCCTTTCGCGCCCGCCGATGGCAAACGCATCTGGACCTATCGCCACGCGATGGTGCCGCCTGAAATGCCCAAGAAGCTGCTGGTGATTGGCAGCGGCGCGATCGGCATCGAATTCGCAAGTTTCTACAATGATATGGGCGCGGAAGTGACTGTTGTGGAAATGATGGACCGCATCGTGCCGGTTGAGGATGCGGATGTTTCGACTTTCCTCGAGAAAGCATTGAAAAAGCAGGGCATGACCATCCTGACCGGGGCAGGGGTGCAATCGCTGAAGGCCAGCGCCACCGGCGTCACCGCGGAAATCAAGGATAAGGACGGGAAGGTCGCCAAAAGCGAATTCACCCATTGCATCGTCGCCATCGGTATCGTGCCCAATACCGAGAATATCGGGCTGGAGGCTCTGGGCGTCGCGACCGAGCGCGGGCATATCAAGACCGATCCGATGTGCCGCACCAATGTTCCCGGCCTCTGGGCCATCGGCGATGTCACTGCACCGCCATGGCTCGCGCACAAGGCGAGCCATGAAGGCGTCATCGCTGCGGAAGCCATTGCTGGCGGCCATCCGCATGCGATGGATCCGAAGAACATTCCCGGCTGCACCTATTGCCACCCGCAGGTCGCTTCGGTCGGCCTCACCGAAGCCAAGGCCAAGGAAGCGGGCTATGAGGTGAAGGTCGGCAATTTCCCCTTCATCGGCAATGGTAAGGCCATCGCGCTGGGTGAGGCGGAAGGCTTCATCAAAACCGTGTTCGACGCCAAAACCGGCGAGCTATTGGGCGCGCATATGGTCGGCGCGGAAGTCACCGAGTTGATCCAGGGCTACACCATCGGCAAGACCGCCGAACTGGTCGAAGCCGATTTCATGCACACCGTCTTCCCGCACCCGACGCTCTCTGAAATGATGCATGAGAGCGTGCTTGGGGCCTATGGCAAGATGCTGCATATGTGATCTGCGGTTGACCTGACGGCGCATTGGGCTAGCTTCACTGCGGGTTGCGAAGGAGGCTTATGAAACCGATCCCCGTGCTGATTGCCGCGACCCTTGGCTTGCTCCTGACCGGCTGCTGGACATCCGACGCGCCACTGATGCCTGACGATGTGATAGACAAACCGCCGCTTTCGGGAACCTATTCACGCTTTGAGGGCGAGGTGTTTACCGGCGATCGCTATGTCGTGTCGCTCGAGGACACTGAATATCAGGTTGAACATTCGGAGTTCGGCAATGCAGCCAAACCAGCCTATTTCATCAGCTTTGACGCTTTGGTCGACGAACTGTATCTCGCCCAGATCGTCAATATGAACGGCAAGATGGAAGCGTACCGCCTGTTTCGCATCAGCGACGATGGCAGCGAAGCCTTTGACATGAACTTCGATTGCGGTGCACCGGAAACTGCGCTGCCTGGTGTGGAAAGTGACGGCACTGACTGCCAGTTTGCAAGCTATGACTCGCTGAAAAAAGCGGCCATGGCGAGGGCTGTAGAACATAGCGAACACAATAAAGGTGCTGTCATAGTTTCGCGGTTCGAACGGGTTCTAGCCGATTGATCGGTTGACTGGAAGCAAGTCCAAAAATCGCTGTCCTACCGCCGCCCAATCTGCCTAATGTTTGGAAACAAGATTCGGGAGATAACTGACATGGGCATAAGCGTGAACTTTCTGAGAAATGCTGGGGTTTTGGCGATTGCATTGGCGGCGGTTCATTCGGCGCCTGTTCTCGCCAATACGGTCATCACTGGTGCGCGGATGCTCGATGTACTCACGGGCAAGATGGTCGACAACCCAGCAATCTTTGTAGACGATAATGGCCGCATCACCAGCATCGCCGATGCCCGCACCGTCAAATGGGGTAGCGACGTCTCGCATATCGATCTGGGCGACAAGACATTGCTGCCTGGGCTGATCGACATGCACGTCCACCTCGATGGACCTGCCGATATTGGTGGATACCGCGGCCTCGAATTCACGGACAGTTTCTGGGCGATGACGGCAGTGGGCAGCGCCAAGGCGATGCTCGATGCAGGCTTTACGACTGTGCGCAATGTCGGGTCTGACAACCGCAATGATATCGGCCTCAAACAGGCTATCGACAATGGCTATGCGGTAGGCCCGCGCATCGTTCCTGCTGGATATGCACTGGGTGCGACAGGCGGCCATTGCGATTCAACCTTCCTCCCGCCTAGTCTTGAGAAGGACGGGAAGGAAGAAGGCATCGGCGACAGCATAGACGAGCTGCGCTATCAGGTTCGTCGCCAGCGCAAATTTGGTGCCGAGGTGATTAAGATCTGCGCTACCGGTGGCGTGTTCTCCCGCAATACGGAGCCCGGCCAACAGCAGCTTTCCGAAGAGCATATGCGCGCAATTGCCGATGAAGCGCACCAATGGGGCGTACGTGTCGCCGCGCACGCGCATGGCGGCGATGGCATTAAAGCGGCGATCAAGGCAGGTATAGACACGATCGAGCATGCCAGCCTTGTCGATGATGAAGGCATAAAGCTGGCGGCCACCCGTACGCGTCCCGTTTGGTTTGCAATGGATATCTACAACACCGAGTATACGCAGGCCGAAGGCGCGAAAAATGGCGTGCTTGAGGATAATCTGCGCAAGGACCGGGAAGTCGCCCAGATCCAGCGCGACAATTTCCGCAAGGCGCATAAGGCGGGGGTGAAAATGGTTTTCGCGTCCGACGCCGGTGTCATGCCGCATGCCGATATCGGCAAGCAGTTCCGTGTGATGGTCGAATATGGGATGACCCCGCTTGAAGCGATCCAGGCGGCGACGCGCAATGCCGGCCAGGCGCTGGGCCGTGAGAAGGATGTCGGTGCGATTGAGGTTGGCCGTTACGCCGATATCGTTGCGGTCGAAGGGGATCCGCTTGCCAATGTCCGTGAACTCGAGTCGGTCGACGCAGTTGTAAAAGGTGGCAAACGCATCCGTTAAGCCGATGAGTTCAGCAATGATTCAGTTGCAACATGCAACATTGCAGCATCCCTCGGCTCTGTGATAGTCATTGCCTGTGGGAAGACATAACGTTCGCTAAGAACTGGGGAGCAACGTGATATGATGATGAGCTTGGCGCTGGCCATGGCGCTCAATATGGCCGCGATGAAAGGCGACGTACTCGATACTGCACGCAAGGGCTTTAACAATTGCCTGATCCGCGAACATAACGAAGCGGTGAAGGTGAAAAAGTCGGGTTCAGAATTCAACGAACTGATCCAGAAAGCCTGCCCTACTGAGCGGCAGACTTATTTCGATTTACTCGTAAAATCGGAAAAGAGCTTTGGTTCCAAGCAAGCCGATGCAGAACAATATGCCAAAGAAGAAATCCAGATGATGATCGATGGCACTACCAACGCCTTCGGCGAAAACGCCTCTAACGGCGGTCAATTGGCCGAAGAGAAATAGAAGCTGGCGGACAGGGTGGGATTCGAACCCACGGTGAGCTTGCACCCACGCCGGTTTTCAAGACCGGTGCCTTAAACCACTCGGCCACCTGTCCGCGCTGCGGGCCGCCCTAGACAGGAATTGCCGCGCTGGCAAGCATGGCTGTGGGTGAAACTATAGCCACGAGGTGCGCATTTTACGCCAGAGTGCGCACTTTCTTTAGCCGCTGCACCTTTTCCATGTTATCGTTAATGCGTTCTAAGCGTGGAGGATTTGTGGCGTTGCGTATCGGGAAATGGCCGGTTGACGGTTTTGCGGTTGCGATGTTGCTGGCTGTGGCAAGTCCGCCCGCTGCGCTTTCCGCGCAGCAAGCGGCTGAAGTATCCGCCGAGCAAAGCCATTCACATGCATTTGCCCAATATCTACAGGCTGTCCGTGCCCGTGCCGAACGGGAAGGGGTCAGCAAGGCAACACTCGATCGCGTAATCCCGACGCTGACCTATCTCCCACGCGTTGTGCAGCTGGATCGGGGCCAACCGGAAACGCCAGGCGCAGCGCCGATCCCGGATTTCGAACCCTATCGGCGCAAGCATGTTGATGCCGCGCGCATCAACCGTGGTCGCTCCAAATATACAGAGTTACGCCCATTGCTGCAGCGGATCGAAAATGAAACCGGCGTTCCGGAAGAGGTGATGATTGCCATTTACGGGCATGAAACAAATTACGGTGCCGTGATGGGCAATTTTCATGCGCCCGACGCGCTCGCTTCGTTGGCCTTCGAAGGCCGCCGTCGCGACCTGTTCGAGGCGGAACTGGTTGCCGTGTTAAAGATGATCGATCGGGGTGTGCCCAGCTATGCGATTACTGGCAGTTGGGCGGGCGCACTCGGTCGTCCTCAATTCCTGCCTTCGGTTTATCTGCGGCTCGCCCGTGATGGCGATGGCGACGGCTATGCCGATATCTGGAAGAGCGAAGTCGACGCGATGACTTCGATTGCCAATTATCTAATGAATGCGGGTTGGCGCCGCAACGAACCCTGGGGTTTTGCCGTTAATGTGCCTGCCTCGCTCGACCGTAACGCTATCAAGAGCAATATGGTGCCAACACGCTGCACGCGCGTATTTGCCCGTCACAGCCGCTGGATGCGGATATCGGAATGGAAGCAACGCGGGGTTAACGTGCAGAATGGCGTCTGGCCTGACGAAAATATGCAGGCAGCTTTGATAGAGCCTGATGGGGAGGGACAGACCGCATATTTACTGGGCAGCAACTATCGCGCGATATTGGACTATAATTGCTCTAATTTTTACGCTCTTTCGGTGGGGTTGCTTGCAGATGCGGTTCGAAACTAGATTATTGACCAGTACGGCCGCGCTACTAGCGCTCGCGTCGTGCGGCGGTGGCGGCGGTGCGGTTGCAACTGCAAATTCGGCCTCGGTAGAACGGGCGAGCGATTATCCAGTGATGCTGGGCGAGTCATTCACCATTGGCGCGACGAAATATTCGCCGGAAGATGTAGCGCTGTACGACGATGTGGGCATTGCCGGTATATATGGCAGTGAACTCAACGGAAAAACGACTGCCAATGGAGAGGCTTTCAGCGGGTCATCCATATCTGCAGCGCATAAAACATTGCCAATGCCAAGCTATGTTGAAATCACGGCGCTTGATACCGGGCGGACCATATTGGTGCGTATTAATGATCGGGGGCCAATGACCAACGACCGGCTGATTGACCTTTCCGAAGGTGCAGCCCGGCAGTTGGGTATCGTCGATAAAGGCACAACCGGCGTTCGGGTACGCCGCGTCAATCCGCCAGAAAATGAAAAATCTGCCTTGCGGGCGGGACAGGCCGCGACATTGCGGATGGACACGCCGGAATCGCTTTTGAAAGTATTGCGCGACAAATTGGCAAAGCAGGCCAAGCCTATAATCGCCGTTGCTCCGCCGGAAAATCCGGCGCCGGTGGTGCCCGTAACGAAAGAAGTTGCCAAACCCACGAAACCTGTGATTGCAGCGAAAAAGGAAGATGCCAAACCCCCAGCGGTCGCGGATAAGACCAAAACGGAAGTCAAACCAAAAACTGCAACCCGTGGATCCTATGTTGTGCAGCTGGCAGCCTTCGCCTCGCGCCCTAATGCCGATGCGCTTGCCAAGAAACTAAACGCCTCTGTTGCGCCGTCTGGCGATGGAAAACTGTTCAGGGTGCGTTTCGGGCCTTTTGCAAATGAGAAGGAAGCGCAAGCTGCTCTCGCCGATGCAAAAAAGAAAGGCTATCCACAGGCAAGGCTGCTCCGCGAATAGCTTTAACTGGCGAAGCGCGCATTCGCCGGTTATCGAACCAGCATGCGTTTGCTTTTGCTCATCATGATGCTTTGCATGGCTCAGCCGGCCTGGGCAGATGAGGCAATGTACAGGACTCAGGCCCCCATCGCCTATCTAATCGATGCACATAGCGGCGTCGTGTTGCTCGGCAAGGCGAGCGATAAGCGTATCCCGACTGCTTCAATGGCAAAAATGATGACTGCCTATATCGCCTTTGAGGCGATCAAATCGGGCAGGCTTGATCGGCAGCAAAAATTTGCAGTTCACCCACAAAGCTGGGTCAAATGGAACAATCGCGGATCCAGCATGTTCCTCAAAGCAAAGCAGCAGGTCAGCGTAGAGGATTTACTGCACGGTATCCTGACACTTTCGGGCAATGATGCATCGGTGGTATTGGCCGAGGGGATTAGCGGCAGCGAAAAGGCCTTTACCAGAGAAATGAATGCGGCTGCCGAGCGACTTGGCATGCGAGATAGTCGTTTTGGCACGGCCAATGGTTGGCCAGATAAGGGCGGCACCTTTTCAACGGCGCGCGATCTGGCCGTGCTTGCCAAACGGATTATTGAGGACCATCCGGAACTGTTCCGCGAATTCTTTAACCAGCGAAGCTTCAGATGGAACAATATCGCTCAGCGCAATCGCAACCCTTTGCTCGGTGCAGTCGAAGGCGCGGACGGGATGAAAACGGGGCACAGTAGCGAGGCCGGTTATTGCCTGGTGGGCACAGCGCAGCGCGGACCACGGCGCTTGATAATGGTGGTTGCGGGCTTGCCAACAACGCAATCTCGTGTGGACGAAGCGCGGGCAATGATGCGCTGGGGCTTTGATAAATGGCAGGAAAAGCCGCTATTTGTGGAAGGACAGCAAGTCATCAAAATCCCAGTACAACTGGGAACCGATGCTGCTGTTGAGGCAATTGCGGCTCACAAAATATCGATGCTGGGATTGAAGGACGCTATCGCAAAGCCCCGATTGACTATGCGCTATACTGAACCGCTGAAAGCGCCGCTGCGTAAAGGCGAAACGGTGGGCGTGCTAACGGTTCATTATCCCGATGGCTTGCAACAAAAATTTCCGCTGGTTGCAGCAAATGATGTACATAAAGCCAATTTTATACAACGCGCGTGGAATGGCTTTATGTCGCTTTGGAGCATGGCAGCATGACTAAAGGGCGGTTCATCTCAATCGAAGGTGGCGAAGGCGCGGGCAAATCGACGCAGATTGCGCTGCTCGCCGAAAAGCTGAAAGCACATGGTCTATCGGTCGATTTGACCCGTGAGCCCGGAGGAACCGAAGGCGCAGAGGCGATCCGCCAGTTATTGCTCGGGGGAGGAGACGACCGCTGGGGTGCATCTGCCGAAGCCATGCTCTTCGCCGCCGCACGAAGCGACCATGTTGAAAAACGCATCAAGCCCGCGGTTGCTCAGGGCATGTGGGTAATCTCTGATCGTTTCCTCGACAGCAGCCGCGCCTATCAAGGAGCCAGCCTGGGTTTGAGCGACGCCGTTATCATGGATCTACACCGGATCGGCAGCGGGGGTTATTTGCCGGATCGTACGATTATACTCGATTTGCCGCTTGAAGCTTCGCGTCTGCGGACACAGGCCCGCGATGGCGATAGTACGGACCGCATCGGAGGGCGCGACGATGCCTTTCACCAGCATGTTCGCGATGCTTTTCATCAT
>NZ_CALMSV010000022.1 GCF_937872355.1 uncultured Sphingorhabdus sp. | reverse complement strand
ATACTCGACAAACCCACAAGGTGAACTTATGACCGAACGCATCGGCTTTATCGGCCTCGGCATCATGGGCCGCGGCATGGCAGCCACCCTGCTCATGGCAGGCTTCGCACTCACAGTCTGGAACCGCGCGGCCAGCCGCTGCTTGCGGGCCCGCACGAGGCGGACATAGTTTGCGCCCGGAGCCCGCGGCTGGGCCAGCGTAATCCCAAGCGTCCCCGGTTTGTGTCCAACCGTTCCCGCCATGTCGTCCTCTATTCTCAAGGGGTGGATTGCGTCGCATGTCTTGCCCATCGGATAGACGGATGCAAGAGGCCGCTCGCTGCGCCGGCAGGCCGGAGGTTGAATAGCCTCCAACGGAAACACGCAAAAATTGGCCCAGGCGTCCGAAATTTGCCGCTGTTGCCGCGCAGACCGCGCATCAATAGGATGGATTCGCGGGCACGGAGAGTTTCCTTGGATTATTTCAAGACGCGCTTTTTGACGGGTTGGAGCATAGTTCTTGCCGGAGCGGGAGCTCTGATCTTCGCAACCTGCGTCGACGCTAAAGCCGCGCCGTCGAGCGCGTCGGCGCCGTTTCTCGCCCATCAGGCTGCGTATGAGCTGTCATTGCTGAAATCCCGTCGCAATGCGTCGGTCAACGGCGTTCAGGGCCGCATCCTTTACAGCTTCACGGGAAATGCCTGTGAAGGCTACACGACCGATTTCCGTCAGGTCTCCCAGCTCAGCGGAGAGGGCCGCGGCACGTTCAGCGATCTGCGTTCGACCAGCTTGGAAGACGGCGACGGCAAGAGCTATCGCTTCAAGATCGAAACGCGAACCAATGAGGCCGAGGTCAGTGCGGTCGACGGCATCGCCGAGCGCACCGGTGACAGGATCACGGTCAGGCTGAAGAAGCCGAAGCCGAAAACCCTGACGCTTGATAAAGAGGTCGTATTTCCGACCGAGCAGGTTCATCGCATCATCGAAGCGGCGAAGGCCGGCAGGTCGATCCTCGAACTCTCCGTTTATGACGGCTCCGATACCGGCGAGAAGATCTTCAATACGCTCTCGGGCATTGGCCAGCCGATTCCGGGCGATCGGCTGCCTGCCGAACCGGACAGTGGCTCAGATAACCAGGGGCTCAAGTCGATGACGCGCTGGCCGGTCACCGTGAGCTACTATGATCGCGCCACCAAATCGGATGCTGGCGAACAGACGCCTGTTTATGCGATGTCCTTCGAGCTCTACGAAAACGGCGTGTCGCGACAGCTCAAGCTCGACTACAACGATTTCGTCATCGGCGGCGCGATGACGCGCTTCGATGTGAAGGACAACAGCAACGGCGCCTGCAAGTAGGCCGTCGGCCCAGCATCTCCCATTCAGGACTTCTTGGGAAAGGCGATGCCGCGGATGACGGCATCGCTTCCGAACTTGGTGCGAAGATCGTCCAAGCGGCTTGCAAGGCGCTGACTCCGACGCCGATCAGGCGAAAGGCGGTGCCGTCTATTTCCCGCGCCAGCAATTCGCGGATGGTCGAGAAGATGCGCGTGGCGAGTTGCGTGGGACGTCCGATCGACTGCGAGCGCGTGCGCAAGCGAAAGTCCGCAGTCTTGAGCTTCAGCGTAATTGTCGATCCTTCGAGCTGGGCTGCTTTGAGACGACCGGAGACTTTTTCCGTCAGCCGCCACAATTGCTGCTCGAGCGTCTGCCGATCCGCATAATCGGTTTCGAAGGTTGTTTCGGAAGACACCACCTTGACGTCGCGATCGGGCTCGACGCGGCGATCGTCGACGCCGTGTGCCAGCCGCCACAAACGCCGGCCTTCGGTCCCGAACTGTTTGATCAGCTCGATCTCGTCGGCGCGCTGCAAGTCGGAAATCTGGCGGAAACCCTGGCGGGCAAGACGTTCCTGTGTTGCCGGGCCGACGCCGTAGATAAAGCTGACAGGCTTGGTCGCCAGGAGCTGTCGCGCATCGTCCTGCAACAGCGCCGCAAAGCCGCGGGGCTTGTCGAGGTCGGAGGCGATCTTGGCCAGAAACTTGTTGCAGGACAGGCCGATCGATACGGTGATGCCGATGTCGCGCTGGACGTCGCGGGCGAACGTCGCCAGTGTCCTCGCGGGAATCATGCCATGAACCAGTTCGGTGCCGGTCAGATCGAGAAACGCCTCGTCGATCGACAGCGGCTCCACCAGCGGCGTCAGCGCGCGCATCGCTTCGCGAACCTGGCGTCCCACCCGAACGTATTTGGTCATGTCCGGCTTCACCACGACCAGTTCAGGACATAGCGCCCGCGCCTTGAACATCGGCATCGCCGATCGCACGCCGTAGGTGCGCGCGACATAGCAGGCCGCCGCAACGACCCCGCGCTTGCCGCCGCCGACCGCCACCGGCCGGTCGGCGAACTCCGGATTGTCACGCTTTTCGATGGTGGCGTAGAAGGCGTCGCAGTCGACATGGGCAATGGTCAGCGAAGCGAGGGCGGGGTGCCGCAACAGGCGCGGCGAACCGCAATATACACAGCGTCTGCCGCTTCCTGCGGTTGTCTGCAGGCAATCGCGGCAGAAGCCTTCGCTGCCGTCAGAGTTGCCAGCGGTGGTCACGGAATGTCGCGTTCCCAGTTAGTTCCGCTGAGGACTTCATGTGCGGCAGCGACTGCGGCAGGGGTCAATTCCGCCCCGGCGGCAAAGTTTTCCAGCAGTGCCGGATCGTTCAGAACGAAATTGAGCACCGCGCCGAGAAACTTCGGATCGCCGGCGGCCGCCCGCAGGGTCTCGGGGCCGAGCCCGGTCTCGGCGAGAAACCGACCAAGCTGCTGGGGATCGGCTGCGATATGGCCAAGCGCCTGAATCGCCACGGTTTCCGCGGCCTCCCTGGCTGTTGCCAGACGCTTGGGACTCACCCTTATATTTGCCTTTCCGTAACCTATCGCCTCTAGTTTTAAGTCTATCTTGCCAGAGTCATTCAGGCGAGGCGATGCGCTTTTCGCAACTGCATTTCAGCGCGGGATTGGACAGTGGATGGCGAAGACCGTCCTGATCGTGGAAGACAACGAGCTCAACATGAAGCTCTTCCGCGATCTGCTGGAGGCTCACGGCTACGCGACCATCGGCACCAACAAGGGCACCGAAGCGCTCGGCCTCGTTCGACGGCACCGCCCCGATCTGGTTCTGATGGACATCCAGCTGCCGGAGGTTTCCGGGCTCGACGTTACGCGCTGGATCAAGGACGACCCCGACCTTCGCGCCATTCCCGTCATCGCCGTCACCGCCTTCGCGATGAAGGGGGACGAGGAGCGTATCCGCGAAGGCGGATGCGAGGCCTATCTGTCGAAGCCGATTTCGGTCGGCAAGTTCATCGAAACCGTCCGGCATTTTATCGGATAGGAGAAGTTTCGTGTCCGCTCGCGTTCTGGTTGTCGATGACATTCCCGCCAATGTGAAGCTGCTCGAGGCGCGCCTGTCGGCCGAGTACTTTGATGTCGTGACGGCGTCGGGTGGCAGGCAGGCGCTCGAAATCTGCGAGCGTGCCGAGTGTGACATCGTGCTGCTCGACGTGATGATGCCTGACATTGACGGCTTCGAGGTATGCCGTCGTCTCAAGGCCAATCCGGCGACGCACTTCATCCCGGTCGTGATGGTGACAGCGCTCGACAGTCCGGCCGATCGCGTGCGCGGCCTCGAGGCTGGCGCGGACGATTTTCTGACCAAGCCGGTGAGCGACGTGGTTCTTATCGCCCGCATCCGCTCGCTGACACGCCTGAAAATGATGACCGATGAATTGCGGATGCGCGCCATCAC
>NZ_CALMSV010000021.1 GCF_937872355.1 uncultured Sphingorhabdus sp. | reverse complement strand
AAGTTATCGGCGTCATCCCTGAAGCCTTGGTCGGCAGCGAAGTCGCGCACCGTGGCTGCACCGAACTGCATGTTGTGCCCGGAATGCACGAACGCAAGCGCATGTTCACCGACCTGTCCGATGGCTTCATCACTATCCCCGGCGGCGTCGGCACGATGGACGAATTGTGGGAGGCGATAAGCTGGGCCCAACTCGGCTATCATGAAAAGCCGGTCGGACTTTTGAATGTCGCCGGCTTCTACGATCGCCTGATCGAATTCAACCGCCACATGGTCGATGTCGGTTTCATCCGTCCGCAACATGCGGGGATCATGATTGTCGATGAAACGATGGATGGCTTGCTCGCAAAAATGGCGAGTTATGAACCGCATAAAAGCATCTTCCAGATGAAGGCCGAGGATTTGTGAGCAATCGGGCGGCTCTCGTCGCCTATGCCTGCGACAGCATCGCTCGCGGTTCAAAATCCTTTGCCGCTGCCAGCAAGCTGTTCGACCGGACCACAAGAGAACGTGTCTGGCTGCTCTACGCCTGGTGTCGCAAATGCGACGATATGGCCGACGGGCAAGATCATGGCGGAGAGATGGAGGCGATTGTCGATCCTTCGGCCCGGTTGCAGACGATCCGTGAACTGACGGCCCAAGCTTTGAACGGCGCGGCTACCGGCGAACCAGCCTTTGATTGCCTGTGCGTTGTTGCACGGGAATGCGGGCTGACGCAAAAGATGGCGGATGATGTGATTGAAGGCTTTGCACTCGATACTATCGGCTGGCAGCCCCGGCATGAAAATGACCTCTACCGCTATTGCTTTCATGTCGCCGGCGCCGTCGGAGTGATGATGGCCGTGGTCATGGGCGTATCACCTGATGATGAAGAAACGCTCGATCGCGCCTGTGACTTGGGCCTTGCCTTCCAGTTGGCCAATATCGCCCGCGACATTGCCGAGGATGGCCGCGCAGGCCGCTGCTACATCCCGGATGATTGGCTGGCCCAGCTCGACCTCGAACCCGGCGAGCATCTGCGCCCGCACAACCGCAAAAAACTCGCCCTTATTGGCCGCTGGCTGGCCGACGAAGCCGGACAATATGAGGCTTCGGCCAAAGTCGGCACTTCCCGCCTTCCCTTCCGCGCACGCTGGGCCGTGCTCTCGGCAGCGGGCATTTATGGCGACATTGCCCGGAAGGTACGCACCGCAGGCGAGCATGCTTGGGATGGACGGATTTTCACCTCTCGCGGCGAAAAGTTGCGCTGGGTCGCAAAGGCATTTGGCGATGCAATTACGAACCAGCCTGCTCCCATTGATCGCGACGGGCTGTGGACACGTGCACGCTAAAGGTTGTTTGGCGTTGCCAACAAATTACCAGCCCGCTCGCGCAACCTTTCCACCGCTGCATCATGTATCCCCGGCGCACAGCAAATAAGCCCAAAATCGATCGGCTCGCGTTTGTTGTAACAGATCGGTTCTCCAATCGCACTGGTGACCACCGCACCCGCTTCCTCGGCAATCAAATGCGCCGCCGCGATGTCCCATTCATGGCCCCAGCGTAGCGTCGCCACAAGATCGGCTCGGTCACACGCCACCATCGTCATTCGCATGGCAATGCTATTGGGCTTGTGCACCATTTCCAGATCGCGATCGGCCTTGGGCAGAGCATCGGTCGGCACGCGCGCACCGACAAATTCTTCTCTGGTGCTGGCAAATAATCGCTTGCCATTGCAGGTCGTCCCTTCACCTTTGTGCGCAACCCATAACTGCTTGGTTACAGGCGCATACATCGCTGCGAAGACGGCCTCGCTACCTTCAACCAAGGCCACCGACACACACCAGCCGCTGCGCCCGCGAATAAAATCGCGCGTGCCGTCAATCGGATCGACCAGCCATTGGCGCGACATCGACAGGCGGTCGGGATGGTCGACGGTTTCCTCGGACAGCCAACCTATGTTGGGAGCAAGCGCGCCAAGACGCTGTTTGAGCAAGGCATCGACGGCCAAGTCGGCATCGCAAACCGGATGCCCCTTGGTCTTCTCCCAGACAGTTGCATTCGGTGCAGCCCCCTCTCGCCAGGCGCTCAGCGCAAGGTCACCCGCCTCGCAGACCGCGTTTATTGCCGCGTTTAGATCAGGCACTCGCCACCATCATTCCGTCGATGCGCAAGGTCGGCACATTGGTCGAGCGGATGAATTCGAGGTCGTTGGCGGGTGTCAGCGCACGGAACATGTCTTTCAGATTTCCGGCGATTGTGAACTCGCTGACCGGCTTTGTGATCTGACCTTTTTCGATCAGGAATCCTGCAGCACCTCGGCTGTAATCGCCGGTAACGATATTCACACCTTGCCCTGATAATTCATGGATATAGACGCCATAGTCGATATCCGAAATCAACTG
>NZ_CALMSV010000020.1 GCF_937872355.1 uncultured Sphingorhabdus sp. | reverse complement strand
TCGGTGAAGTGAATGCGCTTGAAGAAATCGGGGTCGCTTTCAACCTGCTGGGCGATCCGGTCCATGATCGAAACGGCTTCGATCGGCCAGGCGCCCGCCGCGGTTTCAGCCGAGAGCATCACGGCGTCTGCACCGTCGTAGATCGCGGTTGCGACGTCCGAAACTTCGGCGCGGGTCGGCGTTGGCGATACGATCATCGATTCGAGCATCTGCGTCGCGACGACCACAGGCTTGCCCATCTGACGCGCGGTCGAAACGATTTTCTTTTGCAGCGGGGGAACCTGTTCGGGTGGCAGTTCGACGCCCAGATCGCCACGCGCCACCATGACGCCGTCTGCAAGTTCAAGGATTTCCTCTAGCCGGTGGATGGCCGCTGGCTTTTCGATCTTGGCGAGCAAGGCCGCTTTGCCTCCGATCAGCTTTTTGCCCTCGGCAACGTCTTCCGGTCGTTGGACGAACGACATTGCGACCCAATCGACGCCCTGCTCCAATGCAAAGGCCAGATCCGAACGGTCCTTGTCAGTCAGTGCTGCGATGGGGACGACAACATCTGGTACGTTGAGCCCTTTGCGGTCGGAGAGCATCCCGCCAACCTCGACACTGGTATCGATATGGTCGGGGCTGATGTCGGTAACCCGCAACACCACTTTGCCGTCGTCGAGCAACAGGCGGGTATCGATTTCGAGTGCGGCGAAGATTTCCGGATGCGGCAAATGGACGCGCGTCGCGTCCCCTGCCTTCTTGTTCGTATCGAGACGGAAAGGTTCGCCCGTCTTGAGCTCCACCTTGCCACCCGCAAATGTGCCAACGCGCAGCTTAGGCCCTTGCAAGTCAACGAGGATCGTTGTTGGACGGTTGTACGCCTTCTCAAGCGCGCGGATGTTAGCGATCAGCTGGGCTTTTTCGCCCTGTTCGCCATGGCTCATATTGACGCGGAAAGCATCAGCCCCGGCGCGGAACAGCTTTTCGATCATTTCTGGCGTGTCGCTTGCCGGGCCCAAAGTGGCGAGAATGCGGACTTTGCGCATGCGCGGCTTATGATATTGCATCTGGGAAGGCTCTTTCGCGCTCTGGATTTTGTCTCTCTTGCCTCCCATAACGGGGAGGAACCGGAACGGGAAGGGAGCATAGCTATGCAAATCAGTGATCAGGCAGCAGCAGCGGCATTCAGGCGGCTGGTCGCGCACTTGCAGCACCGCAACGATGCCGAGAATATTGAACTGATGGGCCTCGCTGGATTCTGCCGCAATTGCCTTGCGGATTGGGTGATGGAGGCGCAGCCAGAGCTTTCGAAGGAAGAAGCACGCACCCTGATCCATGGCATGCCACCTGCGGAATGGAAGGCGAAATATCAGAGCGAGGCGACGCCCGAACAGTTGCAGCGTATGGAAAAAAGCTTGGCGAAAAACGCCGCGCACAACTAGCCTTGTAAAATCGAATCTGCGGGGGAGAGAAATTATGAAGCGCGCGATTCTGGCGGCCACTTTGCTGTTGGCGAACACACCACTCGCTGCCCAGTTGGGCAGCACGACCTATATCCACGCCGGACGACTGCTCGACCAGCCTGGGCAGGCTCCGCGCGGCGCATCGACGATCATTGTGCGCGATGGCAAGGTGGCCGAAGTGCGCGACGGCTTCATCGTACCAGAAGCGGAAGCGCGGCTCTTAGACCTCAAGACGCAGTTTGTCCTCCCCGGGCTGATCGACATGCACGTTCATATTTCCAGCGACGACAATCTGCTGCGCAGCCGCCTGGAAGGCCCCAGCCGTGATGTCGAAGACGTGTTCGTGATCGCGCAGAACAACGCCCGGTTGACGCTGGAGGCGGGGTTCACCACCGTTCGTGATCTCGGCGGTGAGGGGCGCGCCACGGCGACGTTGCGCGATGCGATCAACAATGGCGTGATTGTCGGTCCCACCATCATCCCAGCTGGTACGATGATATCGGTGACCGGCGGTCATGGCGGTGTCAATGGTTTGAACCGCACTTTTACCCATGCTGTCGCTGCCGAACGCACCAACATCTGCGACGGACCGGACAGCTGCGCCAGTGCGGTCCGCGCCCAAATCTCCATTGGAGCCGAAGTCATCAAATTCGCTGCGACCGGCGGGGTTCGCTCGAATGTTGCGGGCGGGTTGGGCAAACAGATGACCGACGCCGAGATGAAGTCCATTGTCGATACTGGCCATAGCTTTGGCCGGAAGGTCACCGCGCACGCGCATGGCAAGGAAGGCATCGATGCCGCGCTTCGCGCTGGGGTGGACAGCATCGAACATGGCAGTTTCATCGACGATGAGACTGTGAAGCTGTTCAAGGCCGAGGGGGCCGCGCTCGTTCCGACAGCGGTCGCACCCATTGCTGCACTGGCACAGGCGCGGCGTGGCGATGCTCCGGCTCCACAACTCGCAAAGGCTGAGGAAGCCGCGGCAGCGCATGCGGCCAGCATGGCCCGTGCCATCAAGGGCGGAGTACGTATCCTCTTTGGCACTGACAGTGGCGTGGCTCCGCATGGCGATAATGCCAAGGAATTTGCCTTGATGGTCAAGGCAGGCATGACGCCAGCACAGGCAATCAAATCCGCTACCGCCGATAATGCCGTGGAACTCGATCGCCCCATTGGCGTGATTGCGCCGGGCCGCGATGCCGACATCATCGCCATAGCGGCTGACCCATTGGTAGACATAACGGCGCTGGAGAAAGTCGATTTTGTGATGCGGCGCGGCGTCGTTCACAAGCTTGGCGGGAAACGCCAGCCTTTTCCACCCGAATGAACAAAGGCTTGGCGCGACAACGGCACTGCGGCTAATCGCAGCTATTATCGATTCGGGGCTGCCTGCCCCACCAAACATCACAGGAGACCAGAATGTCTGAAGGCAATATCGCCGCCGACCAGTTGCGCCTTTTCATTGAACGCATCGAGCGTCTGGAAGAAGAGAAAAAGGGCATCGCCGACGATATCCGCGACGTCTACAGCGAAGCGAAGAGCCAGGGCTATGACACCAAGATCATGCGCCAGATTGTTCGCCTGCGCAAAATGGAAACCCATGATCGTCAGGAAATGGAAGCCATTTTGGAGACTTACAAATCGGCGCTTGGATTGGCATAAGGGCGACTTCCATTAGAGGAGTCTCCCCATGTTGATGACCACAACAACCACCGTCGAAGGCCGCCCTGTCGCCCAATATCTGGGCGTCGTAACCGGCGAAGTCATTGTCGGTGCCAATATCTTCAAGGATCTGTTTGCCAGCGTACGCGACATCGTCGGCGGCCGGTCGGGCGCTTACGAAAACTCCCTGCGCGATGCGCGTGAAACTGCGCTCAAGGAACTCGCTGAAGAGGCGCGCGCCTTGGGAGCAGATGGCGTGATCGGCATCGCTCTCGACTATGAGGTTCTCGGAGCACAGGGATCTATGCTGATGGTCAGCGCGTCGGGAACGGCAGTCAAACTGGGATAAGCTTCGCGGCTTGCCGAAGGCGCGCTTCCTGATGTAAGGGCGCGCCTTCAAATCACCTTCAGCCGAAAAGAAGAGAGCCATGGCAGGCCATAGCAAATTCAAGAACATCATGCACCGCAAGGGCGCGCAGGATAAGAAGCGCTCGGCAATGTTTTCCAAGCTCAGCCGCGAAATCACCGTTGCGGCGAAAATGGGTATGCCCGATCCGGACATGAACCCGCGCCTCCGCCTCGCGGTCAACGCAGCCAAGGCGCAGTCGATGCCCAAGGACAACATCCAGCGCGCGATCGACAAGGCCGCAGCTGCCGGCGGCGAAGATTATGAAGAAATCCGCTCCGAAGGCTATGGCCCGGGCGGTGTTGCCGTTATCGTCGAAGCGCTGACCGACAACCGCAACCGCACCGCCACCAATGTGCGCACCGCGTTCAGCAAGAATGGCGGCAATCTGGGCGCATCGGGTGCGGTGAGCCATGGCTTTGACCGCATGGGCCTGATCACCTATCCCGCCAGCGTCGGCGATGCCGATACTGTGTTTGAAGCAGCACTTGAAGCAGGCGCCGAAGACGTTGAAAGCGGTGAGGAAGAGCACAGCATCTGGACCGCGATGGACGCGCTGCACGAGGTGTCCAAGGCATTGGAAGCGACGCTGGGCGCCGCCGAAAGCGCAAAGCTCGCCTGGAAACCGCAAACGCTGGTCGAGGTTGACGAGAGCAATGCGGCAACGCTGCTCAAGATGATCGACGCGCTGGAAGACGACGACGACGTCCAGACGGTTTGGGGCAATTATGACGTCTCTGACGAGGTGATGGCGAAGCTGGGCTGATGATCATTCTCGGCCTCGACCCCGGCCTTGGCACGACCGGTTGGGGTGTCATTGTCAAGGAAGGCAACCGCCTCAGCCATATCGACAATGGCGAGATCAGCACCGATGCAAAGCTGCCGCTAGCCAACCGGCTGGTGGCGATCGATGAGAAATTGCGGGCGGTGCTCGACCATTTCAAACCCGATTGTGCCGCGGTTGAGGAAGTATTCGTCAACAAGAACCCGCAATCGACGCTGAAGCTCGGTCAGGCGCGAGGGGTGGTGTTGCTCGGCGCGGCGCGCAACCGCACGCCCGTCACCGAATATGCGGCGCGGTTGGTCAAGAAATCGGTGGTCGGCACCGGCAAGGCCGACAAGGATCAGATCGCCGCGATGCTCCGCGTGTTGATGCCGGGGCTGAAACTGGCAGGTGAGGATGCGGCAGATGCGCTGGCCGTCGCGGTGACGCACGCGCACCATATCCGGGGATAAAATCGTTTCACGCAAAGACGCGAAGACGCGAAGGTAGTGAGCGCGCGAAGCGCATTTCATTTTCTCTGCGTCCTTTGCGCCTCTGCGTGACAAGAATTTGCTCACGCAGAGGCGCAGAGTTCGCGGAGGTTTTCGAATTGCGGCTACGCCGCAGAAGAGCTTCTTCGCGTCTTTGCGTGAAACCAATTCACACCCGTTCACCCGATGTTCTCTTTTGCTTGCCGACTGGGGCGCGGCAAGCTAACCCTCTTACATGATCGCAAAACTTTACGGCCGCATCGATGAAACCGGCGTCGACAGCCTGGTAATCGACGTCAATGGCGTCGGCTATCTGGTGCAGGCAAGCGCGCGGACGCTGGCGGTGCTCGGCGGTGCGGGCGATTTCGCGACGGTCTTCACCGAAATGCTGGTGAGCGAGAATGACCAAAGGCTGATCGGTTTCGCATCGCGCGAAGAACGTGACTGGTTCCGCCTGCTGATCGGCGTGCAGGGTGTTGGCGCAAAGGTGGCGCTCGCCATCCTTTCTGCGCTTGAGGCGGATGACCTGACCATTGCCATCGCCAATGGCGACAGCGCGATGGTCGCGCGCGCCAACGGCGTCGGCCCCAAACTTGCCAGCCGCATTGTCAACGAGTTGCGCGACAAGGTCGGCGCGATCGCGGGCATCGGCGGCGGCGCGAAACTCGCTGCTGCGGCAAAGGCGGGCAATAATAATGTGTCCGATGCGGTCGCGGCGCTCACCGGCCTCGGCTTTAAACCCGGTGAGGCGCAAGGCGCGGTTGCGCTGGCGCTTGAGGAGCTGGGTGAAGGGGCGACACTCGACGCACTGGTGCGCTTGGCGCTGAAGAGGGCGGCGAAGTGATGGGCAGTTTGGCGCGGTTTTCGCCCTACACCATTTCAGTTGTCATTAGGCTATTGGAAATTCTGATTTTTGCAGTTGGGGCGTTTTTGCTGTTCGCACCATCAAATCCACTAGATCTGTCATTCGGACAGTTTGTAATCCTTTTGTTGCTTAGTGCGCCGACTATTTTGCTATGGGTATTTCTTACGCATCCGCTTGGACGCTGTCGCAATTGTGGAAAGTCACCATTGCATTTCAGTGAACCGCTGCAGGTATGGGTGTATTTGCACGCTCCCTGGAAAAGCGTGTTACAGCGTTGGAAGTTGTGGCCAGATGACGAATGTGAAGATTGTCGGACACAGTTGACTTCATTAGCAAAATTTTATGACCGATAACCCCCACCTCACCCCGATGCGCAAGCCTGAGGATATCGACGCGGCTCTCCGCCCGAAAAGCCTGACTGAATTTATCGGCCAGCAGGCAGCCCGCGAAAACCTCCGTGTCTTTATCGAGGCGGCCAAATCGCGCGGCGATGCGCTCGATCATGTGCTGTTCTTCGGCCCGCCTGGGCTGGGCAAGACCACGCTGGCGCAGATTGTGGCGAAGGAAATGGGTGTCGGTTTCCGCTCGACCTCTGGCCCCGTGATCGCCAAGTCGGGCGATCTGGCGGCGCTGCTGACCAATCTGGAAGAAGGCGATGTCCTGTTCATCGACGAAATCCACCGCCTGAATCCGGTGGTCGAGGAAATCCTCTATCCGGCGATGGAGGATCGCGCGCTTGATATCATGATCGGCGAAGGGCCTTCAGCTCGCTCGGTGCGGATTGACCTGCCTGCCTTCACGCTGGTCGGTGCGACCACGCGGCAGGGGTTGCTCACCACGCCCCTGCGCGACCGGTTCGGCATTCCGGTACGCCTCAATTTTTACACGCATGACGAGCTGGAGCTGGTTGTCACCCGCGCAGCGAAATTGCTCGATCTTGAAATTGCCGCCGATGGTGCGCGCGAAGTGGCGAAGCGTTCGCGCGGTACCCCGCGCATCGCCGGCCGACTGCTGCGCCGCGTGCGCGATTTCGCCAATGTTGCAGGTGAAACACTGGTCACCGCGAAAATCGCCGATGCCGCGTTGAACCGGCTGGAGGTGGATAATCTCGGCCTCGATGCGATGGACCGGCGCTATCTGATGATGATTGCAGATATCTATCGCGGCGGCCCTGTGGGGGTAGAGGCGCTGGCGGCGGGGCTTTCCGAACCGCGCGATACGATCGAGGATGTGGTTGAGCCCTATCTGCTGCAACTCGGCCTGATTGCGCGCACTGCACGCGGGCGGCAGCTGAACGGCCCGGGCTGGAAACATCTCGGAATTACGCCGCCGACAGGTGCGCAGGATGGCCTGTTCGACAAATGACAGGGGTTTTCCCCGATAGTCCGAGTCATTTCATCGACCAACTGAGTCTGTATCGGCACAACCCCCTTCCTGTCATGGAATCCTTGGGTTAAGCCGCTT
>NZ_CALMSV010000019.1 GCF_937872355.1 uncultured Sphingorhabdus sp. | reverse complement strand
TCGACCTGGTCGGCGGGCATGCCGGCATGGATGAAGTGGCTGACGACCTCGGCGTAGTTGACGCTCGACATGCGCGAGGCGCCGATCGCATCGGCGACCTTGCCCGCGCCGGGCTCGTCCCGGAGCAGGGCAAGCAGCGCGGAGGCGTCGAGTACGACTTCGGTCATTCGCCGGATTCCTCACGGCGGCGGGCAAGAAAGGCATCGACCGATGCGGCAGCGTTGCCTTCGGTGTATTTCTTCGCCAGCGCCTGGGCGTGGGCGATCGACTGCGCCACGGTGCGCAGGATCACGCCATCCTCGGTTTCCTCGACCAGCAGCGCGCCGCCGCCGGCCAGGCCGAGCCGCTTGCGGATCTCGGCCGGCAGGCTCATCCGGCCATTGGGCGTGATCGTCACTTGTACCGTCATGGCACTGCTCCTGATGCGGCGAACGCGTCGCGAAGCGTGCGCGTGAGCCAATTCAGGGGCCATATGCCACAAAATCGCTAACGTGTCACGAACAGCGCAGCGCGGCATGATCGTTCAGTTTGATAATATATATTATGTTAATAGCGCTACCAGAACTGTCCATGTAAACTGTGTCCAGTGTGATGGCGAAAGGCTTGCGGTTACGGTAGTCTTTCATCAGTATCAGCGACCGTGTCCACTTCGTTCGCCACGACGCCTTGGCAGGCTGCACGCATCGAAATGCCCGGCGGTCGCCGGTTGTGGACGGTATTGGACGATGCCGGCGATGTCGTCGAGTGCCTTCGTCACTGGATCGTTCATCTCGAACAGACTCACGCGTCACCAAATACGATACGGGCTTATGTTCGCCACGTTGTGGACTTCGCGAACTTCCTCGGTGCCAATGGCGTAGGTCTACATGAAGCTTCGGTTTCGTTGTACGACAGCTTCCTTGCTTGGCGGCTTGCCCGCCGAAAGGATGCCTTGCCGAGCCCGCGGCTGATCCTGCTGCGAAAGCAGGAGACGCGGGTTCTGGCGCCATCGACGCGCAACCAGATCCAGCTGGCGATCAAATCTTTTTACCGCTTCTATAACGGCACCGACGACTTCGCGGTCGATACGGCCGAGGTCACGAAGGCCTATGACGGGCGCCGGACCTACAAGCCGTTCCTCGAGCATATCAGCCAGCGTCGTACGACGAGGCGCAAGGACCGCTATCTGTCGGGCGATCCCGGCCGGGTTCAGCAGCAGGTGCTGGGAAAGCGCCTGACGCCAAGCGAGGTCCTACGGCTGATCGAGGCGTGCGGGCTCGCGCGCGACGCGTTTCTGATCGTGTTGCTCTATAATACGGGCCTCAGGATCGGCGAAGCGCTGGGCCTGCGCCATGTCGACATCGATCTGGCCGAAAAGGTCATCTGGGTCGTTCCGCGCGAGGACAATGCCAATGGCGCCCGCGCCAAATCTGGCCGGACGCGCGGTGTGCCGGTCCACGACTACGTGCTCAACATGTACGTCGATTACCTCACCAGCGACGAATATCTGCCGGCCTTCGAATCCGGAGCCGAGTACGTCTTCGCCAATGTGAAAGCCGGCGTCATCGGGCACGCAATGAGCCTGTCCTATGCCCAGAAGCTTGCGGGCCTGCTGGAACAGCGCACGCATATTGCCTTCAACTGGCACATGTTCCGCCACAGCCATGCGTCCGAAGCGATCGCGGCGGGCTACAGCCTGCTCGAAGTGGCCGATCGCCTTGGCCATGCCAGCCCACAGACAACGGCCGCCTTTTACCAGCACCTGTTCGCGTCGGAAATCCGCAGGCTTTACCTGACGGGTCCCGATGAGGTGCATGAAAGACTTGAGAAACTTCGCGAGGCTGAGCTTCTCGGAAAGGACATGCAATGGGCATGACACCGCTGGCACTCGTCGGCGGCACACCGCACGATACCGATCGCTACAGCAACTGGCTTGAGGCTCGGCTCGGGGACGTGTCCCCTCTCCTCGTCGAGAATCCTGTTTGGTCAGACGCCATAATGAACGAGGTGTTCGGCCATCCATGGTTGAGCCAGACATACGCAAGCCTACCACTTGGCGCCGCGGTTCCGGTGCTGACCAACGAAATCAAGGCCTACCTCGCGGCATCGGTGCTCGACGATCGTAAGGCGGACGCCCACTGGTTCCAGCGCCGGATCCCGGTGATCCGATATCTGGTCGCAGAAGGCGAAAGCCTGCTTCAGCATTTTGGAGCGGGCTGTCTCGCGGACATCCCCCACCCCAACTTCGGATTGTCAGATGGTGACGGTTCTGCGAGAACGAAGTTCCACAACGATACCGCACTGGGTCTATACGCTGCTTGGTACGGCGCGAACTATGGGCGGCGGAGGCAGAGCCAGACCCGCAACTGGATCCGGGATGGAAAGGTCGTCACCACCCAGTACCGGTCGCCGGAAGTGCAGCTGTTCGGCGACATCCATCGCTTCTCGATCATCAATCGGGCGCAGATGGCGCCGATGCATGACCGCAACATCATCCTGCTCAACGATCTCTACAGTGAGGAGGACACGCGCTTCCGCGACCGGCAGCGGCAGAGCGATACCTATCTGAACTTCATTTGCTTCGAGCCGTGGCTGCGCCCACCGATGCGCAGCTTCCTGCTCGACAAGGTGACGCATGGCGAGCTTGCGCCAGGGACGGTATCGGGAATGCAGTCGCGGCTGCGGCTATTTGCGCGGTTCCTCCGTGAAGATGGTGTTGTTGATCCCGGGCAGATCAATGAACTGACGATAGAGCGTTACCTCGCCTGGGGAAATGCTCGGCAAGCCACGGGCAAGAACTGGTACACCGACATCGTCCAGCTCCTGCGCGCGGCGCCAGTCCTCCTGCCAGGACAATGGCCGCGGATCGCGCTCGACAAGCGCGCTGCGCGGCGGATCCGCTACAAGCAGGCGCCGGATGACCCGCGCAACCGGCTTTACGCATCGCGCGAGGGCGCCAACCGGGCGGCTCCGTCAGAAGCACTGGCCGCCATGGTGGCCAAGCTCGACGAACTACCCGCGCCGATCCCTGCGATCTTCATGATCGGCATCACGACCGGCGCGCGGGCCGAAGACCTGCATGCCCTGCTCTTCGACTGCCTGCGGCCCGATCCGCACGACAAGCGGTTCATGCTGTTCACGTTCTGGCAGAATAAGGTCAGCCGCTGGAATACCAAGCCCTTGCTGGTCACCGATCCGGCGCACCAGGCTATGATCGAGCTGATCGAGGCCCAGCGGGATCGCGTCCGGCAGCGTTACGGCAGCGCGACGAAATACCTGTTCCCGGTCTTCTACGGCAAGCGCGAGTCGTTCCTCGGCAACAACTGGACCTTGCAAGAACTCAAGATGCTGTGCCTCAGACATGGGATCGTCGACGGCGAAGGCAAGCCGTTCGACTTCTCGTGGCATCCGCTGCGCCACCATCGCGGGACGCAGATGGCAGCCGAAGGTCACGATATTCTCAGCATCATGTTCGAACTGGGCCACGCCTCGCCCGATATGGCGTCGATGTACGTCAACAAGCGCCTGGAGCTCAAAAAAAACGCCCTGCTCCGCAAAGGCGGCGGCCAGTTCTTCACGATCGCGGGCAAGGTCGATGAGGTCGTCGGCGATCTCCTGCTGCGCAAGGAAACCATGATGGCAACGCGGGTCTGTGGCGGGGCCTGCACGCTGCCCGGCCAGCTCGGCGAATGGTGCGAGAACGCAAACGCTTGCCTAACCTGCCGGTTCTTCCGCGCCGATGGCGACGACCTCGAGCACTTCCGCTGCGAGCGCGCCGGACTTTACGTCGCGATCGAAGGGCTCGAACAGGAAGCGCGGAATTACGAGAAAGGCGGTCAGACCCGGTTGGCCGACATCACGCGCAAGCGGCTACAACGCAACAAGGACGCCGTCCACAACACCGACACCATCATCCGTTCCATCGAGGCGCACGGCCTCTACAAAGGCGAAAAACAGCGCTACAGGCCGGCCGCTGCTCGGGAGAAAGCGACGCCATGACCACGGGACCGGATCTGCGGATCGCCACCCTCAATGATGCTCGCAGCCGCCGCAGTGCTGAAAAGCGCGCTGCGGTCGAGGACGCGATCAAGCGCCTGCGTGACACCAGGCAAGCTGTGACGTTCGTCTCGGTCGCCCGTGAAGCCAAAGTCAGCCGCCAGTACCTCTACAACAACTTCGCCGATGAGATCGGCGAGGAACGCGTCGAAACGCGCGCGGAAACCGAGGTAATCAACGGCAAGAAGATCCCGCTGCGGACGCCGGAGGAATACCGGCATATCGAAGCGGCGCTTCGCAACAAGATCGAGCGTCTAGAGACCGAGCTCAGGGATGCACGCGCTGAAAAGGCCAAGGCCGACCGCACCGCCGAACGCGAGCGCGGCAAGGCCGAACACTGGCGTCAGCTCTACACAGCTGTCCTGGCGCGTGTATCACCGGGGCAAACGCCCGAACCGATGCCGCCATCCGAAGACTGAACCGTCACGCTGCGATCGGATTACGATCAAGGGAGTAGGAAGTGAGCCGCCTTCGGCGTCTTACACTTCCAACTCCCTTGATCGTCCAATTTAGGAGTGAAACACAATGGACAGGCGTATCACCATCAAACCACTGAAATAACATCAGAAAGACATGATGTGGTATAGATATATGTTAAATCAATGATCTAGCTGCGCGGCAAGCGCTGGAGCAGCCGTCGCTCAAGCAAGCTGGCAAAATCGCGTCGGCTGTCAGCTACCACCGCGATCGTCAGGACATCGCCATCAAGCGTGTAAATGATCCGATAGGGCCACAACGAAATTTGCCGCCAGTCAGCGATTCCCAGAGCATCGAGTTCTGGCGGGATCGGACCGCGAAGTGGAAAATCGGCCAGAGCCTCTATGGCGCTATAGAGCGCGTCGAGAAGAGCTTCAGCCCCGTCCGGGCCATCTGCGCCGCGCTGCTTCAGCCGGTGATTGTAGATCGCAGCCAAGTCGCCTTCGGCTTCCGCCGCAAGCTGAATGCGAATCTGCGCCGACATCAGCGCGCCGCGCGCGCGCGAATGCGGTCCTTGAGGCCCTCAAGGGGCTGTACGCGCCCGCTGGCCATGTCATCGCGCGCCATGGCGAGCAACTTGAGCAAGGCTAGCAGTTCCTGCGTCTCGGCATAGCTGACAACGTCCTGGATAACCGCCTTGGCTTCGCCATTCTGCGTTATCACGAGGGGTGCAGCGCCCTCCGAGAGATCCCGAATGACCTCGGCACTATGAGCCTTGAGATAGCTGATCGGCTTGATGCGCGTTTCGAGGCCCATGGGTAACTCCATCCTAAATTTGGTCCGAATATAGTGCCATCTCTTTCGGCCTCAGGCAAGTCGCAAGGTCGTTCTCACATCGAAAGGCGACGTAGGTTTAGTGCCACCCCAAAGCTGTGAGCAGCGCCAGGGCTGTGATTTGCGCCGAGATAATGTATCGCGTTCTCCACAACATCTCGAACGAAAGCCTTGGAGATCGACCATGACCAAAGGCTCGCAACGCAAGGGACGCCTTGTATCAACACGCGTGCAAGAGGCAGGACTCGCATTGATCGATCGCGCCGCGAAAGCGCGCGGCCTGTCGCGAACGAGCTTTGTCCAGGGTGCCGCCGT
>NZ_CALMSV010000018.1 GCF_937872355.1 uncultured Sphingorhabdus sp. | reverse complement strand
CCGGAGAGCGCGTCATGACCGAGGCCCGCGCTATGCTCTCGCTGGCCGAGGATTACCTGACCGAGCGCCGTGCCTTGGGGTTCGACCTGCGCATTCCCGGCACCCAGATCACCGCTTTCGCCCGCTTCGTCGACGCGGTGGGCCATACCGGCCCGCTGACGACCCGCATCACCCTGGATTGGGTGCAGGGTCATGCCAGGCACGCCAAGCCGTTTTCCTGGGCGCGCCGCCTGGACGTCCTTCGTCCATTCGCACGGTATTTGGCCCGGCTTGATCCGGCGACCGAGTTCCCGCAGACCGCAATCTTTGGCCGCTCGCATCGCCGCCTGGCGCCGCACATCTACTCGGAGCAGGAGATCCGCGATCTCCTCGCTGCCGCCCGGCGCCTTGCCCCGCACGGTGGATTGCGACCAGCGACCTACGAGATGATCTTCGGGTTGATCGCCGCCGCCGGCCTGCGGCTTTCGGAAGCGCTCCACCTGCGATGCGGCGATGTCGATCTCGAACAGGGCGTCCTTACGGTCCGGAACACCAAGTTTCGCAAATCCAGACACGTGCCAGTGCATCCGACCGTGGCGGCGGCGTTGAACCGCTATCTGGCGGTGCGGTCACGTCACGGCACTACCGACCGGAATGCGCTGCTGTTCCTGTCGTCATCGGGAGGGTTGTTGTCGAAGCGAACCATTCATGGGGTGTTCCAGCGGCTGCGAGGCGACCTCGGCTGGACGGCGCGTGGCGCCCATGCCCAGGCGCGCATTCACGATCTGCGCCACACCTTCATCTGCCGTCGCGTCCAGCTTTGGCATGAGCGCGGCGCCGATATCGGCAATGCCATGGCCGCGCTTTCAACCTATGTTGGCCACGCCAAGGTGTCAGACACTTACTGGTATCTGACCGGCGTTCCAGATCTGATGGCGATCGCCGGCGCGCGCTTCGAGCACTTCGCGGCCATCACCGGAGAGGGTCACCATGGCTGATCCGATCACGACGCCGACTTTTCCCACCTTGCTTCAGCGCTTCTTCGTTGAGCACCTGGGCCATCAGCGAGCCGTCAGCCCGCGCACCATCGCCGCCTACCGCGACACGTTCCGACTGCTGCTCAGCTTCGCTGAGGCCAGTATCGGCAAGGCCCCGACCGCATTGGCGTTGGTCGATCTTGACGCCCGATTGATCCTCGACTTCCTCGATCATCTGGAGAAGGAACGCAACAACGGCGCCCGCAGCCGAAACGCCCGTTTGGCGGCGCTCCGATCCTTCCTGAAGTATGCCGCCCATTACGACCTGACAGCACTCCCTGTGATCGAGCAGGCGCTGGCCATCCCGATGAAGCGGTTTGACCGGCCGGTACTTGGGTTTCTGTCGCGCCAGGAGATGCAGGCGATCCTCGAAGCGCCGGATCCTCGAACCTGGGCGGGACAGCGCGATCGAGCGCTTTTCAGTCTAATGTACAACCCCGGCGCACGCGTGCGGGGGGCCCGCGGCCGGCGCGGCGGGGACGTCATCCGCGATGGCCCGACGACCGCGCATCTGCACGGCAAGGGGCGCAAGGAACGAAGCATGCCGCTCTGGCGATCAACCGCGTCGCTGATCCGGGGCTGGAAGCGCCAGCTGGAAAACGCCGGGGATGACAATTTCCTGTTCCCAAGCCGGGGCGGAGAAAGGATGGCGCGATCGAACGTCACCCAACGCCTCGACCTGGCTGTCTCGGTCGCCGCGGAGCGTCATCCCCAACTCGCACGACGCTCGATATCGCCGCATACAATCCGCCACACTACGGCGATGCATCTGCTGCAGTCCGGCGTCGACATCACCGTGATCGCCCTATGGCTGGGCCACGAGAGCCCCGCCACAACGCATATGTACCTCGAGGCCGATCTCTCAATGAAGAAGCGCACTCTCAACCGGCTGCAACCGGTCGGAGCGAGCCCCGGCCGGTATCGGCCCCCGGACCAGCTGATGCGGTTTCTTCAGAACCTTTGAATTATGCGCAGTTCGTCGTGCCGAAAATCGCTGGCGCGTCAGCCTTGCAGGCGCTTCCCTCGGCGGGCTGCGCATAATCACATGGTGCGCATAATTGCGGTTATGCTGAGTTCTGCATAATCGCAAAAACGCACTGTTCGCCGGTCATGACGAGGGCGGACGCACCTGGGCCCGCATGGCCTCATTGATCGAAACCTGCAAACTGAACGCCGCCGACCCATACGCTTACCTGCGCGAAACCCTGACTGCCATCGCCAAAGGCCACCCCGCATCGCGCATCGCGCATCGACGACCTTATGCCTTGGGCTTTCCAGAAGCTGTCAAGCTGAAAGCCTGACGGGGTTCTCGCACCGCTTACAACCAAATGCCTGACCGTGCTGTTGCAAGATGTGCCGCTTGATGGCGAACTTTTTCGCCCCGACGATCGTAAGCCGCCGCAGGGATCGCGCACTCATCCTTTTCGTGGCGCCGGGGCACTCCATACCTCCAGCAGAACGCGGGCGCGGCACCTCGTCTTCCCGATGCACCGTATCGCGGCAGAAACCTCTTTACCCAGAATTGTTTTTCTGGTAACTGTAAATACAACAAAGGGAGAACCGCTATGGACACCAATGTGAGCAATTCTTGGGAACAGAGAGACATGCAGGCCGTTTTCCACGGCTTCACTGACTTGGGTACGCTGAATGCCGAAGGTCCGGTGATCTTGACGCATGGGGACGGCATCCGGGTCTTCGATGTGCACGGCAAGAGCTACATCGATGCCAACTCGGGCCTCTGGAACAACGTGGCCGGGTTCAACCATCAAGGCATCATCGACGCTCTCTGCGCCCAGGCGCGGAAGTTCCCCGGCTACCACGCCTTCTTCGGTCGCGTCGCCGACACCACCGTCGCCCTGTCCGAGAAGCTGATCGAGCTGTCGCCTTTCGACGCAGGCAAGGTCTACTACACCAACTCGGGCTCGGAGGCGAATGATACCGTCGTCAAGATGCTGTGGATGCTGCATCGCCGGAATGGCCAGCCGCAGCGCCGCAAGATCATCACCCGCGTGAACGCCTATCACGGCGTCACCGTCGCGACGGCCTCGATGACCGGCAAGGCCTACAACGCCGAATTCGGGCTGCCGCTGCCGGGCTTTCTGCATGCCGACTGCCCGCATTACTGGCGCTTCGGGCTTGAAGGCGAAACCGAGCTGGAGTTTTCGGCCCGCCTGGCGCGCAATCTTGAAGAGCTTATCCTCAAGGAAGGCCCCGACACGATCGCCGGCATGTTCGCCGAACCGGTGCAGGGCGCCGGTGGCGTGATCGTGCCTGCCGAAGGCTATTTCGAGGCGATCCGCCCGATCCTGCGCAAATACAACATCCCCTTCATCGCCGACGAGGTGATCTGCGGGTTCGGCCGCACCGGCGAGATGTGGGGCAGCGTGAAGTATGACATGCAGCCGGACATCATCGTCGCGTCGAAATGCATCACGGCCGGCTACTTCCCGATGGGCGCGGTCATCCTGGGCAAGGCTTTCTGCGACGCGCTGATGAAAGTGTCCGAAGAAGCCGAGGAGTTCCCGCACGGCTTCACCGCCGGCGGCAATCCGCTTGGCAGCGCGGTTGCCCTGAAATCGCTGGCGGTGATCGAAGACGAGGGCCTGCTTGGCAATGTCAACAAGGTCAGCGGACGCTTCATGGCGCGGCTGAAGAAGCTGGGCGAGCACAAATATGCCGGCGAAGCCCGCGGTGTCGGCCTGATGGGCGCGGTGGAAATCGTCGCGGACAAGAAGACCAAGCAACCGCTGCCGGGCCATCTGCAAATCTCGGAACGGATCGCCAACAAGGCACTTAAGAAAGGCCTGATCTGCCGGCCGCTCGGGCAGGCAATCGTCCTGGGCCCGCCCTTCATCATCACCGAGGCAGAGATCGACCAGATCTTCGACATTCTTGAGGAAACCGTTGACGAAGTCTTTGCCGATGTCGGCCTCTAAACCCGCAGTTTCGGACCGTGCAGCGAATCGTGCCTTGCGCACGACCGCCGTTCTCGCCGCAGACGAGCCGCAGGCCGTTGAATGGTTGAACCCAAAGGGGACCGGACCCTTCGTCTTCGGCTGCGAACACGCCAGCAACCGAATTCCAACGCGGCTGGGGACCATGGGCCTTGATGCAACCGAACTGGCGCGCCACATCGCCTGGGATATCGGGGCACGCCGCCTGACCGAGCTGCTGGCACTTCGGACGGACAGCCCCGCGATCCTGCAGCGCTATTCCAGATTGGTTAATGACTGCAACCGAACGGTCGGCCACCCCGGCGCGTTTGTCACCGACGCCGATGGCAGCTGCGTGACGGGCAACCTTGGCCTGACCGACGCTGATAGAGCCGCAAGAGAGCGCGAGATCTATCGCCCCTTCCACGATGCGTTGACCGGCACCATCGAGCGACGCCAGCAGAGCGCCGAACGCTTCGCCTTCATCGCGGTTCACAGCTTTAACAAGAGTGTCCGCAGCATCGCGCGTCCGTGGCACATTGGGTTCATTTACAACCAGCAACCAGCCTTGTCGAAACGACTGATCAGCTGGTTTAGGGAAAGGACCGACTTTGTTGTCGGTGACAACGAACCCTACTCTCCCCTGCACGCGGTGGATCACACAATTCGGGTCCAAGCCGAGGTCCGCAGCATACCCTACAGCATGATTGAGGTGCGAAACGATTTGCTGCGCAGCGAATCCGAAATTGCTGGCTGGGCGGACCTGATTGCCGCGGCCTTGCTTGACGCCCACACGTCGTAACCCCAAACAAAGCACGAGATGAAAGCATGACAGGTCAGAAGCTGAACCTGACGTCGGCGGAGGACGCCCACGCCTTTATTACCGAGCGCGCGCCCTCGCATGTGAAGGTTGGATTCTTCGATATCGACGGGGTCTTCCGCGGCAAGTTCATCGGTCGGGAAAAGTTCCTCTCGGCGCTTCGCAGTGGCTACGGCTTCTGTAACGCCGTGCTGGGATGGGATGTCGCCGACAACCTTTACAACAACGCTGCCTACACTGGCTGGCATTCGGGCTTTCCTGACGCCAACCTGCGGATCCTCCCCGAAAGCGGGATGATCCTGCCCTTCGACAACGAGACGGTCTTCTTCCTGAGTGAATTTGCCGGCTCTGCCGAAGCGATCTGTCCGCGCGGCGTACTGCGCCGGGTCCTGGCCCGCGCCTCGGACATGGGCTTTGCCGTCAAGGCGGCCATGGAATTCGAGTTCTTCATGTTCGAGGAGACGTCGAACGGTCTTCACGAGAAAAACTTCCAGAACCTTCGTACCTTATCGCAGGGCAGCTTCAGCTATTCGGCGCTGCGATCGCTGGTGCATGAGGATCTGTATCAGGACATCCTGGACACCTTCGGGTCGATCGGAATCAAGCTTGAAGGCCTGCATGCCGAAACCGGACCTGGCGTTCTCGAGACGGCAATTGCCGTGGATGACGCGCTGGCGATGGCCGACAATTCGTCAGTCTTCAAGGCCTTCATGAAGATTTTGGCTCAGAAGCGCGGCTTGATGGCGACGTTCATGGCCAAGTGGAACGCCGCCCTCTCCGGGCAAAGCGGGCACACTCATCTGTCACTGTGGACGCTGAACGGCAAGCCCTGCTTCTA
>NZ_CALMSV010000017.1 GCF_937872355.1 uncultured Sphingorhabdus sp. | reverse complement strand
GGCCATAGCGCCCATCCCGTAAAAGACGCGCGTGTGCCAAGGAAGCGGTGGCGTAGGAATTGGCGATTGCGAGATTGGTTCTAACGGTGGATTAACGGTCGCCATGACAATCTAATTTTTGATTTCTGAGCCGAGGACAGATTTGTATTCCAGAAATTCATCAAATCCAATCTCGCCCCATTCACGGCCATTGCCTGACTGCTTATAGCCGCCAAATGGTGCGTTGAAATCCGCATGGGCCGCGTTCACGAAAACTTGGCCCGTGCGCATCTTTCGAGCCACTTCGACAGCTTCTTGATGTTCGCCCTGAACATAGCCGGACAAGCCATAGGGCGAATCATTGGCGATCTCGATCGCGTTATCAACCGTGTCGTATGCAATGATGCTCAGCACAGGTCCGAATATCTCTTCTCGTGCAATTGTCATATCATTGCTGACATTTGAAAAGATCGTTGGCGCAATAAAATAGCCGCTCCTAACACCATCGGGCCTGTCTGCGCCGCCGGTTTCCAGCTTGGCGCCTTCTTTGACACCTTCTGAAATCAGCCGCACAATTTCTGCATGCTGACGTTTCGTCGCAATCGGGCCGATAGCCGGCGCCGGCGCATCCCAACTTGTCGCCAGCGGGATGGATTCGGCGACCTCAACTGCAATTCTAGTGGCCTCTGCCACTTTGTCTGACGGAACCAGGAGGCGCGTGCCCGCTGTACAAGTCTGGCCCACATTACTCATAATCCCTTGAACAGCCCTGCCAACAGCATCCTTCAAATCGGCACTTGGCAAAACAATATTGGCTGACTTGCCGCCAAGCTCGAGCGATACTCTTTTGATCGTATCCGCCGCTGCCTTTGAGACGTTGGCTCCGGCCATCGTAGACCCAGTAAAGCTGACCATATCAACATCTGGATGCTCAGCTATGGACGCACCCACTACTCTACCAGGTCCATTGACAAGATTGAACACACCAGGAGGCACACCAGCTTCGTGGATAACCTCAGCCAGCAACAGTGAATCCAGGGATGCTTGTTCAGCCGGCTTCAGAACGATCGTACAGCCTGTTGCCAATGCCGGCGCAACTTTGCACGCAACCTGGTTCAACGGCCAATTCCACGGAGGGATCAACCCGCAAACGCCAATGGGTTCGCGTCGTATGGCTGTAGTGCCTTGAATCTTCTGAAACTCAAAACTCTCCAGAACTTTGGCCGCGGTTGAATAATGGGCAATGCCGGCCGGGACTTGCGCCCTGCTTGACCACCAAGTTGGTGCTCCCATTTCCATGCTAATTGCTTCTGAAAACTCGTCAGCTCGAGCTTTGATTCCAGCCGCAATCCGTTCCAACATGGCCCTGCGATCTTCAACGCTAGATTGGGAAAACTCCTTGAACGCCTCCCTGGCTGCTGCCACCGCACGAGCGACATCATCTTCTCCACCGCCAGCAACGGTTGCACAAACTGTTTCGGTGAGGGGATTCACAACCTCAAATATTGACGGATTCAATGGATCAACCCATTCGCCGCCGATATACAGTTTGCTGTGTATTTTCATTTGATATGCCTCTTCTATGTGCTGCTTGCTCAGTCAAAAAAGTTGCGATCAGACTTTCGCCTGATCGCTAGTCTTTGCTCACCAAATTCCCAGCATCTGGTAGAGCGGAGAGTTCTACTAAAACTTGCCGCGCAGGGTCAGTCCATAGGTCCGTGGCTCTTGGACAAATGCACCACGTGCTCGCTGGCCAGAGAATCCTCTAAGCGGAATATTGAATGTCAAAAACCTTGTCCGCACATCAAAAAAGTTGCGAGCCCAAGCCTCAATGGTGAACTTCTCATTTGCAGTTCTAAAACCAAGGCGAAGATCCAACTTCGCGTTCGATTTCTGGATATCAAATGGTGCCGCAATGGCGGCTGCCACCGCGTCCCGTACTTGAGCTTCGGTCGTCAGACCAAAGGTCGCAGGTCTTTCAGTAGGCAAAGTACTGGTGCGCCTTTTTGATTCATAACGAACCGAGAAACCTGCGAACATCGAGGCGCCGCTTGTGTTAATCTCGGTATCAACATTGGCACCACCAATCACAACCAATTTTGGCGCATTCGTGAATTGCTGACCGCACAATGCAGTGACAGAGCCGTTGAAATTCGCATCTGTCGGATCAAATGTGGTGCAATCATCGGGATATTTGGCGTCTGTATAAGTGGCAGCCAGGTTTAGGGATAATGCGTCAGACAACGCATAGGCTGATTCAAATTCCACACCCTTGGAGCGCGCTTTATCGACATTGAATGTGCTAAACCTTGTGCCATCAAATTCCAGCACCTGAAAATCCGAAAGATCAGAATAGAACAAGGCAATATTTGCCCAGGCCCGGTTGTTCAGGAATACGGATTTGAAACCCAATTCAAAGGCATCAATTTTCTCTGAGCGGAATCGCGGATCTGCACCGCCAACCGCAGCGGAAACATCAAGGTTAAATCCACCGGACTTAAATCCATGCGTAAATCCACCATAGACGAAGGTTTGATCTGCAACTTCGTAGCTTAAATTTGCAGTATAGGTGAGCTGGTCATCCTTGAAATCTCTGTCAAATGGTTGTGGGATTAGATTCAAGTATGAAGTCACAAATGTATTTGCCGCGTTCGTATTTGCAAATTGGGTGAAGAAATTATTTGGGTCGCTAGGATCATATAGACCGGAATTGAATATCCAACAGTTCGATTGAACAACTGATGCCAGTCGTGCGGGTCCCCCTGCGCCAAAGAAACCATTCGTCCCATTGTACAGACCAAAATTAGGTGAAGTTAAGCTTGTCAAATTGTTGAATGTTGCCTCGCAGGCGTTGTGCTGTCCGGGAACTTGGTGGCCGACTTGGGCATCTTTCTTTTCAGTGATGTATCGAGCACCAAGCGTCAGATTTAGCCCGTCAGTAAGCTCCAGCACATTGTGAGTGAAGACCGAAAAAGAACTGCCATCTTGCTGTGCCCTTGGCGCGGCATAGTCGCCAGCTGCATCTACGCCGTTAGAAGCGAAATTCAGTTCATTGAATACAGGCTGACCAAAAGCCCCAACGCTAACCGCTTCCTGCATCTGATCTAAGAAAAACAACGTGTATTTCTGGTCGATTTTTTCATGCGAGTAGTAGGCGCCAATGATCCAATCCAAAGCGCCGTCAAATGACTCGCCTTGCAATCGCAATTCGTGTGACGTCGACTTGATGCTGGTCCCGTTAAGTGGATCCAAATCTATTCCAGGATTGAGGGCTCTGATTTCAGGGCAGTCGCCGACCGCATAGACATTCAATGCGGTATAGTCACCGCGACAAGAATCAGCATTCGATTCGCCATAATAACCTAGATAAGAGAGGTTTGCGAAAGGCAATTCCACATCATACGTGGCGCCAACATTCCAACCGTTATAAGGGTTGGTATAGTTGCTGTCGTTCGCCAACCCTTCTTTTAGGGCTCGGCGACCAACAAAGTCAGCCCCTGCTGTTCCGCCAAATGCAGAAAATGGTGCCGAGTTAGCCTGAATAAAGGGTGAGTCATTCAACCACACCGCCGAACAACATTGATCATCCCCTCGAGAATAACCAGCAAATAGACGCAAAACGCCTGCATCTTCTAAGTCAAATAGCAACTGTCCGCGAACGGAAGATCGGTCTATCGAGCTAGAATCATATCCGTCCGGGCCAATAACATATCCATCACGCACAGCATGCGAGCCAGAGACCCGAAGAGCTACTTTTCCTTCAGAAACCGGAACATTAAACCCGCCGCGAACCTTGAACAGATCGTAATTGCCGGCGGAAACATCGAAGAATGCTTCTGTATCATCAAGGTTTGGCTTGTTGGTCTTTATGACCAAAGCGCCTGCCGAAGTGTTGCGACCAAAAAGCGTACCCTGCGGGCCCCTTAGGACCTCAACTTGCTGAACATCATTCAATTCACCAAGGACCGCACCTGGGCGCGGGATGTAAAACCCATCCACAAATGCGCCGACCGAACTTTCAATACCAATATTGTTACCGGTGGTTCCAATCCCGCGCAAACGAAGCGTCAGCCCGCCAGTCGTACTATCCGAGGAGTTCATCTGGTAGCTAGCGGCGGCCCGCTCCAAATTTGTAATGTCTGAAACGCCGGTACGCACCAACATTTCGGCATCTACGACTGTAACGGCAATCGGCGTCTCAACAATGGACTGTTCGCGCTTTGTAGCGGTGACGATTATTAGATTTCGGTCGCTCTCTGGTTCGCTCTGCGCTTGCGCAGAAGGGGCCTCCTGCTGAATATCATCATTTGCCGATGCAATCCCAGGCGCGCCCATATAGCCAAGGGCGGATGCAATCAAAGCAAATCTTGAGGTTTTGCCCCAAAAATCAGATTGATCGCCCAAGTTTAGTTTGTTGTGATCGTTGTTGCTCAAGATACCCTCCTCAGGTGCCGCAAAATAATTTTGCTTATTTCTATAGCTATCAGAGCAGGTCGCGTCCGTCAAGGTGGTGTAATTTCGGCTGTGGCCGTGGGCCATCGTC
>NZ_CALMSV010000016.1 GCF_937872355.1 uncultured Sphingorhabdus sp. | reverse complement strand
GGACCGGCAGCCCCGGGGCGGGGTTTCTCGGCGGGGGCGGTGGAGGGGGGGGGCGCGTCGGTGGGGGCCCCTGCGGGCGCCTGCATGATCGCGCCAACCCCGCCGCCATCATGGTCAATGAACTGGTAAGTACCCATCGGGCCCATGTCCATCGGCTCGGGAAGTGTCCAGCCGAACAACTTAGTGTAGAAGGCCAGTGCATTGGCCTGATTGCCCGCGTAAAGCTCGTTCCACGAACAGCGGCCGTGCAGGCTGGTCGAAAAGGCGGTGCTCTCACCGCCACCCGGCGGCGGTGTAGGCGTCATGACATAGAATGGCGCGCCGCAGCAATCAGCGACCATGGCAATTCGCCCGGCCATCGGTACATCGCGCGCAGGCATCAGGCATTTGCCGCCCGCCGCTTCGATTGCGACCACGCTGGCATCGGTATCGTCCACGCCGATATAGCCGAGCCAACTGGGGCGAGCGCCATGCTCGATCATTTCAGATGACAATGTAAGAATGCCGCCTGTCATGCCACCATCGGCATTGGCGATGAAGCCGTAGCCCTCGGCCTCGGGCGGGCCAGCGCTCATCGTCCATCCGGGAACGACTGCTTCGTAAAAGGCCTTCGCCCCGCCAAAGTCGGTGGTCATCAATTCGTACCAGATCCAGCTGCCTTGCAATCTAGCCATGACGTGTCCTTTCAGGCTTTGAGGTCGACGACTGGCGCAAAACCCCCGAAAATCATCCGCTTACCGTCGAACGGCATCGGGTTCTTTTCGGGGTCCATGCGCGGATCGGCCTTGGACGGGTCTTCCATCCATTCGGTCATCTTGGCGAAGGCAGCGTCGCGGGTCGCCTTATCGGGCCATTCGATCCAGCTGAATAGCACCTCCTCATCGGCCTCCGCCTTCACCGCCATGCGAAAGTCGGTGGTGTGGCCTTCCTGGACATCGTCGCCCCAGCATTCGACCACGCGCAATGCGCCCAGATCCATGAAAACGCTGTCGCCCAGCTTGGCGTGCGCGATGAACTTGTCCTTGTTCGCCTTGGGGCAGGCGATCACGAAACCGTCAATATAGCTCATTGCTCTCTCCTCTCGTTACAATCGCTCAAGCTTGCCTTTGCGCTTGACGATATTTTTGTAATCCCACTGAATTTCGCGCGCCTTGCCGAGCCAGCGGTTAAGTTCGGCGTCATCGATCTGTGCCGCGTCAGTGTAGCGCGCTTCGGCGGCCTTGAACTTGCCCTCGGATTTGAGGCCGGGCTCTTCGAAGCTCTGGCCGCTCCAAAACAGCAGGCGGATGCAATCCTTCAGCCGCGAATAGCCGACGACAGGGTTGCCATCGAGGAACCACACTGGATGCGCATGCCAGATCTTGCTCTCCGCCTCTGGCAACGCCGCATCGATGCACGATCGCAATTTGGCGCAAATCAACTGGTCGTCTGCAGACAGGCTCAGATGATAAGCGGTGATTGTATCTGCGCTGCTCATAAAGCTACCCTCAGTCCTGCGGCGGTACCGCCGCAGGATCCATCCCGAAGGGGTCCCAGATATGACCATCGGGGTCGGCAAGCGTGCGCTGGTACATGAAGCCATGGGCCTGCGGCGGGTTGAGGGCTGCGGGTTCCCCCGCGGCGGCCCCGGCATCCACCAAAGCGTTCACCGCATCCCTGCTGTCGAGCGTGATCGCAATCATCACCTCGCTAGAGGTTGAAGGCGGGATCGGGCGATCGGTGAAGCTTTGCCATTTGGCGTGCGTCAGCAGCATCACCATGATCGACTCGCTCCACACCATGCAGGCCGCGGTCTCGTCGGTGAAATGCGGGTTATTGGTAAAACCGAGGGCAGTGTAAAAGCCCATCGCCTTGGGCAAGTCTGCCACGGGCAGGTTGACAAAGATCATCTTGCTCATTCGGTTTCTCCTCTTTCGAACAGCATTTTTATGTAGCGTTTGAGGTGGAGCACGCTGTCGCGCGCTTCCTTGGGGCTGTTCTTGGCCTTGGCGATGATGAAGGCACCCTGCAGCACCGCTTGGATATGATAGGACAGGCTTATAGCCGAAACGCCGTCGCGGATGCCGTAGCGTGCGATGGCCGCTTCGATATCCACGGCCAACCGTTCGCAATAGGCGCTGATGCTGGCATCGCTGGCGCGGCGCAGCGTGTCGCTGCTGGCAAAGCTTTCCTGCACCATCGTGCCGACAAAGCAGGTGAAGCCCTCGGGTGGGCCTTCGAGCATGAACATACGGAAGTCGATATGGGCGAGCAGGCGTTCGAGCGGGTCTTCGATCCGCACCCAGGGGGGCAGGGTGAAGATCAGTTCGTCGGCGCGCACAGTCCATTGCTCGGCCGCTGCCACGCCCAGTTCCTCTTTCGAAGCGAAATGGTGGAAGAATGCGCCCTTTGATACGCCCGCCGCCGCGCAAATCTCGTCCACCGAAGTTGCAGCATAACCCTGCTTGCGCACCAGCATATGCGCCGCGTCGATCAGTTTCGACCGGGCAGACGGGCGGTGAGCAGAGGCATTTCGACTCGACATTCACTAAACATACCAACCAGTCGGTATGTCGTCAAACCGCGTTTCCAGAGATCGCACGGCATTGTACCAGTGCGTTGAAATTGCGTTACGAATTCCGGTACTGCTGATAAGATATACGGTGGGACTATGAGGAGAGTCGGAATGCGTAAATTGCTGTTCCTGGCTAGCATGGCATTGTTAAGCTCGACGTGGCCGGTCATTGCACAGGATGAAGAGCAATATGAGGAGGATGATAGCTATAATGCTGTCGTCGTGACTGGTAGTGTCATTCGGGTTAGCGCCGGGGGCGCGCAGGATATCAACCATTTCCGCAGTCTCGCGATTGAAGACGGCGAGATGCCGCGCCCGGAATCGTTGACGGTCGAAGGGCTGCTGGGGCAGCACGATCTTCTCCTTCCGCTGGCGCGTGATTGCAGCCAACTGCTGTGCCTTGCCACAGAATCGATGCGCAGCAATTTGCCTACGCGCCCCGATGACCGGCTGTTCGTCGGGCTAGGCTTTGCCAGCAATGTTGATGCGGAAAGCTGGAAGCGCGACCCATTGAACTTGGTTGCCGTTGTCGATCAATCAGGGTCGATGAGTGGGGAACCTCTTGATCTCGTTAAATTAGCGTTGACCCGCATTGCCGAGCAGATGCAGGAAGGCGACCGGATGTCGGTGATCCTCTATGGCGATGAACCGCATGTTTGGCTGCAACCCACCAATTGGTCCGGCAACAAACAAGCCATCGTCAATCGCATTGCTGAAATTGAAAGCCATGGCTCGACCAATATGGAGGCGGGGCTAAAGCTTGGCTACAGCGTTGCATATGACGATGCCCCAAGGTTCAAGGGCAACACCCGCGTCATGTTGTTCACCGATGAACAGCCCAATGTTGGCGCAACCGACGCGGGCAGTTTCATGGGGATGGCGCAGCGTGCGGCTGATCGCGGCATCGGGATGACCACAATCGGCGTGGGTGTGCAATATGACGGCGCCCTTGCAACCAAGATCGGCAGCGTTAAGGGCGGGAATCTCTTCTTTGTCGAGGATGAAGCCCGCGTCGCAAAACTGTTCGGCGAAGAGTTGAACACAATGGTTAGCGAAATTGCACGCGACATCCGAATTTCGATGACTCCGACCAAGGGTTATGCGGTTTCAGGAGTTTTCGGCGTACCTGACGGCATGATGGAAAATGGCCGTGACGGAACGGTTAGTATAGTGGTGCCGTCCGCCTTCTTCTCGACCGAAGCCGGCGGAATTTTTGTCAGCCTCGCAAAGGACAGTAAGCGGGCCAATCTGCCCGAGGTGCAGTTGGCGCCGGATCGACCGTTGATGACTGTGCAGCTCTCATATCGTGCAATCGCCAATGGCCGCGACGGTAGCGACCAATTGTCCGTTGCGGCTCCATTGAAGGATCCGAGCGCCAATCTGGCCAAGGCGCAGGCGTTGGTCGACCAATATCTGGTGATGAAGCAAGCGACGCTGGCTTATCACCGCGATGGCAAGGCAAAAGAGGCTTATCGTTTGCTATCCGGCCTTTCTTCGCGCCTCGGCGCGATCAATGGCGAAGATATGGAGCAGGAAATGCAGCTTGTAACCGCCATGACTGATAAGGCAGCAAAGATGTCAGGCTATACCGGTGAAAGCTCGCTGGAACTTCGCCGAATGGCCATTGAAGGCAGTTGGGAAATCAAGAAAGCGGAAGGTTTCGTTGATCTCGCGAGGGGAGATCTACTCAAATTCGATCAGTCGGACTCGACGCTCTACATCGAACGGCGCCGACCACGAGCTGGTTTGGACGATGAAGACAGTGAAGAATTTCGCTTTGACGGCAATAAACTACAATTGCCAGAATCCCGCCTAGAGCTCACCTATAAGGAATATGGTGATCGAGCTAGTCTGACTGCGATGAGCGACGGCATACCACTGCGCCTTGATCTCAAACGAGTGTTCTGACGAGAAACCAGCTCAATCCAGCCGGACGTAACGCGCCAGATCGCGGCTGTTCAGGTACAGAGCATCGTCATGCGGGGCGCTGTTGGTCATCGCGTAGAAGCTGCGCGCTTCGGCATCGCTCAGTCCCATTTCGCGATAGAATGCGATATATTCCTGGTGCACCGGATCGTTGGCGGCGAAATCGTCTGCCTCATAGCCATCCTCATCGCGCCAGCTGTGGACTGCGAATTCCGCCGTCGGCGCTGCGCGACGCTGGGCACCGGCGAGGAACAGCTCGACCCCGCCCGAGCGGACCGAGCCGCCGTCGGGTACATAGGTGCTGACGCCATGGCGGCGCACCATGCGGGCAAGCGCGAGGTTGGCCTCATCGTCGCCAGTTCCGGGGCAATCGATCATGTCGATTTGTTTGAGCGTGGGGAACGCGCGCAGCAACGCGGCGAATTGGGCCGGCGTCTCGGTCTCGACGCTGCCGATCAGTTCGGCTCGGTCGGACGCGACCATATGGAATGGGCCGAAACTCGCCAGAGGGGTTCGGCTGGGTGAGACGTCACCAAAGGGCTGGGCAACGAAACGCTCGGTCGTTCCTGCGGGTGCCTCGTCTGCGATTTCGTAAACGATTTCCTCTGTTTCCAGCGTTGCAGCGCGCACCGGCGCAGCAATCAGCACGAGCGCAAATAGGCTCGCCATGCCAAGATTTTCGAGGATATTGCCCGTCTTCATCCGCGCCCATTGCGCGCCTGGGGATTGCGAATTTCTCTGCGGTAAAGGTTAAAAGGAATTTAGGCACGATTTGCCTTCGCCTGATTTCATGCTAACCGGTGGCGGCGCGCGGTGGCCAAAATGGCGCAACTTTCAACCTGTTTCAGGGAGTTGCTTTGCCGTGGTCGCTATCGTTTCTACCGTTGCCTATCTGGGGCTGGAGGCCCGTGCGGTCGAGGTGCAATGCCAGATTGCGCCCGGCATGGTCGCCTTTTCCGTGGTCGGTTTGCCCGACAAGGCCGTTGCCGAAAGCCGCGAGCGCGTTCGTGCCGCGATTGCGGCCTTAGGGCTGTCGCTTCCGCCAAAGCGGATAACCATCAACTTGTCGCCTGCAGACCTACCCAAGGAAGGATCGCATTACGACCTGCCGATCGCGATGGCGCTGCTCTCCGCCATGGGCCTCGTCGATGCCGAGACATTGGCGCAATATGTCGTGGTGGGCGAGCTTGGGCTGGATGGCAGGGTGGCGGCGTCGCCAGGCGTATTGCTGGCCGCGCTCCATGCTTCGGGGCGACAAATGGGGCTGATATGCCCCGCGATGCAGGGCGCCGAGGCCGCTTGGGCGGGGCAGGTCGAGGTCATTGCTGCACCAGATCTGCTTTCGCTGCTGAATCATCTCAAGGGGCAGGGGATATTGCGTCCGCCCGAACCGGGAATTGCCGATGCGCCGGTGCGAGGGCCGGACCTTAAACAAGTAAAGGGTCAGGAAACGGCAAAGCGCGCGCTGGAGATAGCGGCGGCGGGGGGCCATAATTTGCTGATGGTCGGGCCGCCGGGGGCGGGCAAGTCTCTCTTGGCCTCCTGCATGCCGGGGATATTGCCCGAACTGACGCCTGCCGAGGCGTTGGAAGTTTCGATGATCGCCTCGGTTGCAGGAGCACTCGAAGGCGGACGAATTTCGCGCAACCGGCCTTTTCGAGCACCGCACCACAGCGCCTCTATGCCCGCGTTGGTTGGCGGCGGTTTGCGGGTTCGTCCGGGTGAGGTTAGTCTTGCCCATCTCGGCATATTGTTTCTTGACGAATTACCAGAATTCCAAAGAGTTGTACTCGATAGTTTACGTCAACCCTTGGAAACGGGAGAGGTCAGTGTGGCCCGCGCAAACAGCCATGTGACCTTCCCGGCGCGGGTGCAATTGGTCGCAGCGATGAACCCTTGCCGCTGTGGCCATCTGGGCGATGCCGCGCTCGCCTGCAGCCGCGCCCCGCGCTGTGCGGCGGACTATCAGTCGAAGGTGTCAGGGCCGCTGCTCGACCGCATCGACCTGCATGTCGAAGTGGAGGCAGTAAGTGCCGCCGATCTGGTGTTGCCACCCCCAGCCGAAGGTTCCGAACAGGTCGCGGCGCGGGTTTTTGCAGCACGGCAGGTGCAGACTGAAAGGCTGATGGGGACCGCGAAACGCACCAATGCCGATTTGGACGGCGAATTGCTGGAGGCGCACGCAACCCCCGACGAACCCGGCCAGCGTTTGCTTGCCCAAGCCAGCGAGGCGATGCGCCTATCCGCACGCGGCTATACGCGGATATTGCGGGTCGCGCGGACGATAGCGGATCTGGCCGGATGCAAGTCGCCGAGGCTCTGTCTTATCGCCGCCAGCCGCCAAGAAATTGAGAGCGTCAGGATATAAACCGCAGCCCTGAGCCTGTCGAAGGGCGCCTATCAGCTTGAGCGCAAACCTCTAAGCGTGCTTCGACAAGCTCAGCACTACGGTTTTACTGGTAGTGGTACACTTTGGACCACCCGCCGTGCTGTCAGCACCTTCACCGGTTTGGCAATCATCTGCCCCTTCATCGCACCTTCGCCCAATGTGGTAGATATCGGCGCGTCGAATATCTGGCGGACAACCTCCATCCCGCCCGAAACGCGGCCAAAGGCGGTGTAGCCGGCGCGCGCCTCGGGATCGGTCGATTTGGGATCGGCATCGAGGCTGGGCATATCCGACAGCAGGATCGAAAAATCGCCTTTCGCGGTGCCCGGGGCCCAGCGTGCCATCGAGATCGAGCCTGCTTTGTGCAAGATTCCCGTCTGGTCGGTGGTTTCATGCGCAATCGGCGGCAGGTCGCGCTTCGGATCGCCACGCGTGCCGGCTTGTATCAGGCCGTTGGGCTGTTCGCCCCAGGGCAGCTTCATCGCGCGGTAAAAGGTTATACCGTCAAAGCGCCGTTGATCGACATAACGCACGAAATTGCGCGTCGCGATTGGTGCGCGCTTCGCGTCCAGTTCCAATTCGATCGGCCCCAATTCCGTAGTCAGCACAATCTTGACCAGATCAGGGAGCGGGGCAGGGGGCGGCGGCGCCTTTTTCGGTGGTGTTGCGGCGGTCAGGGCTATGAGCAGCGGCAGGGCCGCGAGGACGAATCGACGGTTCATCATGCTAATCTGCCTCCAAAATCTCACCGGGCAAAGCGGAGACAAATTTGCGTGCGATCTCAAAATCATGCCCGGCACGCAGGAATGCGGCAAATTGCTTGCGCTTCTGCTCGTCCGACGCGGGTTCGCTGGCATAGGGACCGATCCGTTTGCGTTGGGCAAAGCGCTCCGCAGACTGCCATTTTTGTGCAGCACTTTCGGCATGCGCATCGCCCGCATCGGCTTCCGAGATGCCCTTGGCGCGCAAATCTTCGTTCACCCGCCGTTGGCCAAGGCCACGCGCCGTCATCGTTCGCGCTCGTGCGGCAGCAAAGGCGGCATCGTCGATATAGCCGAGGCGAACAAAATCGGCGATCAACCCTTGTATGTCCGCTGCATTTTCGCCGTCCCAGCCACGCTCGCGCAGCTTTCGCAGCAAATAGTCGGACAGCTTCTTCCGGCTGGTGGCGTAACGCCCGACATAGTGTAGCGCCAAGTCACGTAACTTCACTGGATTCAGTGGCTTAGGCGATCTGTTTCGTTTTGGTTCATCTGCCACGCCGCATTGTTGCCACAGTCGGGTCGAAATTTGAACTCCAAAGGTCGTGTAAACCCGCTCGATTAGGGATCGCAAGATTAAGGGAAAGCACATGACAGGTCTAACACCCACGCCCTCCAGCGACACGCTGGAGCGCCGGTTTTCAGACTTTGAAACTCTGGGGGAGGCGCTGGACTATGCAGCGCAAGGGGCACGCGGCCTCAATTTCCACGATATGCGTGGTGAATTGGCGCGTCCCTATCCGTTCAGCGAGATGCGCAAGGATGCGCTGGATGTCGCCTATCGCCTGATCAGCCATGGCGTGAAAAAGGAAGACCGGATCGCGCTGATCGCCGAAACCGGGCCCGAATTTGCCGCACTATTCTTCGGCTGCGTCTATGCCGGCGCATGGCCGGTGCCGTTGCCACTGCCGACAAGCTTTGGTGGCAAGGAAAGCTATATCGACCAGATCATGGTGCAGCTCAACAGCTGCGATCCTTCGTCCCTATTCTTCCCGCCCGAGCTCGCCGAAATGGCTGGTGAAGCGGCCAAACGCTGCAATGTGGAGGGCGTTGACTGGGCTGAGTTCAACGATCGCATCGCGCTCAAGACCGAGCTGCCGCAGGCGACCACTGACGAGATTTGCTATCTGCAATATTCGAGCGGATCGACCCGTTTCCCGCATGGCGTTGCGGTGACGCACAAGGCGTTGCTCAACAATCTGTCCGCGCACAGCCACGGGATGGAGCTGAAGCCGCAGGATCGCTGCGTTTCATGGCTGCCTTGGTATCATGACATGGGGCTGGTTGGTTGCTTCCTGTCGGTCGTCGCAAATCAGGTATCGACCGATTACATGAAGACCGAGGATTTTGCCCGCCGTCCGCTCGCATGGCTTGATATGATCAGCCGTGCAGATGGCACGGTGATCAGTTATTCGCCCACCTTTGGCTATGATATCTGTGCGCGCCGTATTTCAAGCCAGACGCATGTTTCGGAGCGTTTCAAGCTCGGTCATTGGCGACTCGCAGGCAATGGCGCGGATATGATCCGTCCTGATGTGATGCAGTCCTTTGTCGATGCCTATGGCGATGCCGGTTTCAAGGCGAGCTCCTTCCTGCCCAGCTATGGCCTTGCCGAAGCGACGCTCGCCGTTTCAATCATGCCGCCGGGCGAAGGCATCGAGGTCGAGCTGGTCGAGGAAAGCGAACTGACCGGCGTGCCCGGATCGCCCGATCGCCCGACCCGCTATCGTGCCATCGTCAATTGCGGCAAGGCCGTTAAGGACATGACGATCGAGGTACGCGACGCCGATGGCAGCATTCTGCCCGATCGCGTGATTGGCAAGGTCTGGTGCACCGGCCCGTCGCTGATGGTGGGCTATTTCCGCGATCCGGAATCGACCGAGGCGTGCATGGTGGATGGCTGGCTCGACACTGGCGACATGGGCTATATGTCCAATGGATACATATACATAGTCGGCCGTGCCAAGGATATGATTATCATCAACGGTAAAAATTACTGGCCGCAGGATATCGAATGGGCGGTCGAGCAATTGCCCGGGTTCAAGGCGGGCGACATTGCCGCATTCTCGGTCAGCAACGGGGGCGAGGAAACACCCGCCGTGCTCGTCCCGTGCCGCACTTCCGATGAGGCTGAACGCGCCAAGCTCCGCGAGCAGATCAAAGA
>NZ_CALMSV010000015.1 GCF_937872355.1 uncultured Sphingorhabdus sp. | reverse complement strand
GAGTTGATGACGGGCTTTGTGCGTTAGGCCCTGTCATCGCCTTTAGGAGCGCGTCGAAGCGTTGCGTGTCATTTTTCATGTTCCTGCCATCCAATCATTTGGGCCACCAGGCCTAGGCCTTCTTCCGAAGGGTTCTCTACTTGTGTCGCTAGGCCATATCTCTTCAATTTTTGATTGGTCAACGCGCAACGCCCAGTATCGACCGCTAACAATTCCACTCATTACACGACTATCTGCTGTGGTATGGGGATTTTCGGTGGCATTTGGATCAGCGGATGCGGGGTCTAGCCCATAGTCTCGCCAGTGGCTTTGAGGGATAGGCTCCCAAATCGGGCGGGGTTCAGGCCTTTGGCTTAGCTCAACAATCGGCACAGTTGGCCGACCCCAAATTCGCAGACGGTTTTCTATCGCCTTTTGCCTGATATCTAGCCTTGCGGTAGGGTAGTTTTGCTCTGAATCTCTGTCATCTAGGATCGAAGCAACATATGCGACCACCTGCCAAATAGGAGTTTCGGGGCAGTGGGTCGAGCTTGCGCCAAGCGCGCGGGCAAGAGCGTCAACATTCTCTAGGCTATAACGCTTAACCGTTGCGGGAGTGAAGTTGAGATTTACTGTATTGTAATTGCCCGCGATCGATGGCGAACTATGGCCGTGCGTTACAGGCGACTGCGATACTCCACCGGCGCTCGCTGGTTCTCCATTGGGCCTCAACCAAAACCAAATAAGCCAGTAAAGTGTGAACGCTACAAACCCGATAGTTCCGTAAAATTGGATTTGCTCCGTTGTCATTATCCAATCCAGCCATTTATTTGCTGATTTTGGTTTCGCAGTCGCGAACAACATAGCCAGCCAACCGACCATCCCAAAGATACGAGTTGGTAACGCGCTCCACAGAACGAAAAGACTTTTGGACATTTGGGCTGGTTATCACCCATTAGACAAAGAGTCACGCTACTTGTCCCAAAGGGATAATTACCTTAAACTTGACGCGACCTACTGTGTTATGGCAGTAAGGTGGTTATGAAAACCGAGAGCAAGCCCGTATATCTGAAATTGCGTGACGAGATCGCCGCAGCCATTCTTGATGGCCGCTTTTCAGAAGGTGATATGCTCCCCTCGGTCCGCGCCTTCGCCGCGCAGCAGGGTGCTAATCCGCTGACGGTGGCCAAGGCCTATCAATTGTTTCAGGACAATGGCTTGGTTGATGTGAAGCGTGGTGTCGGGCTGTTTGTAGCCCGTGGGGCGGTCGCGCGCCTGCGGACCACCGAACGCGACCATTTCATCAGCCATGTCTGGCCCGAAGTGCGCGCGCAGATGCAGCGTGCGGGAATCGATCCAGCAGAACTGCTCGCGCTTTCTTAAAGTTTTTGCGCTGCGCGGTAATCGCGCGCGATGTCCTTGTCGTCAGGCGCCAGCTTGCTTGCCTTGCGCAATAAGTCGCGGGCGCGTTTTGGGTCTTCGCCCTGCAGCATCACTGCCCGACCATAAGCATAGGTCGTCATCAAATTCGCTGGATCGATACGATAGGCTAGACGCGCCTCTCGCACCGCCTCATCATGTTCACCCAGCGCGGTCAATGTGCGCGCGATATTGGCGTTCAACACAGAATCGTTGAAACCGGTCCGCGCACGCATACGGTACAATATGGGCAACGCCTGATCCCACAGCTTTCGATCGATCAGATCAAAAGCGGCAAGCCTTTGCCCGAGCAGGCTGGAAGGGTTGTAGACCAGAAATTCGGCAATCACATTGCTGGCCGCATTGGCATTGCCAGCACCGCGATACGCCGCGACCAGCCGCCCCAGCACGGCATCATTCAGGGCAACCTTGCGGGCCTTCTCATAGGCCGCAATCGCCCCTACCCTATTCCCGGCCGCAAGTTCGACATCACCAGCGATCAGCTGGGCATCGACTACCCCGTCATTTCCGGTAACCAGCGGAGATATGGCTTGGCGGGCTTGCCCATATTGCCCTGCGGACAACAAAAGACGCACATAGGGCAAAACCTTGCGCGCATTTTTTGGCTCGCGTGCGGCTTCGGCCGCAGCCGCACCCAACGACTGTGTTTCAGCCAGCGCCGAGGGGGTGACGATCTTCGGATAGGCTGCCCTGTCCAGACGGAACGCGGCGGCATCACGCTCGCCCAATGCTTCCAATATGCGGCCAGCAAGCGCTACGCTGTAGTGATCGGCATCTTCGCGGTTGGCGACGGGTACGATTGCATCCCATGCTGCTGATTGGTCACCGGACCGATGCAGCGCGCGCGCCAACAAAGTCCGCAGTTCGATATTATGTGGCTGTGCGGAAACCAGTCGCGTCAAGATTTCGATTGCGGTGTTGAAATTGCCCAGTTCATATTCGCTGACCGCGACAAGCATTTGCGGCCCCGGCAGCTCGGCAAAACGCCCGCCGACTTTGCCCATGATGCGTCGGGCGAGCGCATAATTCCCGGCGCGCGCCGCCAATGTAGCCTGCATATAGAAAGCTTTGGCATTTTTTGTGTCGAGCGTCAGTATCTTGCGCGCCTGCACCAGCATGTCGCGATAGCGGCCCATCTCACCCAGCGTCGTGCCATATTCTTCAAGTGACGGCACGTCATTTGGGTCGATTTGTAATCCGCGCTCGAACCATGGAAGCGCCGCCGCCAGCCCGAACTGGTCGCGCACCACCCGACCACGCAACTCAAGCGCCCGCACATTTGCGGTGTTCAACGCCACCGCCTGCTCAAGCGCCGCTGTCGCCCCACCCAGATCCGAAACCACATAGCGAAGCCGCGCAACCTCGGTCCACAGACGATCATCTTTGGGTGCGAGTTTGAGACCGCTATCGAACGACTGTCCGGCCGCAATGGTATCGCCCTGATCCATATAGACACGGCCCAATATGCGATAGGCATAGGGCATGTTGGCGCGGGCCACAGTCTTTTGGGTCAAGGCCGCCTCTGCCTTACCGGTCTCACCCGAAAGCCAAAGCGCATGACCGAGCAGGTGGCTGTACGCCGTCTCCGGCGCTCCCAATTTTATGGCCTTGTCGATATGTTCGCGGGCAGTCACCGGATCGAACAGTTCCAGCGAAACTTCAGCCAGCTTCAGCTGCGCCTCGATCCATTCGGGTTCTGCGGCCGTTGCGTTGAGCAGTTCGACCTTGGCTGACCTGAGGTCGCGTTGATCAATATAGTTTTGCGCGGCCTCAAAAGCTTCGCGAGCGCCCTCGTCAATCGCCGCGTGAGCGATGCCCGCCAGTAACGCAATCGCCAGCACGCTCCGCAATCCCGAAGTCAGCAACTGGCGAGAGGCGTGGCGCATCAGACATGGATCTCATATTGTTTCAGGAGATCATAGAGCGTTGGTCGACTGATGCCCAGCAGCTTGGCGGCGTTGGAAATATTGCCTTCCGTGCGCGCGATGGCCCGACCTATAGCCCGCCTGTCTGCAGCTTCGCGTGCCGCCTTCAGGTTGAGAAAACGATCATCGTCATCGATCAGATCAAACTGGAGATCATCGACGGTAATGAACTTACCCTCTGCCATGATTACTGCACGCTTTACACGGTTTTCGAGCTCGCGGACATTGCCTGGCCACTCCCATTGATCAATCGCGGTCAGCGCGCTCGAGGCAAAACCTTTGATCGATGGATTCATCTCTCGGGCAAATCGGCTGAGGAAATGCTTCGCCAGCAGAACTGCATCACCCTGCCGATCAGCCAGCCGGGGGATATGAACCGGAACTTCGGCCAGACGGTAATACAGGTCATCGCGAAATGTCTTGTCCGTGATCATCTGGTTGAGATCGCGGTGCGTCGCACAGACGATGCGGACATCTACCGGAATGGTTTTCCGCCCGCCAATGCGCTCGATAACGCGCTCCTGGATGAAGCGCAGCAGTTTCACCTGCAACGGCAGCGGGATGTCTCCCACTTCATCAAGAAACAGCGTGCCGCCATTGGCCAATTCTATCTTGCCTTCGGTGGTCTTGATTGCACCGGTAAAAGCACCTTTTTCATGCCCGAACAGTTCGGACTCAAGAAGGGTCTCAGGGATTGCACCGCAGTTAATCGCAACAAAGGGTTTGCCTTTACGCTCGCTTGCGTCGTGCAACCCGCGCGCCAGCAGTTCCTTGCCGGTGCCGCTGGCTCCCAACAGCATAACCGACGCTTTGGTATTTGCCACCCGCTCAATCGTGCGCGCCGCCTTAAGCATTTCGGGGGACGCGGTGATCATCGAACCGAACAGCATTTCACCATCAGACGCTGGTGCCTGTGCCTTCTGGTTCTGCAACTCCAGGTCACGCACATGAAAGGCGCGCTTTACGATCAGGTGCAGCTCATCAATATCAACCGGCTTCTGGTAAAAATCCCACGCCCCGGCAGAGATGGCATGCAGTGCGCTCTCTTTTGCATTGTGACCCGAAGCAACGATCACCTTGGTATCCGGCTTGATCAATAGCATTTCTTCTAGCGCGGCAAAGCCCTCAGTCACGCCGTCGGGATCAGGCGGAAGACCTAAATCGAGTGTCACCACATCGGGTTCCTCCGTGCGCAGCAACGCCATGGCCTCGGCACGGTTCGACGCGCAGAAAACCTCAAAATCCTCATAGGACCATTTCAGTTGCCGCTGCAGACCCTGGTCGTCCTCGACAATCAGCAGTTTTTTCTTTGGCTGTTCCATGCTCATGCCGCCTCATCGATGTCGTTGACTTGTAACGCTTCTTTTGCCGCGGGCAGCAGCAGCGTCATTCGTGTCCCCTTCCCTATGCGGCTATCCACATGCAGATGCCCACCTAGCGACTGTGCCAATGCGCGGGCTTCATAAGCGCCGATGCCAAAGCCGCCACTTTTGGTGGACTCAAACGGTTTGAAAAGCTGGTTGGCCACAAACACTTCTGTCATGCCGCAACCTTTGTCCGTCACCCTGATGGCAACCCAATCATCCTGTCGCGCAGCACTGACTCGGATCGGGGATCCGTCGTCGGTCGCATCGATCGCGTTCTGGACCAAATGGTTCAAAATAGTTTCGACCCGACCTGCATCCGCCATCGCGAGCAATCCCGGTGAAAAATCGGACTCAATCGGGTAGATCAACCTCTTTCCATGGATCACAGCGCTCACAGTCGCTTCAACATCCATTGGTGCGATCGCCGAATGGCGGGGCCCGCGGGGGCGCGCCCCGCGCGCCGGCAGAACGTTCGCCCCGCCCCCCCCACCCTCCGGTGGCGCCGCCCCCCCCCCCCCGCCATCCGGCTTGG
>NZ_CALMSV010000014.1 GCF_937872355.1 uncultured Sphingorhabdus sp. | reverse complement strand
CTCGGCCAGTTGCTGCGCATTTCGGCGCGCAGCTCTTCATCGAGCTTCTGGTGATATTGCATCAGGCGGAATGTACGTTCCGACATGTCTTTCTCCTCTTGAACAATTGGTGTTCAATCGGAGCTCCGGCGTCGGGAAGGGGCATTCGGGGGAAACAGGGACCGCAAACCCAAGCACCGGAGATCCGATGCGGCCGACATCACGTTCCTTCCGAAGAAGCGAGCGCCAGAGGGGCCCGGTCCGCAGGAGCAAATTAGAGCGATTCGCTCTTTTATTGCAAGCGAAACCGGATGCGGTTCGTCGAAATATAAGCGCGGTCAGTCGCGCAGCAGCTCGTTAATCGCTGTTTTCGAACGGGTTTGGGCATCGACCCGTTTGACGATCACGGCACAGGCAAGGCTTGGGCCAGGAGAGCCATCGGGAAGCGGCTTGCCGGGCAGCGCGCCAGGGACCACTACCGAATAAGAAGGCACACGGCCGACAAAGACTTCGCCGGTTGCGCGGTCGATAATCTTGGTGGTCGAGGATAGGAATACACCCATCGCCAGCACTGCGCCTTGCTCGACGATAACGCCTTCGACGACTTCAGAACGAGCGCCGATGAAGCAGTCATCTTCGATAATCACCGGGCCTGCCTGCAGCGGCTCCAACACCCCGCCAATACCGACGCCACCCGACAGGTGCACATTTTTGCCGATTTGCGCGCAGCTGCCGACGGTTGCCCAAGTATCGACCATACTATTTTCATCGACATAGGCACCCAGATTTACAAAGCTGGGCATCAGCACCACGCCCTTGCCGATATGCGCACTGTGGCGGACGATGCTGCCCGGAACGGCGCGGAAACCTGCATCGCGAAAACGATTTTCACCCCAGCCAGCAAATTTGGACGGCACCTTGTCCCACCAATGCGAACCACCCGGACCACCAGGGATGGTCTCCATATCGTTGAGGCGGAAGGACAGGAGGACGGCTTTTTTCAGCCATTGGTTGACCTGCCAATTGCCATCGACCTTTTCCGCCACACGACGTTGGCCACTGTCGAGCAGATTGAGCGCCTCAACGACTGCCGCACGTACTTCGCCTCCGGTGCCAATGGTGATGCCGTCGCGTTCATCCCACGCCTTTTCGATGATCGCTTGCAGTGCTTCGGTCATTTCTATTCCTTTTCTCCGGCCAGCCAGCTGGCCACATCTGCTATTTCATGGTCGACATAATGCGGGCGCGCATCGCCAGATTCGGCATTGCCGCTATGATTAACCCAAATGGTCGTCATGCCCAGCGATTTGGCCGGTTCCAGATTATGCGCCGAATCTTCGACAAACAATGCTGACGCCGGCTCGATACCCAGCTGCGTGCAAAGCGCATGGTAACTATCGCTCGCCGGTTTCGGCTTATGCTCCATCCGGTGAATGTCGAAAATATCTTCGAAAACGCCTTCGAGGCCGCGTGCCATGAGCACACGTTCGGCATAGGGCGCATCTGCATTGGTGAAGATCAGCTTTCGGCCTGGCAGTGCTTCTATCCCTGCCCGCAACCTTTTGCATGGCTGCAAAAGCGACATGTCGACATCATGGACGAAATCCAGATAGCCATGTGGATCAACGCCATGTTCTGCCATCAAACCGCCCAGCGTCGTCCCATATTTACGCCAGTAATCGTAACGAATCTTGTGCGCGCGTTCGCCGTCGACCTTGAAATAATCCTCGACATAGGCCGCAATCCGATTGCGCACCTGCTCCATGATATTATGCTCCGGCGTATAGAGCGTCAGATCCAGATCAAATATCCAGGTGTCGACATGATCAAAGTCAGGATGGGTCGCGGGAGACATCGCCGCCCCGTTAACTACAGGTGTCAAATCTCGCAAGGTTCATCTGTGTTAAGGCTGGTGCAAGCGAGTCCGAAGTAATATCGTAAGTTATAGTTTGGGGAATGAAATGGCCGACACAGGCAAAGTTCGCAGCATCGCGGTTGGCACATCTATTATTTTTGCACTCTCGGTTTCTGCTTGCGGAGGTGGAGGTGGAAGCGGCGGCGGTATTAGTTCGACACCGCCCCCGCCACCTGCAGTAACACCTCCTCCCCCGCCCCCACCACCACCGGCATCGAATTTCGACACAGCCGAGTACCAACAATCAAATGGTGCGGTGCAGGCACAGGCCATTGCGGCCTATAATGCCGGGGCCACCGGTACAGGCGTGATCGCCGGTGTGGTCGACAGCGGTATCGATATCGACAGTCCTGAATTTTCAGGCAAGATTCATCCGCAATCCGGAGATTTTGCGGGAACACGCGGCCTTCAGGATGAAGGCGGACACGGTTCGGCAGTGTCTTCCATCTTGCTCGGCGCCAAGAACAACCTCAATGCCCATGGCGTTGCCTTTGGTGCCACCTTACTTGTGCTTCGCACTGACACCCCCGGAACCTGCACCGATCCTGATCCTGATGCCGGGTGCACGCATAACGACAATGATATGGCGCGGGCTGTAGACCGTGCCGTGTCCGTTGGCGCTCGGGTGATCAATATGTCGCTCGGCGGTTCGCCGATGAATTCGAACCTGCGCGCCGCCGTCGATCGCGCCACTGCAGCTGGCATAGTCATCGTAATTTCAGCCGGCAATGAATTTGACACTGACCCGGCAAATGCAATCAATCCTGACCCAATGGCGCTAACTGCGCTTGATCCTATAGCTAGGGGCCAAATCCTCATCGCAGGAGCCACGGATTCGAACCAGCAAATCTCAACATTCTCCAATCGTGCGGGCACTGGCCAAAATTATTATATTACAGCGCTGGGCGTTCGTGTGCGCGCGCCAGACGAGACAGGGGCACAGTTCCTGTGGAGCGGCACCAGTTTTTCCGCTCCAATTGTTTCAGGGGCGGTGGCTCTGCTCGCACAAGCCTTCCCCAATCTGACCGGCCGACAGATCGTCGACCTGTTGCTTTCTACGACAACCGATTTGGGTGCAGCCGGAACAGATGCCATTTATGGCCGAGGTGAATTGAATCTTGCGCGCGCCTTTCAGCCACAGGGCCAGCAATCAATCGCCGGGACCCCAATACCCGTCCCAACCGCTGCAACGGCCACACTGGGTGGACCAATGGGCGATGCAACCGTGCGTGATGGGCCGAAGGCGATCATACTCGATAGCTACGGCCGAGCGTTCAACGCTGATTTCAGCAGCACATTATTATCTGCCAAATCAGCGCCAAAACTGGCACCCGCTCTATCGATAGGAACCGAAACCCGCACCGCTGCCAACCCCAATTTGGCCGTCAGCTTGTCGGTTGCCAACCGCCGCGACGGCGTGGGACCCGACCGGCTCGATCTTTCACCTCGGGAGCGTGGGCAGGCGCGCGCGATTGCGGGATCGGTGATCGCCAAATTAGGCAATGATCGCCAGTTTGCGCTTGGCATCGCCAGAAGCAGCGGCGCATTGATCGGCCAGATGGCCATTGATCGGGCAGCCAGCTTTATCGCCGCCGATGCAGCACAGGAATCATTCGGCTTTTTCAGTCAGCCCTCCTCGGCCTTTGCCTATCGCCAGCAAGTCGCAGGCTTTGGAATGACCGTCGCGGGTGAAAGCGGCGATGTCCGCCTGTGGAAGGAATTTGCAGGTGACCCGATGCGCAGCCGCTATCGCGGCTATGGCTATCGCCTCGCTCATGTCGGACTTGATCGCGAATTGGGTGCTTTGCGCTTAAAGCTGTCAGGCACATTGCTCGATGAACGCGAGACCATATTGGGTGGCGGAACCAACATGTGGACGGGTGAAACCG
>NZ_CALMSV010000013.1 GCF_937872355.1 uncultured Sphingorhabdus sp. | reverse complement strand
AGACGACAAGGCTCTGACCCCGCCGCATGTCACCGCAAGCAAACACACCTTCCTAGCTGGTTTTGTATTCGATGACATTGGCTTTCACATTGCCGCGTTCGTCGAGTTCGACTTCGGACTGGTCAAGCATTCCCGCCTTGCGCGGGCCGGTGAAGCCCATGGCAAGGAAGATCAGGTCAGCCTTGATCACAAATTCGCTGCCGGGCACTTCTTCCATCCGTCCGTTCGACCAATCAAGACGGACACATTCGAGGCCGGTAACTTGGCCGTTTTCCCCAAGCACGCGTTTCGCATTGATTGCCCAGTCGCGCTCGCAACCTTCTTCATGGCTTGATGAGGTGCGCAGCTTGAGCGGCCATTCGGGCCAGACCATCGCTTTATCTTCGCGTACCGGCGGCTTGGGCATGATTTCGATCTGGGTGACTGAAGCTGCGCCTTGGCGGTTAGATGTGCCGACGCAGTCAGAACCGGTATCGCCGCCGCCGATCACGATCACATGCTTGCCGGTTGCAACAATCGATCCACGCGGCGCGGCGCGGGTTTCATCATCGCCCGCATTGCGTTTGTTCTGCTGGGTCAGGAATTCCATGGCAAGGCGGACACCCGCCATTTCAGCGCCGGGGATATTGAGCTGACGCGCCTCTTCGGCACCGCCCGACATGACGACGGCATCGAAATTCTCGCGCAGGCTTTCCATCGATACATGGACGCCAATTTCGGTGGATTCGCGCAACACCACGCCTTCTGCCTGCATCTGCATCAGGCGGCGGTTGATCAGGTCCTTCTCCATTTTGAAGTCGGGGATGCCATAGCGCAGCAGACCGCCCATCCGGTCATTCTTTTCGAACAGCGTCACGCTATGCCCGGCACGCGCGAGTTGTTGCGCGCAGGCCATGCCTGCCGGGCCCGAGCCGACAACGGCGATGGACTTGCCGGTCTTGCGTGCGGGGATTTGCGGCTGGATCCAGCCCTCCTGCCATCCGCGATCTACGATGGCGCATTCGATCGACTTGATGGTGACCGGCGAGTCATCGATATTCAGCGTGCAGCTTGCCTCGCACGGGGCGGGGCAGATGCGGCCGGTGAATTCGGGGAAGTTGTTGGTTGAATGCAATACTTCCAGCGCATTCTGCCAATCGCCCTCATAAACCAGATGGTTCCAGTCCGGGATGATGTTGTTCACCGGACAGCCATTGTGGCAGTAAGGAATACCGCAGTTCATGCAGCGTGATGCCTGCGCCTTCAGCTTTTCCTCGGGCAGCGGCACAACAAATTCCTTGTAGTGCTTCAACCGCTCCTTGGCGTCTGAATAAGTCCGGTCTTGCCGGTCGATCTCGAGAAAGCCTGTTGCCTTACCCACTTTATAGCTCCGTAATCTTATTCAGCCGCGACATGGGCAGCGGCAAGGCGTTCGGCCTCCAACTGCTTCAGGGCGCGCTTGTAATCCTTTGGCATCACCTTGACGAACTTGCCCAAGGCATTGGGCCAATCGTCGAGGATCGCGCGGGCGCGCTTGCTGCCGGTGTAGAGATGGTGGCGTTCGAGCAAGATGCGCAGGCGATCCGCCGAATGATAGAGCATGTCGCCCATGCCGAAATCATGCACGTTCGATGCACGCTGCGTCGGTGCTCCGGTGCTGTTTTCGGCTTCGGGGCTATCGGCCTCGATCGCTTCGACATCGACCATCGCCATGTTGCAACGTTCGCGGAAACGGCCGTCCTCGTCATAGACATAGGCAACACCGCCCGACATGCCCGCCGCGAAGTTGCGCCCGGTCTTGCCGAGCACTGCGACAACACCGCCAGTCATATATTCGCAGCCATGGTCGCCAGTGCCTTCGACAACGGCGAGTGCACCCGAATTGCGAACAGCAAAGCGTTCCCCAGCAACACCGCTGAAATAGGCTTCACCGGCAATCGCACCATAGAGAACGGTATTGCCGACGATGATATTCTCGGTCGGCTCACGGTTCACATGGCTGGGCTGCTTCACGATAACGCGGCCGCCTGACAGGCCCTTGCCGACATAGTCATTGGCATCGCCGGTCAAATCGAGTGTGATGCCATGCGCAAGGAAGGCGCCAAAGCTCTGCCCTGCAACACCGGTAAAGGCGATCTGGATTGTGTTTTCAGGCAATCCTGCATGGCCATATTTCTTGGCGACTTCGCCAGAAAGCATCGCGCCGACGGTGCGGTTAAGGCTCTTTACTTCGCGTTCGATGCGAACAGCCTCACCCTTTTCGATTGCGGGCGCGGCAGCAGCGATCAGATCGCGGTCGAGCGCCTTGTCGAGGCCATGATCCTGCGTCTCGGTCTGGTGCAGCGAAGCGCCCTTTGTGTCGACGACGTGCAGCAGGCGCGACAGGTCAACGCCCTGAGCCTTCCAGTGGTGGACTGCCTTCTTCATGTCGATGCGGTCAACGCGGCCGACCATCTCATCGATGGTGCGGAAGCCCATTTCGGCCATGATCGCGCGCAGTTCTTCGGCAACGAAGAAGAAATAGTTGATCACATGCTCGGGCTGGCCGGTAAAGCGCTTGCGCAATACAGGGTCTTGTGTGGCAACGCCTACGGGGCAGGTGTTCAGATGGCATTTGCGCATCATGATGCAGCCCGCGGCAATCAGTGGGGCGGTTGCAAAGCCAAACTCGTCCGCGCCCAGCAAGGCGCCAATCGCCACGTCGCGGCCAGTGCGCAGGCCGCCGTCAACCTGCACCGCGATGCGGCTACGCAGATTGTTGAGGAGCAAGGTCTGCTGGGTTTCGGCTAGGCCGATTTCCCAGGGTGAACCGGCATGGGTGAGCGAGGTGAGCGGCGAAGCGCCTGTGCCGCCTTCATAACCCGAAATCGTCACATGATCGGCACGTGCTTTCGATACGCCTGCAGCAACCGTGCCGACGCCGACTTCGGAAACGAGCTTCACCGAAATGCGCGCACCGGTGTTGACGTTTTTCAGGTCGTGGATCAGTTGTGCCAAATCCTCGATCGAATAAATGTCATGGTGTGGCGGTGGCGAAATCAGGCCGACGCCCGGGGTCGAATGGCGGGTTGCGCCGATGGTCTTGTCGACCTTGTCGCCGGGCAACTGGCCGCCTTCGCCAGGCTTCGCACCCTGTGCCATCTTGATCTGGATATCGTCGGCATTGACCAGATATTCGGCGGTCACGCCAAAACGACCCGAGGCCACCTGCTTGATGGCAGACCGCATCGACGATCCATCGGGCAGCGGCTTGAATCGCTTCGGGTCTTCGCCGCCTTCGCCGGTGTTCGATTTGCCGCCGATGCGGTTCATCGCCAGCGCCAGCGTGGTGTGCGCTTCCCAGCTGATCGAGCCATAGCTCATCGCGCCGGTGGCGAAGCGCTTGACGATCTCGGATGCGGGTTCGACTTCGCTGATGTCGAGCGGTTTGTCCGCCGGTTTCAGGTCCATCAATCCACGAATGGTCAGCAGGCGCTCGCTCTGTTCGTTGATCGAACGGGCAAACTCTTCATATTCCTTGGGATTGTTTCCGCGCACGGCGTGCTGCAGCTTGGACACGCTGTTCGGCGTCCAGGCATGGTCTTCGCCGCGGATGCGATATACATAGATGCCGCCAACATCGAGCATGTTGCGATAGATCGGGTTGTCGCCATAGGCCGCTGCATGGCGGCGGACAGTTTCCTCCGCGACCTGTGCAAGGCCGACACCTTCGATGGTCGTCGCGGTGCCGGTGAAATATTTCGCGATAAATTCGGACGAGAGGCCGACGGCGTCGAATATCTGCGCACCGCAATAGGATTGGTAGGTCGAAATGCCCATCTTGGACATGACCTTGAGGATGCCCTTGCCAACCGCCTTGATGTAGTTTTTCTGCACTTCATAGGTCGACAGCGACAGCCCCTGACGCACGCGGATTTCCTCCAGCGTTTCAAAGGCGACATAGGGGTTAATCGCTTCGGCGCCATAGCCTGCGAGGACGCAGAAATGGTGCACTTCACGCGCTTCGCCGGTTTCAACGACAAGCCCGGTCTGCATGCGTAGGCCCTGACGGACAAGGTGGTGGTGCACCGCTGCGGTCGCCAGCAAGGCAGGCATCGCAATCCGGTCCGGGCCTTGCGCGCGGTCGGAAAGGATAAGGATGTTCTTGTCCTGCAATACCGCCTCGGTTGCGGCCCAGCACATTTCTTTGATCGCCATTTCAAGACCGGCTGCGCCGCTGGCGGCATCCCAGGTCATGTCAATGGTTTCGGCACGGAAGGCCGCGTCGAGCGCCTGTTCGACCGAGCGGATCTTGGCAAGATCGGCATTGGTCAGGATCGGCTGATCCACTTCAAGCCGCTTGTGTGTGCCGGCGTCATGGCCCAGCAGGTTGGGGCGCGGGCCGATCATGCTGACAAGGCTCATTACCAATTCTTCGCGGATCGGATCGATCGGCGGATTGGTGACCTGTGCGAAATTCTGTTTGAAATAATCGTAGAGCAGGCGCGGCTTGTTCGAAAGAACGGCGATCGGTGTATCCGTGCCCATCGATCCCAGCGGATCATCGCCATTGGTGGCCATCGGTTCCAGGAATTTGCTGATATCTTCCTGCGTGTAGCCAAAGGCCTGTTGGCGATCGAGCAATACGCTGTGATCATTGGCAAGTGCGCCATCGGCCACTTCGACCTCGTCCAAGTCCTTCAGCTTATACTGTGCGGATTCGAGCCACTTGGCATAAGGCTCCTTGGTCGCAAGCTGCGCCTTGATTTCCTCATCCTCGATGATGCGGCCCTGCTCCATATCGATGAGCAACATCTTGCCCGGCTGAAGCCGCCATTTGCGGACGATATTGTCTTCCTTGATCGGCAATACGCCGCTTTCCGAAGCCATGATGACATGGTCATCATCGGTGACGCAGAAACGGGCGGGGCGCAGGCCGTTGCGATCGAGCGTCGCGCCAATCTGGCGACCATCGGTGAAGGCCACGGCGGCGGGGCCATCCCATGGTTCCATCAATGCGGCATGATATTCGTAGAAAGCGCGGCGATCGGCATCCATCATCGGGTTGCCGGCCCATGCTTCGGGGATCAGCATCATTACCGCATGGGCGAGGCTATATCCGCCGGCGAGCAGCAGCTCGAGCGCATTGTCGAGGCACGCGGTGTCTGATTGACCGTGCGGAATGATCGGCCACATCTTGTCGAGATCGGGGCCCATCAGGTCCGATTCCATCGTGCGGCGGCGCGCATTCATCCAGTTCACATTGCCGCGAACCGTGTTGATCTCGCCATTATGCGCGACAAAGCGATAGGGGTGCGCCAGCTTCCAGCTCGGGAAGGTGTTGGTCGAAAAGCGCTGGTGGACGAGCGCGAGGGCCGACTGGCAGAGCGGATTGCGCAGATCGTCATAGAAGCTGCCAACCTGTCCGGCGAGGAGCAGTCCCTTATACACAACCGTACGCGTCGACATCGAAGGGATGTAGAAACTGCCAAGGCCGGGAAGCCCGTGCTTTTCTTCGAGCGCGAAAAGCGGGTTCTGCGCCTGCTTGCGGATTGCGAGCAGCTTGCGTTCAAATGCATCCTGATCGACGCAATTTTCACCGCGCCCGATGAAGAGCTGACGGATCACCGGCATCTGTTCGATAACCGCCTTGCCGAGGCCATCGAGCGTCGTCGGCACATCGCGCCAGCCAAGGATGGTCTGACCTTCCTTGACGATGAAACTCTCGAAATTCTTGATACCAAATTCACGCGCCGCATCGTTCTGCGGCAGGAAGCACATAACAACGGCGTAATCGCCCGGCGCAGGCAGGTTTACGCCCGCACCCTTCGCCCAATCACGATAAAGCGCGTCGGGGATCTGGATCAAGATGCCTGCGCCATCGCCCAGCAATGGATCGGCACCCACAGCGCCGCGATGATCGAGGTTGACGAGGATCTGCAAACCGCGCTCGATAGTGGCGTGAGTCTTGGCGCCTTTTATGTTCGCGATGAAGCCGACGCCGCACGCGTCATGCTCGTTGCGTGGGTCATAAAGTCCCTGTGCCGGAGGAAATCCCATGGCTTACCCTTGTTATCCGAATCTGGTGAAATTTGATTCGCGGTAGCGGGATGTTTGCGTAATTAAAAGTCCTCTTGCGACGGTTGTGACAAGGAAACTTGCGGGGGTGTCAAGTTAGGGTTTCCGTCGACCTTTCTTTCAACCACTTAATGCGCCGAGGACCGCCAGCGTTGATTCTGAGAGCTTGAACTACTTTATGTCCCGCTTTAGTCTTTCGCACGAATTGCCAGAGGGACGGGACAGCGAATGCAAACGGACGATGTCGGCAACTCGGGATTGATGGCGCCCAACGTTTCGCTCGACATCGGCATTACCGGCCATCGCAGCCATCATCCTGTTTTTTCAGCGAATAGTTCGGCGATAGCGCAAAGTTTGGTTGAGTTGGTTACGTTTCTGGATGTGACAGCTCGCCAAACAACAGGGGTATCTGACAATCCGGATCCTCTCGTAAGGCTGCATTCGTTGCTTGCTTATGGTGCTGACCTGATGGCGGTAAAAACCGCGACTGCGATCGGCTGGCCAGTGATCGCCCCGTTGCCTTTCGGGAGGGCACTCAATTTGGCTGTCAATGCGCAGCCGACTCGCCTGGATGATATGCGGGCCTTGCTGACTGGGCAGGATCCCGCTGATCAGCTAACCTTCCAGCGCGCTGCGGAAATCCGTTCGTCTGAATATGAGGTCAGCCTGTTCGAACTGGCTGAACAGGATGGCGCGGTCGAGGCACTATTTTCGGCCCATCTCGCCAATCCGGATGACAACGCGGCCGAACAGGCGTTTTTTGCGCTCTGCTCAGATCGAGCAGCGATGGCTGCAAGAGTGATGATCGAGCAGTCCGACATCGTCATAGGAATATGGGATGGTGTAACGCATGGATCGATTGGCGGGACCCGACACACCATAGAGGCTGCGCTCGATCAGGGTGTTCCGGTGATCTGGATCGACGCGCGCGATCCGCATGGCTGGCATTTGCTGCAAGCCAAGGAAGAGCTCGCCGCACTCACGGACCAAGCAACCGGAGTGCGGGACGAAGCCGGTATAGACGCGTTAATACGCGTTGCGCTTTGCCCGTCGGGTGATGGCTGGAAAAGCATCAGCCGCAATGAGAAATGGCGCGACAAGAGCAATCCGCTTTTGCATGCTTATCGCAGGATTGAGGCTTTGTTCGGCGATCCCAGCAACCGTCCGTTTCGCAATATCACACAGCGATATGAGAGGCCTGACGCCATAGCAGCAGGAAGCGGAGCGGCAATTCTGGCTGCGGCGGGTAAACTTGATGGTATCGATCCTGTTATGCCTGTGCGTATTGCAGACGAAGTGATGCGTCCCTTTGCCTGGGCGGATGGAGTCTCAACCTGGCTATCCGACGCCTATCGCGGCAGCATGGTCGCCAGTTTCTTTTTATCCGCCTTCGCGATTGTCGGAGGGATTGCCTATCTTCCTTTTGCCAGCATCGAACAGAAATGGTGGTTCGCGGCTTTCGAATTTATACTGCTGTTCGCAATCATTGGCATCTTTTTCACCGGCAAACGCAAGCGCTGGCACGAACGCTGGTTTGAAATCCGGCGCGTTGCCGAATATTTCCGCCATGCACCAATCCTATTGCTGGTCGGTGCGGCCCGGCCTATCGGTCGATGGCCGCGCGGGTCTGGGGGAAACTGGCCAGAATGGTATGCGCGGCATGCGCTGCGCAATATCGGCCTGCCGCAGATCAAGGTAACATCCGCCTTCCTGAAAGGTGCGCTGGCACTGATGCGCGACCATCATGTGGGCCCACAACGCGATTATCATCGGGCCAAGGCTTTGCGGCTAAAGCGCGCGCAGCACAATCTGGATCGTTTATCGGAAATTTTGTTCCTTTTCGCCGTCGCTTCGGTAGCATTGTATCTGGTGATCGAACTTGGTGCTGCCATTGGATGGCTTCCCGGGGGCTTGCCGCATGATACTGCCAAGTTATTCACTTTCCTTGGAGTTTTATTCCCAACCATGGGTGGAGCCTTTGCAGGCGTCCATTATTTTGGCGACTTCGAACGCTTCGCGGCCATATCCGAAATCACAGCTGAAAAGCTGGATGACATTGCGAGCCGCATCGCGATATTGGAGTCGGCACCCGACGGTGAAATCACCTATGCCCGGGTTTCGGGACTTGCCCATGCGATAGACGATATTGTTGTCGACGAAATAGAGAACTGGCAGTCGGTCTTTGCAGGAAAGCGCATTACCGTTCCCGTATGATCTTGATGGATCCTCGCCGATTCAGGCGACATTGACTCGTGGTCTATTTGGGTGCCTTATCTGCAAAGCTCGGCAAAGATATGTGGGGAGAGCTTATGTCGTGGCGGTCCAGTTTTTTGATGCTTGTCGCACTTGCATCCGGCGTTGGTGCATCTGCCCAAGACAACGATGCATTCCAGGCCGACGAGCAGGATGTCGAGCAACAGTTGCCCGACAATGTCGGCGTAGAATATCTCTCGTCAGAGACGCCTGAAACGCCCTGGCTTGAAGAAGAGCCGACAGAGGCCAGCGAACAGGAAGAGGATTGGGAAAGCAGCGAAAGCGGGGAGGAAGTCATCCGCGAACCCGCAGGCATTCCGGACGTTGAAGCTGTATATTTCGATGCGCCGGAGGCTGAACAACCGGACGGACCCAGACGTGGTTCCTTTGGTGGTCATACGGTCAACGACGCGGAAGCTCCATGGCAGGCACAGATATTCTATCCGCAGAACGCCCCCGTATATGCCAAATATCTTGCCAGGGGTGAACAATTGTGGGCGCTGCAGCATGTTTGCGGAGGCGCGCTGATCCATCGCCAGTGGGTATTAACTGCTGCGCATTGTGTCGACCAATCGATGGTGGCCTCAGGACACAGGATCAGGCTGGGTCAGGAAGATATTTCCAAATCCGGGGGATGGACCTACGACATAATTGATATCCGGATCCATAGTCGCCCGCCGATCGGAAATGGCTTAAAACCCAATGACATCGCGTTGATCAAAATCGCGCTCGATCCCAGGAATGTGCCGCCACCCTCACAGGTTCGGCCAATCGGCATTTATCGCCGACCAGATGTTGCATTTGGGGATGGGGTATCCGCCTTTGGCTGGGGCAAAACCAGCAACGCCGGCCGAACGAATGCTTTGTTGTTGCGCGTTCCGCTAACAATTCAAAAGCGGCCTGATTGCATGAAGCGGATCGTGGCAACCATTGATCAACGCGTGGTGTGCGCGTCGTCTCCAGCGCGAAAAACATGCACCAACGATAGCGGCGGGCCGTTGATCAACAAGGCCGGAGAATTGGTCGGGATTGTGAGCGGCGGCGGCACATCCTGCTCTCCAGATGGCGTGCCAACCGTTTTCACCTTCGTTTCCAGCTTTATGCAATGGATAAGACAGGAAACCGGCGGGGCGGTGCGTTAACACCGCCCCGAACGATATTAGTTGCCCGGACCAACCTTTACGGCACCGGTCTGCTCGCCCGCCGCAGCCGGGGCGGCAGCAGCCGCATCGTCAGCAGCAGCTTCACCTTCTTTCGCAGCGTCTGCTGCGGGTGCGGCAGCAGCGTCGGCAGCAGGTGCAGCTGCTTCTTCGGTTGCCTCGGGTGCGGCAGTTTCTTCTTCCGCTGCAGGCTGACAAGCAGCCAAAATCATGCTCGAAGCAATCATCGTCGACGCAATTATCAATTTACGCATGGTTTCACTCCCCTGTTGAATGGGACTGCAATTTACCCGAACCCCATTGCCCTAAGCAACTGAATAAAATCTGGCAGTTTGCGCAATGGATTGAGCATCGGATCATAGCGTAACGCAGTCATGCCGCCATCGCGCAAATCGCGGGCTTTTATAAGTGCTTGCACAGCTTCTGCCGATTTGCCCCATTGTGCCAGAACCTGGGCTTGCTGGTAGAGTGAGACCGTCTCTGTATCGCTTACGAGCTCTTCCATCGCAGCTGCTGATGCAGCCAAATTGCCCAAACGGTGCTGCGCGATAGCGACACCTGCAAGTCTCGACCATTTGTGTGTGTCTGCTTCGAACTCGGTCAGTGCCTCACGGTTCATACCTTGGGCAAGCAGCGACATACCAATTCGCGAGTGGGTGTCTGCCAGTTCCGGATTGATGCGTATGGTTTCCCTGACGGCGGCTATCGCTTCAGGATAACGCTGCGCCGCGAAATGCACGGTTCCCAATATTCGATGGATGAGCGCATTCAACGGATCGAGCAGGACCGAGCGGCTTATCGCCGTCATGGCATCGCCGTCACGACCCGTTGCCGCACAATATACGGCAAAGCGGGCAAGAACCGGGGCATCGCCTTCGCCGAGTTTATAGGAACGATCGAATGGGGCCCGCGCCGCCTTGATGTCGAAGATGCCCTGAAACAGGATTAAAGCCAGTGCTGAATGTGCATCGGCGAGGCGAGGTTCGAGTTCGACTGCACGTCTGGCTGAAGCGATCGCGGTATCATAATACAGCTTTATCTCGGTCGCGCTGCCATATTGCCCAGCTACGGCCGCCAGCGAACGTGCCCGTCCCGCATAAGCCGCTGCGAAGCGCGGATCAGCCGCAATGGCCGCCTCAAATTGCGTTACCGCTTCACGCTCCTCCGCTGCGTCGCGGGCGTGCGAATAGAGGTCCTTACCCCGCAGATAGTGGTCGAAGGCCACGACGTTTGATGTGCCCCCGACTGTCGCACCACGCCCGCGTAACTCGGTCGCAAGTTCGGCCGCGATGGCTCCGGCAATTTCACGCTGAACAGCCAGGACATCGTCTAGCGGCCGTTCGAATGTGCGCGAAGGCCTGTTTACACCGGTCTTGCCGTCGATAAGATCGATTGTAACGCGAATGACCCCTTTCGTCACCCGCACTGCGCCATCGATCAATAGAGCAGCCCGCAACTTCCTTGCGAATGCGACAATGTCTTCCCTGCCGCGTTCAAAGGCTTCCGATGATGCCTGGCCAACCACCTGCAATGCGCCATTTTGTGAGAGGGTCGAACGGATCTCCGTTGATAATCCATCGGCGAGATAACCGAATGCCGGATCGCCGCTGATATTGTCGAACTGCAGGATCGCCACGCGGTTGGCATTGGCGGAATCCCCCCCGAGCATACCTGATCGATAGGCAGTAAATCCTGCCGCCAATACCGCGGTGGCTCCAGCTCCGACCATCACATTCCGACGATTGAGCATTGTCTGCCCAGGCATCGAACGGGGCATGGCCGTCTTCGGTCGTTCGCCATGCATCGCGCTGATCGCCTGCAGCATGCGCTGCACCTCTGTGTCCTTTGCCGTCAGTTTGGAGTGTGAAAGATCAATCGCCTGAAATTGTCCAAAACCCAATGGAGGAAGCGATCCGTCGAGCGAGAGCGGTATCAAAACCCTCCGGTCCCGCCCGCGCGCGGCTTCGTCATGGACCCAGTGCGACTCGACCGAATTCTGTGACCATAGAACGACAACTGCCATAGCCCGTTCAAGTGCTTCGGTAGTGGTACGCGTAAACCGGTCTCCGCCTTCGATCAGGCCATCCCACCAGACCGAAAAGCCCGCAGCTTCGATCAGCTTGATGATCTGTCGGGCTTTGGCCTGATCCGTCCGGGCGTAACTGAAAAAAACGGACGCAGGATTTGCGCTGGTATCGGCATTTTCCGGGTCGTTAGCGGTCAATTCTCAGCGCCCCTTCCCGTCCAGAGGGCTGGCCACCAATGCAGCCCTGTTAGCCGATATTTGTCCCATTGTTTACCAATGGTTGCAACCGGTTTCTACGCTACCGGCCGCCAACAATTCGCCAGCTAATAAGGTATCGGCAGGATTGACCGTTCAGCTTTGCGCAGCTTTCCAGTCGCGCCTGATCTTTTTGGCGAGGCTCCATTTGTGAACCTCAGTTGGGCCATCATAGATGCGGAATGCGCGGACCTCGCGGAAGATTTGTTCAACGATCGTCGCATCGGTAACGCCCGTCCCGCCCATAACCTGCACGCAGCGATCGGCGATACGCATGAGTGCCTCGGAAACAGCAACCTTGGTCATCGAACTTTCGACCGTGCCGAGCGATCCTGTGTCGAGCACCGACGCACACCAATCAATCATCAACTGCGCCTGCTTCAGGTCGATCAGGTTTTCGGCCAGCATGAAGCCGACGCCTTCATGGTCGATCAGCGGCTTGCCGAACGCCTCACGGCGGTTGGCATAGTCGCTGGCGATTTCATGCGCGCGTTCACAGCAGCCATGCCAGCGCATGCAGTGCGACAGGCGGGCAGGGGATAGCCGGATCTGTGCATATTTGAAACCTTCGCCGGCAACGCCGAGCATCTGATCGGCGGGCACGCGTAGATTATCGATAATGACGGTTGCGTGGCCGCCGGGCATCGAGCTGTCGATGGTGTTCGGGACATGTTCGATGCGGATGGCCGGGTCGGGCAGGTCCACGAGGAACATGCATGCGCCTTCATCGGCCTTTGCCATGACGATACCGACACTTGCCCCTTCCGCCCCTGTAATGAACGCCTTGCGGCCGTTAATCACCCAATGATTGCCATCGAGCTTGCAGGTCGTTTTCATCATCGACGGGTCGGAGCCAGCGCCATTTTCTTCCGCCGGCTCGGTCATGAAAAAGGCCGATCGCGCGCGCCCTTCGACCAGCGGTTTGAGGAAGCGTTTCTTCATCTCCGGGCTACCGACATGGCCGATCAGGTACATATTGCCTTCGTCGGGGGCCATGGTGTTCACAGCGAGTGGCCCGAGTGGCGATAGTCCGGACTTTTGCAGCACATAAGCTGTTTCAAGCTGGGTAAGGTGCGAACCGTCGGCAAGGATGTGTGGCGTCAACACTCCTGCCGCGCGCGCTTTGTCGCGCATCTCATATACCAGCTCGTCCAGCGGTGCGCCATGATGGTCGCGGCGGGGATCCTTCTCATAAGGGATGACGACATTGCGCACGAAGCGTTCAACATTCGCGCCGATTTCCAATGCGCGGTCAGACAATTTTTCAGCCACTTATGGCCCTCCACATGATGTTTTTCTGGATTTCGGTTGAGCCGCCATAGATGGTCTGTGCCCGCTCGAAAAAGTAGGATTGTGGCGCGATTGCGCAGGCCGGCGGTACGAGGGGAGCAATCTTGTCCCAGTTCGCAAGTGAACGATCAGGCATTGCCGCCCGGGCTGGTCCCGCAATATCGACTGCAAGTGCTGTGATCGCCTGGGCGCATTCGGTGCAGGCGATTTTCAGGAAAGCGGCCGTGGACATCTCCATATCGGTGCCGAGGACGCGCAATATTGCGGTTTCGATGACGTCGAGCTTGGCCTCGATGCTCGCCAACTTGTGAACAAGCGCTGCCTTTTCGCCGCTTTCATTCCATTGCGCCAGCCGCGCGCGCAGTCGTTCGATATCGCGCCGTTTGGCGCCGATATGGGCATAGGAAAGCCGCTCATTCTTCAGCAGGACATTGGCATAATACCAACCTTTGCCTTCATCGCCGATGCGAAATCCGGCAGGCACGCGGACATTATCGAACTCGACCCGATTGAGCTCCGCCGAGCCATCGATCAGCGGGATGGGGTGCACGGTAACTCCCGGCTGATCCATCGGCACGCAGATCATCGAAATGCCATCCTGCTTGCGCGCTTCTTTGGATGTACGTGCGAGGCAGAAAATCCAGTTCGCCCAGTGCGCGCCGGAGGTCCAGATTTTGGCGCCGTTGATGATATAGGCATCGCCGTCGCGCACGGCAGACAGCCGCAGACTGGCAAGGTCAGACCCCGATTCCGGTTCCGAATAACCCTGCGCCCAGAAGTCCCGCGATTCGAGAATGCCGGATAGCCAGCGCGCCTTTTGCTCAGGCGTTCCGAAGGCGCACACTATGGGTCCGATATAGATTACCGACATCGGGATGATCGGCGCCGCACCCGCAAGGTCGAGTTCCTGATCGAAGATATAGCGCTCGACTGCGGACCAACCGGTGCCGCCATCCTCTTTCGGCCAGCCCACGCCAAACCAGCCCTTTGCGTTCAGTGCCTGCTGCGAGAGGATCTGGTCTGCCTTCTCCAACCGTTGCCCACGCGCTATTTTTTCACGGACCGATTGAGGATAGTCCGTCGCAAAAAAATTGCGTACCTCGTCACGAAATTCGGCCAATTGTTCTGGACTGTCGGACAATGCACCTCTCCCATAGGGGCTTGAACTTTATCTAATGCTATTCGATAACTACTTTGAACCACATATCAAGGGATGACGGAAAAAATGCAACTCAAGGCAGATCTTTCAGGCAAACGGGCATTGGTGACAGGCGCATCAAGCGAAGGTTTCGGAGCACATTTTGCACGGGTGTTGGCTGCGAGCAATGCGGAAGTGGTGGTTGCCGCACGACGGAGGGAGCCGTTGGAAGCGCTGGTTGCAGAAATCCGGAAATCCGGAGGTATGGCTTCAGCCGTTACAATCGACGTTTCAAACAATGTCAGCGTCGAACAGGCAATTGCTGATGCCGGACCTCTCGACATCATCGTCAACAATGCCGGGGTGGAAAAGTCGGGATCGGTTCTGGGGCTGACCGAAGACGATTACGATTATGTCATGGACATCAACCTCAAAGGCGTATGGCAGGTGGCAACAGCGGCCGCCCGACAAATGCGGGATCGTGGGCAGGGCGGTTCGATCGTCAACATCGCCTCGATCACGGGGCATCAGGGGATGAAAGGCGCAGCACCCTACAGCGTTTCCAAGGCGGGGGTGCTGCATATGACACGGCAGCTCGCGCAGGAACTGGCGCGTTATGACATCAGGGTGAACTCGATCTCGCCGGGCTATTTCGCGACTGATCTCAATCGCGAATTCCTAGCATCCGAAGCAGGGGAGGCGATGCGCAAGAGGATCGCGATGCGCCGCTTTGGTGCATTCCCCGATCTGGACGGCGCTTTGCTGTTGCTGGCATCAGATGCATCGCGGTTCATGACCGGCAGCGACATCATAGTCGACGGCGGCCATTTGCTCTATTCGCTGTGAAGCAATTTTGATGTCGCGCAAGTACTATCGGAGGCGCGCGCTCTATACAGGCTGCTATAGGTAGGCCTGCCTCAACCACCGGTTCGTGGCCGATGGGCTAGTACAAAACAAAAGCTAATCCGCGATTATGATACCTTCGCGCTGAAGTGCACGACAGGTCCCGGCGGTAAGCTCGAGCATTTCGTGGATGGATTCGCGTATCTGCGGGGACAGTATCAGGCGTCGTGCGGTACGCACCCCATCCTCCCATTCCAGCAACTTACCGCACAGCAACAGAGAATTGATCCGCCGCCTGACCGTTTCACGAGACAGACCAGTGGCTCGCGCGACGGCGCGTCGGGACACCGGAATTATCCGGTCCTGTTCCACCAGCGCGGTCGAGGCCGCCAACCCTTGTGTGTCCGGCGTCCGGAGCATACGCTGGACGTTGCCCAGCGCGACAGTCAACACGATCAAGACATCATCGTGCCCCAAGTCGAACGCGCGGCGCAGCGTTGCAGCGGTAGCTAGAAACTGGTTTGCTACCAGAAACCCGGAAAGCCGCAGCTTCGTATCGGCAGCAACCGGATCGATCATGAGCATAGTGTCACCTTGCATTGACCCAATATAGGTCGGTATCAACTAGCAAGTATAGATCGGGTTTGCCATGCCCCTCGGCACGGAATGCAATCAGGAAGAGACGCGAATGACCTGGACTGAACAGAAGCTTGGCCCGGTTATCGGTAGCGAAGTGACGGGGGTCAACCTCAACAATCTTAATGCGACGCTGATCGATCAATTGCGCGAACGTCTGGCCGAGCGGATGGTTCTGGTTATCCGTGACCAGCAACTTGACCGCGATGCGCACAAGGCGGTTGCACGGTTGTTTGGCACCGGAAAGTTGCATCGTCATGCGCTCAACAAGGCGCGCGGCGGTAACGACGAAGAGGTTTATCCCGTACGTACGACAGGGGAATCTAAAATGACGGCCGGCGAAGGCTGGCACACCGATGTCAGTTGTGATGCCGATCCCATCGCGGCGAGCCTGCTCTACATGCACCAAGCGCCCGCGGGCGGGGGTGGCGACACGGTCTATTCCAGCATGGTCGAGTGCTATGAGCGACTTTCAAAACCGATAAAGGCGTTAGCCGAGGGACTGACGGCGGTACACGATGGTGCCTTTCCCTATCGCCAGATATACGGGATCGAGCCGGAGCCAGGCCAGCACTTTAACCGCACGATCCATCCGGTAGTCATCCGTCATCCGCTGACAGGCAAAAAGCTGTTGTGGGTCAATCGTGGCTTTACCACGCGCATCAATGGTCTGTCGCATGTGGAGAACCGACATATGATGGAATTGTTGTTCCAGCATATTGAATCGACTCTCACCGCCCAATGCCGCGTGCGCTGGGAGGAGCGGACGCTGGTGATTTGGGACAATGTCGCGACCCAGCACCACGCTGTGTGGGATTACTTCCCAAACAGCCGATATGCCGAACGCATTTCAGTAGTCGGTCCGGTTCTTGCGCAAGATTGATCGTTGGAGGTCGAATGAATCGAAGGCGCCGCTCTAGCTGCAATGCCGATCAGAACTCACCGCAGCTCTGGGTCATTAAGATGGTTGGGTAGTCGAAAACCGGCGCAATTCCGCGTTTCAGGCTGACAAATTCCCTAAGAACCATGCAGGGAATTTTTGGCCTTGAGCAGGGAATGATTTTGCAGTTGCAGGCAAATTAAAACAGGCGATGTTGGCGTCAGCTGGAAATGGCTCGGACGGGTCAACTCCATAGCGTTCCGTCTTGCCTACTTCACATCATTGCGATGACCGTTTATAACAAGCGCGTTCCCAAGGCAGATTGCCGACAGCGATAGCTCGTAAGGCGCAGCAGAAGGGACAACTTGAATCCGCTACGCGAACGCGCAGCGGGGTCAGTTGTCTGGCTTGCGCGCCGTTGCATCTGCTCCCCGTTTCCTTCGCTTGCAAGGCAAAGGAAATACAAATGGAACGTCATAGATCTGGTTTGAGCGTTTCGGCGCTGCGCAATGCACCTGTCACGCGGCAGTTGGGCGACATCGTCTATCGCTCTGTTGGTTCGCTCCATGCTTACGTAAATAACCCGCGCAAGCATCCTGAAAAGCAGATCGTAAAGCTGATGGCGTCCATCAGTGAATTTGGCTTTGCCATTCCAGCACTCGTCGATGACAGCGGGCTTATCATCGTTGGCGCTGGTCGCATCGAAGCAGCGAAGCGGCTGGGGATTGAAGAGGTTCCTTGCATCGTTGCAAGCGATTGGAGCGATGCCAAGGTGCGTGCCTATCGCATTGCCGACAATCGCCTAGGTGAGTTGGCCAGTTGGGATGATGCGCTGCTTGCGATCGAACAATATTGCCACCAGTGAAGGCAAAAACGCCGTCAAAAATAGCCGTACAACAGCGATGATCGACACGCTGCTCGACGCACGTTCGACCAGCGGCAGGCCGATGGCGGCCAAATCGGTACTGGTGTTGAAGGACAATGCAGGCGTTTTACTGCCCGCATCCCTTTTAGGGAAGAAAGGTCCGGCCATTTTGGAAAGCTGGTTCCCGGGCCAGGAAGATGGCAACATCATCGCCGATGTGCTGTTTGGAAAAACCAACCCCTCAGGAAAATTGCCGGTGACTTTTCCCGTAGCCGGCAAAGCATTTCTCGATTCCATCAAGACCGAGCAATTCCCCGGTTCGATATCCGCCGATGGCAAGCAACAGACCGTTCCTACAGCGAGCGCCTGGCTATCGGGTATCGCTGGTACGATTCGAATGTAAGCGGAAATTGCGCCGAAAAAGCTGGTCGTAATCCGTGTGTGGCCTTCCCCTTTGGCCATGGGTTGTCCTACACCAGCTTTGCAGTTGGTAAGCCGCAGCTGACGTTCGACGAAGCCAATGGCCGCTGGATCGTCTCCGCCCGCGTTAGCAATAACGGCAAGCGTTCGGGGGCAGAAGTCGTCCAGGTCTATCTGCAGCTTCCGGAGAGTGCGAACAGCATCGGAGCAATGCAGCCACCGCGACGTCTGGTAAGTTTCCAGCGGATCGAGCTGGCGCCCGGAGCGTCGTGTGATGTGAGTATCGCTATCGATCCCAAGGCGAGCAACCATCCTTTGAGCGTGTGGGATGAGGTTCGGAACAAGTGGGTGATCCCGCAGGGACGCTATACGGTTTGGGTTGGACGATCGTCATCGACGAAAGACCTGGCGCGCGCGGGACATTTTACGCGCTAACAATTCGCGGCAGGTCAAATTAGATAATGGGGGTCGTTACGTTGGTGTATCGACCCCCAATGAATTTAGGCGCTCTTCGCCATATCGAGCGCGATATCGACGATCATGTCTTCCTGGCCTCCGACCATCTTGCGCTTGCCGACTTCGGTCAGGATTGCGCGGGTATCGACGCCATAATCGTCGGCCGCCTTTTCCGCATGACGCAGGAACGACGAGTACACCCCGGCATAGCCGAGAGTCAGCGTTTCACGATCGACGCGGACCGGCCGGTCCTGCAGCGGGCGGACGAGATCTTCGGCTGCGTCCATCAGCGTGTAGAGGTCGCAGCCATGGTTCCAGCCCATGCGGTCGACGGCGGCGATGAACACCTCGAGTGGGGCATTGCCTGCGCCAGCACCCATGCCTGCTAGTGAGGCATCCACGCGGATCGCACCGTTTTGCACCGCGATGATCGAGTTGGCGACACCGAGGCTGAGATTGTGGTGCGCATGCACCCCGCGCTGGGTTTCGGGCTTGAGTACGCGGTCATAGGCTTGAAGACGCGCGGCATATTCGTCCATGTTCATCGCACCACCACTGTCGGTGACATAGACGCAATGCGCGCCATAATCTTCCATCAGCTTGGCCTGTTGTGCGAGTGGTTCGGGTTCCGACATGTGGCTCATCATCAGAAAGCCGGACACGTCCATGCCCAGATTGCGGGCAGCTTCGATGTGCTGTTTCGAAACATCGGCCTCGGTGCAATGCGTCGCGATGCGGACCGAACGCACGCCCATTTCATAGGCATGTTTAAGGTCGTGAACCGTGCCGATGCCGGGGAGCAGTAATGTGGTGAGCACGCTATGCTCGAGCACTTCGGCCACCGCACCGATCCAGTCCCAATCGGTATAGGCACCAAAGCCATAGTTGAAGCTCGAGCCTTGCAGACCATCGCCATGCGCGACCTCGATGGCATCGACTTTGGCGGCATCGAGAGCCTTGGCAATCGCCCTGACGGCCGAGGTCATGATGTCGAGATTGCCGGCATAAGCTGGCAGGTAATGCGCGGCACCCTCCACTTCGAGAAACACGCTGACTTTGAGGCCGGTAAACTCCCCGCCCATTTCCGGAATCCGCAGCGGCTTGTTGTCGCCGATGCTCTCAAACTGCACCGCCTGCTTCAGGCGATAGCCGGGGACATAAGTCTGCACTTCGGCGACCATATCCTCGACCGATTTGGCAATCGCCGCACGGTCGCCATCTGCGCACAGACAATAGACGGTATCGCGCATGATCAACGGCGGTTCGGCGGGATTAAGGATGATGATCGCCTTGCCACGCGTTGCCCCGCCAACATCGCAGATGGCCTGACTGGTGGTTTCGGTGAACTCGTCGATATTGGCGCGCGTTCCGGGGCCTGCGCTCTTGGAAGATATCGATGCGACAATCTCACCATAATGTACCTTAGCGACGCGGTTGACTGCGTGGACGATAGGGATCGTCGCTTGCCCGCCACATGTCACCATGTTGACATTCTTGGCATCAAGACAGGCCTCGCCATTCACCGGCGGGATCACATAGGGGCCGATGGCCGCAGGCGTCAGATCGACAACGCGCTTGCCCTTGGTCTGCAACACTTCATTATGATGCTTGTGCGCGCCTGCCGAAGTGGCATCAAAGACGATTTCGATATCGGCAAATTCGGGCATGGCAATCAGGCCATCAATGCCCCCTGCCGTGATCGGAACGCCCATCCGAGCAGCACGTTTCAGGCCGTCGCTTTCAGGATCGATGCCGACAAAGGCACCCATTTCGAGGCTGTCGGACAGGCGCATGATCTTGATCATCAAATCGGTGCCGATATTGCCGGAACCGATGATGGCTACCTTGGTTTTTGCCATTATACGGCCTTTCCGTAATTGAAGCTGACTTCGCCGATGCCTCCGACAACAGCGCGGATGTGATCACCGGGCGTCATCGTTACCATTGGGCCGAGTGCACCAGCGAGCAGCACATCACCCGCCTTCAAAGGTTCGCCCCGTTTCGCAAGCGTTTGTGCGAGCCATGCGGCGGCGTTGAGAGGGTGGCCAAGGGCTGCAGCCCCGGCACCCAGCGAGACGATCTGTCCGTTGATTTCCATCACCATCCCCGCACTCCAGATATCAAGGCCAGGAAGCGGTTTGCCCTCTTTTGCGAGCACGTAAAAAGCAGAAGAGCCATTGTCGGCAACAGTATCAGCAAAGGTGATCTTCCAGTCGGCGATGCGACTATCGACGATTTCGATGGCGGCGTGAACGGTGGCGACAGCTTCTGCGACCTGTTCGGATGTTGTATCAGGGGAAGGTAGGTCTTTGCCGAGAACGAAGGCGATCTCTGCCTCTGCCTTGGGTTGCAAGGCGCGGGCGGGATCAAGCGTGGCACCGTCTTTAATTTCCATATCGTCAAACAACACGCCAAAGTCGGGCTGGTCGACACCAAGTTGTGCCTGTACCGCCTTCGCAGTGAGCCCGGCCTTGCGTCCGACTATACGGCGGCCCTGATCGACCCAGAAGCGCGTATTGATTTCCTGCACCGCATAGGCACCATCGACGTCGGTCGGCTCAAGCCATTGCCGCATCGGCGCAATCGCGCCGCCTGAATAGGCATTGCGCAGCGCACGGGCGGCGGTTTCGTGAACTATATCGGGCATCCAGACTCACCTCTCATTTGCTGATGGCAACACTAATGCACAAAGCTGCTTGGTTCCAGTTTAGTAACTTGCTAGTTTCTCACTATGCGAGAAACATCTTTGGAATCACCTCTTAGGACATTGAAGCTGCTCGAGGCTGTGGTTCGCGATGGCGCCAAGTCTTCGGTTGCTGCACTGGCGCGTGAAACACAGATCCCGGTTCCCTCGGCGCATCGACACATCGCGGCACTGGTTGACGCAGGCTTTCTGTCGCCGGCAGGCTATGGGCGGCATATAGCAGGGCCAAAGTTGGCAGCATTGAGTGGCTTTCTCGACGAAAAACTGTTGATGGCCAATGTTGCACGTCCCATCCTCGACAGGCTGGCAAAGCGCATGGGATGCGTCACCCAACTTGGCATTTTCGAAAATGACATGGTGACCTACCTCGTCAAATCGGGGCAAAGTGCAGGCGATCTCTTCACCAAGGTCGGCATGCAGCTCGAGGCCTATTGCTCTGGGATTGGCAAGGTGTTGCTCGCGCATCTCCCGGATGATGCACGGTCAGAGTATCTCGAAGCCGGGCCATTCATTGCGCTCACTGAACGCACGATCACCGATCCTGATCTGCTTGGCGCCGAATTGCAGCAGGTTGCCCGCGAGGGCTTTGCCGTCGACGATGAAGAGGTTGTGACGGGGCTGCAATGTATTGCCGTACCCGTCCGCAATAGCAAAGGCGAAGTCATTGCCGCCATCTCTGCTTCGCGCGCTACACAATCCGATCATCGGCGGTGGCAGGCAAGGCAATTGCCGCTTTTACAAGACGCTGCAGATGAGATTGGTGTGAGAGCCAACATCGTTTTGACATAGAGCGATCGGGGCCGCCTCAAGCTGCATAGGGCCAATGCGGTTTATCATGCAGGGCGACAGTGAATTCCCAATATCGCAACAGACAAAAGTGCCACCGCTGTCGACACACTAGCGTACGTTGGCGGTAAATAGAGTTGCGCTGTTGGAACGCAAAGCGCCGTTGTTAGAGATATAGGCGTTGCGATCGCATAAATAGTGCGACAGACGGCGAATCCACTACTGCAATATCAAGACAAGATCTTAATAAATATAACATAATGGTATGGGGAAAAGTAAAACTAACTTTGAATCTGGCACCGAAGCTCAGAATTGCGCCAATGCAGAAACCGAGATCGAAAGCATAGTTTGCTGGCAAAACTAAAGTGCAGAGAAGGAACTCGCCGAAGCTCTGGCTAATATCCCGATCGATTTGCAAGTGAGTTGTGTGCGCCTTAGAAGAAGGTCGCTGCATGTTTCCGGAAAAATTGCGAGTGCGCCATTTTCGAATTAAATGAAATCCGCAGTAAGGCTGGAATCCGTGGTGCTGCTGGCGAGGATTGAACTCGCGGCCTCTCCCTTACCAAGGGAGTGCTCTACCACTGAGCTACAGCAGCGCCGGAAGAGGCGGCCCTATGCTTAGCGACGCGGCGCTTGTCAAGCCGCTTGCGTGCTTCGTTCGGCTTTGGCATCGGCAAAATATGGAAAAGCAGGATAACAAGTCGCGCGAAGCGAGATTGGCAGAGGCGCTGCGGGCGAATTTGCGACGCAGGAAGGTGCAAGACAGCAGTGTCCGGCCAGAAAAGGGTGAAGGATCTAGCTGTCCGAAATCAGAGGGCTGACTTTTCCCCCCAGAGCCCCGCGCCCGGCCATGGTCGCTTTGGTCAGCGCGGATTTTCCGGCGCGTAATTGGCCGGGGGTTAGACCGGTAAACTGTTTGATCTCGCGCGTCAGATGCGACTGGTCATAGAATGCCAAACCCAGTTCGGTGTCATCCAGACTGTCGCCATGCGCTATCCTGTACGCTGCCCTTAGTGCGCGGTATTTGCGGGCGAGTTTCTTCGGTGGCATGCCGTAATAGCGTTTGGTCATCCGTTCGAGCTGACGTGGTGACAGGCCGGATTCGGCGATCAAAGTATCGACGTCCGGATCACTGTCATCGACCAGCCAGCGGTCAACGATTGCAGTGAATTCGAACGGCGCGCCATCGACCGCGCGGTAAATTTCTGCGGCAGCCTTGTTGGCTAGTTGGAATTGTTGCACTGGTTCACTCAGAGCAATCAACTGATCGCGAAGCTCCATGACAGAATCGCCGAAGACCTGACGCGCGTCGAATGCTTTGTCGATCCAGTTAGCAGCTTCTGCACCCATCAGTGCAGCCCATCCTGCCGGTAGCATTCCCCAGCCGAAGATGCTGATTGGGCCATCAGATAGAGCTTCGAATGATTTTGTCGACGGGCCGATGACGGTGACCGGAAAGGCAGGCACTTCGATATCCGAAAAGCGATATCTTCCTTCGCCGCCGAGGGTGATACGGAATTGCGCGCGGTCAGCACGTTCGACTTCGCGCAATGCATTACCGGTATAATCGAAGCGATAAAACGAAGAGACGAGTTGGCGCAACGCGTCATCGGGTGCTTCATATTGCAAGTGTATCATTTTCGCGACCAAGGCTCCCTTGGTCATGATGATAGGCAAAAACGCGATAAAAAAAAGGCCTGCCGCAAGGGCAGGCCTCAATAGGTCAAGAACTCGAGTCTTCCGACTTAGAGCCCTTCGGGTCGCAAGGCACATATGCACCAACTGCGTGACAGTTTCTTGCACGGAATCGTCATTACATCACGTTACGTTTGACATTTACGGCCAAACTTCGATGAGGGTGCGTCAAAACAAGACGTTATATCGATTGCAAGTTTACATTGGCCACTGCCATAGCGAATCGGTGACCTATCGACTGATCCGCCCCTTATTGTTCGGCTTAGATGCCGAGTCGGCTCATGGCCTGTCTTTGGCCACGCTCCGCGCAATGCCCATCGCTGGTTCCCCGGCGAGTGACCCAATCCTGTCTTCAACCCTCGGCGGATTGCATTTTCCGTCACCTCTAGGGCTGGCGCCCGGCTATGATAAAAATGCTGAGATTTTTGCCAAAGCCTATGGTTTGGGTTTTGGCTTTGTCGAAATCGGAACGGTTACGCCGCGTCCACAATCGGGCAATCCACGGCCTCGCTTGTTCCGGCTGGTCGAGGATCGCGCAGTCATCAACCGCATGGGTTTCAACAATGAAGGTATGGAAGCCGCCGCTGTTCGCATCGCGGCTGTTCGACATGATCGGCGATTTGGGCCGCTGGGTATCAATATCGGAGCCAACAAGGACAGCGAGGATCGGACAGCGGATTATGTGACGGCAATGCAGCGGCTGGCGCCACTTGCGGACTATGTGACCGTCAATATCAGTTCTCCGAATACGCCAGGCTTACGGGCGTTGCAGGACAAGGCTGCACTCGATGATTTGTTACTGCGCGTTCGTGCGGCGGCACCTGATGGACCCCCGCTGTTCCTGAAAGTCGCACCCGATCTGGAACCCGCGGATATCGATGACATTTCGGCAGTCGCAAGCGAACGCGGCATTGATGCCTTGATTGTAAGCAACACGACCATCACCCGCCCACCGCTCAAATCGCGACATGCAGGTGAAGCGGGGGGGCTATCAGGTGCCCCTCTAAAGGCATTGGCGCAGCAGCGCCTGATCGACTTCCGAAAGGCGACCGCCGGCAAGGTGCCGCTGATAGGCGTAGGCGGTATCACCTCGGCAGAGGATGCCTATGCGCGTATACGTGCAGGTGCCTCGCTCGTGCAGCTATATAGTGCGCTGGTCTATGAAGGTCCGTTTCTGGCGCAGCGTATCAACAGCGGTTTGGCCACATTGTTGAAGCGCGACGGGTTCGACAATATTGCACAGGCAATCGGTGTTGATGTCGATTGAGGCTTTGCCTTACGGATAAGCAGGGTTACGGAATGGGCTTATGAAAAAAATCAGCCTGTTTCTCGTCGCATTTGTTGCGTTCCTTGCCACACCGCTTGCCGCTCAAACAAAGGGCATTGCGAGTTCGGCTGATCCCCGGGCCACTGCAGCGGGAGCCGAAATTCTGGCGAAAGGCGGCTCTGCGGCGGATGCTGCGATGGCGATGATGCTGGCACTGACTGTAGTCGAGCCGCAATCGAGCGGCATCGGCGGCGGCGGTTTCCTTGTGCATTACGACGCTAAAGGCGCGACGATCAGCACAATCAATGGCCGCGAAACCGCACCTGCTGCGGCTACGCCTCAACGCTTTACCGATGCCAATGGCAAACCGCTGCCTTTCTTGCAGGCTTTTCCGGGCGGCAAGTCTGTGGGCGTTCCCGGCAACATCCGATTGATGGCCGAGGCGCACCGCAAATGGGGCAAGCTCAAATGGGCAGAGATATTCAAGCCTGCGATACGGCTTGCCGATAAAGGCTATGTCGTGAACCAGACGCTCGAATCGCGTCTGGCAATGATCGAACGGTTGTGGCCGAAATTTGAGACAGCTAAGTCCATCTACTGGATTGATGGTAAACCTGCCAAGGCGGGTGAGACGCTGCGCAATCCCGAACTGGCCAAAACCCTGAAGCTGATTGCGAAAAAGGGCCCCGAAGCTTTTTATACTGGCGCGATCGCGAACAGCATTATCGACAGCGTCATCAAAAGCCCGGTGGCCCCCGGTGACATGACGCTCACTGATCTCGCCGCGTACAAGGCGGTGGAGCAGAACGCCGTCTGTGCACCTTATCGAGTTTATGTCATCTGTGGCATGGCTCCGCCTTCGTCGGGCGCAACCACTGTGCTGCAGATCCTCGGCTCGCTTGAGCGCTTCGATATGAAGGCGATGGGCAAGGATGACCCGACGAGCTGGTATCTGATCGGGCAGGCGATGCAGCTCGCTTATGCAGACCGCGAAAAATATCTGGGCGACGCATCGTTCGTCCAGGTTCCGGTCGCTGGCCTGATCGACAAAGCCTATCTGGCTGAGCGTTCCGCGCTCATCGATCCGGCCAAGGCGCGTAGTGACTATCCGGCGGGCAGCCCCCCTGGAGCGATGCCGCGCACGGCGGCTATTTCGGGCGAAGTCGCGGGAACGACCCACTTTTCCGCCGTCGACGGCAAAGGCAGCATTGCCAACATGACCTCAACCATCGAAGGACCGTTCGGCAGCCAGTTAATTGCAGGCGGCTTTTTCCTGAATAACGAACTGACCGACTTCACATTTGCGCCCGAAAAGGATGGCGCGCCGGTCGCCAATCGGGTCGAGGGCGGAAAGCGGCCTTTGTCATCAATGGCACCGACCATCGTGTTCGACCGGGAAGGCAAGCCAGTGCTTGCGCTCGGGTCTGCGGGCGGCAAACGTATAATCATGCACGTAACCAAGACATTGATCGGCGTGCTGGATTTCGGTCTGCCACTTAAAGAAGCAATCGCTCTGCCCAACATCTATTTCGGCGGTGGTACCTTGCTGGTCGAAGAAAAGACCGGGCTTTCCGCAATGGCGCAAGATCTCGCCAATTTTGGACAGCCAGTGAAGCCAGAGGATCTGGGATCCAAGGTGAACGGACTGCAGCTTGTCGACGGTGAATGGACGGGTGCCGCAGATCCGCGCAGCGAAGGCAATGTGATTTCGGTCGACAAACAGGGGCGGCAGACGGTCATTGATGGCAGCAAGTTGCAAGACGGTGCGCCTGCAGCCAGTGTCGGTTGAACCAACCTTGCCTAGCCCGAAAGGCGGCGCTAGCGTTTGAAAGTCAAATGAGTCCGTAAACGGACCACCCCGGGAGAGTTTTGGTGGCTGACAATTTCAACGATTTTGAATCCATTCCCAATCTGGTGAGCATGTTCCTGTCACGCGCTTCGTTGCGTGGCGACCGACCTTTCCTTGGGTACAAGCATGGCGACGAGTGGCGGACAATCAGCTGGGCGGAAACTGCGCGTCGCGTGGCCGGACTGGCCAAATCCTTGAAAGCTATGGGTTTGAAAAAGGGTGACCGGGTGATGCTGGTTTCGGAAAACCGGCCTGAATGGTGTATAGCCGATCTTGGCATCATGGCGGCAGGTTGCGTGACGGTGCCGACCTATATCACCAACACCGAACGCGATCACCAGCACATATTGGACAACAGCCAGTCACGCGCGGTGATTGTTTCGACCGCCAAGCTAGCCCAGCATCTGATGCCCGCCGTTGTCCGTTCTTCTGAATGCGAATTTGTGATTGGCATGGAGCCGTTGAAAGTCACCCAACGTGGCCAGCAAAAGCATCATGACTGGGCGGATCTGGTGCAGGGCACCGATGCCGATGTTGCCGAACTGACCGAGGAGATGGCGCATGTTGGCCGACGCGAACTTGCCTGCATAATCTATACCAGCGGCACCGGCGGTGCACCGCGTGGGGTAATGCTGCACCATGGTTCGATCATCTGCAATGTCGACGGGGCGGCGCAGGTGCTGCGTGAAGATTTCGGCCTCGATAACGAACGCTTCCTTTCCTTCTTGCCGCTTAGCCACGCCTATGAACATTCGGGCGGACAATTCCTGCCCATCGGCGTTGGCGCTGAAATCTATTATGCCGAGGGTCTGGAAAAGCTCGCCAGTAATATCGAGGAAACCCAGCCGACGATCATGGTCGTGGTGCCACGCTTGTTCGAGGTTTTGCGCGCGCGCATGATCAAGCAGGTCGAAAAGCAAGGCAAGGTGCCAAGCTATTTGCTAGATAAGGCGCTGTCCATTGGTGAGCGAGACTATAGCGGCAAGAAACGCTTCCGCGATGCGCCGATGCGCGCGATCCTCTCGCGCACATTAAAACCAAAGATTCGGGCGCGTTTTGGCGGGCGGATGAAGGCGATGGTTTCGGGTGGCGCGCCGCTGAATCCTGATATCGGCGTGTTCTTCCAGTCGCTGGGTATCACGCTCTTGCAGGGTTATGGCCAAACTGAAAGTGGTCCTGTCGTGAGTTGCAATCGGCCCAAGACCGGGATCAAGATGGATACCGTCGGCGCACCACTCAAGGGCGTTGAAGTGAAGATCGCCGACGATGGCGAAATCTTGGTGCGCGGCGAGTTGGTGATGCTCGGCTATTGGAACAATGAGGCCGAAACGGCACGTGTCATCAAGGACGGTTGGCTGCACACCGGCGATATCGGCCATCTTGACGAGAAGGGCCGGGTAAAGATTACCGACCGCAAGAAAGATATCATCGTCAACGACAAGGGCGACAATGTCGCGCCGCAAAAGGTGGAGGGTATGCTGACGCTGCAGCCCGAAATATTGCAGGCGATGGTTTCGGGAGACAAGCGACCATATATTGTCGGCCTGATCGTTCCCGATCCCGAATGGGCGCTCGACTGGGCGCGCGGGCAGGGAATGAAGTATGATTTTGCCGAACTTCAGGACAATCCCCAATTCCGTGCGGCAGTGCGGGCAGCCGTAGACCGGGTGAACAAGGACCTGTCGGTCACCGAAAAGGTCCGTCAGTTCGAATTTGCCGATGAGCCCTTCACCATCGAAAATGGCGAAATGACACCGAGTATGAAGATCCGGCGTCACATGATCCGCGAGCGTTACAAGGATCGCGTCGACGGGATGTACAAAGGGTAGCCCTCAGACCTCCGGCAAGCTCCAGTCGATTGGAGGAAGACCCTTGCTTTCAAGGAAGGCATTGCACTTCGAGAAGTGTCGGCAACCGAGGAAGCCATTATGCGCCGACAAGGGGGAGGGGTGTACCGCCTTCAGCACAAGATGCTTCGACGTATCGACAAAGGCCGCCTTTTTCTGCGCATAAGCGCCCCAGAGGAGGAAAACGACCGGTTCCTCCTTGGCATTGACCAGTCGGATAACTGCATCAGTGAAGCGTTCCCAGCCCTTGCCCTGGTGTGAGGCCGCCTTAGCCATTTCAACGGTGAGCACACTGTTGAGCAACAAGACGCCTTGCTGTGCCCAATGCTCAAGAAAGCCGTGGCGCGGGCGTTCGATGCCCAGGTCTGATTGCAGTTCCTTGTAGATATTCACAAGACTGGGAGGAGGGGGAACGCCAGGCTTCACGCTGAAGCATAGTCCATGCGCCTGTCCCGGACCATGATAGGGATCCTGCCCCAATATCACCACACGGACCTTGTCGAGAGGCGTAAGGTCCATCGCCCGGAACCATTCGCTGCCCTTCGGGAAAATCCGTTTCCCGGCAGCTTTCTCTGCCACCAAGAATGCCCGCAACTGCGCCATATAGTCCGCGTCAAACTCGGGCCGAAGCGGTGCCTTCCAGCTCTCGTGCAGGGCTATGCTGTCGCTCATTCGCCTGAAGCGTCTGCCTTCGCCAGCGCAGCCGTCCAGGCTTCGGTTTCCTTCTTGCTGGCAGGACCTAGCAATTCCATCGCGTGGCGCAGGCGTTCGCGCAGGATGTCTCGGCCCAGATGGGTGATCGCGTCGAACAAGGGCACGCCCTGTGGCGCACCGAGGACCGCGAGATAAAAGGCGCGGATCATGTCTTTCAGTTTGATCTCGAGCGCAGTTGCGGTCTTGCGCAGCGCAGCATCGACACCTTCCTTGTTCCATTCGATCATCGCGTCAAACTGCTGCAGCGCCAAAGTATAGGCCGCACGCTGCTGGTCTGCGTCGATCTTCACGCCGTCGCGCAGCTTCTCAGCGGTCAGGCTATCGATACGGTTCATGAAGAAGGGCGCAACGAGCGCGCCGAGATCACCCAGCTTGACGATCCGGCTTTGCGCCATTTCGGCGATCGGCAACAGATATTCGTCGTTGAGGGCCCATTTGCGCACTTCACCGAGGAATTGTTCTGTGGTCAGCTCCTCGCGCATGTAGCGGCCGTTGAGCCAGTCGAGTTTTGAGGTGTCAAAAACCGGCCCACCCAGAGAGATATGACCTACGTCAAAGCCCTCGATCAGGTCGTGCAAGCTGGTCTTCTCATCCTCTTCACTGGAGGATTTAATGAATAATCCCAAGAAGTTAAGCATTGCTGCAGGTAAATAACCGGCGCGCTGATAGTAAAGAATGCTCGTCGGGTTTTTGCGCTTGGAAAGCTTTGACCGGTCGGCATTACGCAACAGTGGTAAATGCGTCAGTACCGGCGGTTCCCAACCGAAATATTGGTAGAGTAACAGGTGCTTGGGTGCCGAACTGATCCACTCCTCCCCACGCATCACATGGGTGATGCCCATCAGATGATCGTCAACGACATTGGCAAGGTGATAGGTCGGCAGGCCGTCCGATTTCATCAGCACCTGCATGTCGACCACCGAATATTCAAATTCAATCGGTCCGCGCAACGTATCCTGCACCACGCAAACGCCTTCATTGGGAACCATCATGCGCACGACATGGCTCATCCCTTTGGCATCGCGTTCGGCGCATTCGGCCTGGGTCAGCTTGGCACAGCGGCCGTCATATTTGGGCGGCTGTTTCGCCGCCATCTGCTGCGCGCGCATGCTCGCCAGCTCTTCGGGCGTGCAATAGCATTTGAAAGCATGGCCATCGTTGAGCAGCCGGTTGCAATGCTCGGTATAGATCGCGCTGCGCTCCGATTGACGATAGGGGCCGTGCGGCCCGCCGGCATCGGGGCCTTCATCCCAGCTCAAACCCAACCAGCGCAGCGAATCGAGGATCTTTTCTTCGGATTCGCGCGTCGATCGCACCTGATCGGTATCCTCGATACGCAGCAGGAACTGCCCGCCATGTTTCTTGGCAAAGCAATAGTTGATCAGCGCGATGTAAGCTGTGCCGACATGCGGGTCGCCAGTGGGTGAGGGGGCGACACGGGTGCGGACGGGTTTGGTGATTTCGGTCATGCGGCGCCCCTACCAAGGTGAAACAGCATTGTCATCTTTCGGCTGCACGGGCATCTAAATTGCCAGTTGTCAGGAGGCCTGCATGCAAATCAGTCGTCGCAGTTTCAATTTTGGCTTGGGAAGCCTTGCCTTTGCCGGAATCGCCGAGCGGGCCTGCGCGCAAATCCCTCCTGCAGCACGTAGCGAAGTACCGGGCTATGGCGCCTTGGTGCGCGATCCGAACAATCTGATCGATCTGCCCAAGGGTTTTTCTTGCCGCGTGATTTCGCGCTTCGGGAACATCATGGACGACGGCCACCTTGTGCCGAGCGCAGGCGATGGCATGGGCGCGTTTGCGGCTGGGAAAGGCAAGGTTGCGCTGGTTCGCAACCATGAACTCAATATCCGCGATGGCCGCTTCGGGCCGTTCACCGGTAAGGTGGCAGAGGACTTCGCGGCCTATGATCGCGGCAAGGACGGCATGCCGCTTCCGGGCGGTACCACAACCCTGATCTATGACCTGAAATCACAGCGCGTGGAAAAGCAATGGCTCAGCCTATCGGGCACGGTGCGCAATTGTGCGGGCGGCATCACGCCTTGGGGCAGCTGGCTGACCTGCGAGGAAAATGTGACACGTGCCGGCGATACGGTGGGTAAGGATCATGGCTATATCTTCGAAGTCCCATCAAACCATATGGGGTTGGTCGCGCCGGTGCCATTGAAGGCGATGGGCCGCTTCAACCATGAAGCCGCCTGCGTCGACCCGCGCACAGGCATTGCATATCTGACCGAAGACCGCGAGGACAGCTTGTTCTATCGCTTCCTGCCTAATGCCAAGGGAGAACTCGCCAAGGGCGGGCGGCTGGAGGCTCTGGCCATTGATGGCATCGCCGACAGCCGCAACTGGAGCGAGGCCGCTATGGTGCGCGGCAAGACCTATACCCCACGCTGGATTCCGCTCGACAATCCGGAAGCACCCGAAGACGATCTACGCAAGCGCGGAGCAGCAAAGGGCGCGACCCTGTTCGCGCGCGGCGAAGGTATCTGGTGGGGCAAGGATGAGCTGTATTTTGCTTGCACCGATGGCGGCGCGATCAAGCATGGCCAGATTTTCCGCCTGCGTCCCGGCGTAGGCGACACTTCAGACAGCCTCGACTTGTTTTACGAATCCACTGATGCCGCTGCCTATAATTATGGTGACAATCTTTGCGTGATGCCGACCGGGCACCTGATGGTCTGCGAAGACCAATATACCGACATTGTCGACAATCATCTGCGCGGTATCACGCCTGCCGGTAAGGCCTACACCTTTGCAAAGAGCCGGGTGCAGACCGAATTTGCAGGCGCCTGTTTCTCGCCCGACGGATCGACCTTCTTCGTCAACCTGATGTGGCCGACGATGACGCTGGCAATTACGGGGCCGTGGGCGCGGGTAAAGGCGACCTAGTCAGGCTTAGCCTAGCTTTCGTTTGCCGTGCTTGGCCGTCATCCGGTGTAGTCCAGCTAGGCGTGGGTTGCGTTCTTTGACGGTTTCTACGAAGCGCCATTCGCTCGTTGCGCGTTCAGGTGTTAGCTCGATAATCATGTAACCGCGTCGGCTGCTGTCCATCCATTTGAGGCCATTGTTGCTGGCGATTACGCCTGTGGCCACGGTCGCTGGCGTCGCTCCGGTGAAATAGGTTTCGAAGCCGGGTGAACTGACGCTCTGCCCTGCGAATTCGACACCCGCTGCTTTCCCATCATTCTGCAGGTCAAATGCCCAAGCATTGTGGCTGTCTCCGGTCAGGACAATAAGATCGGCCGTTGAATTTTGCGCAGAGGCCAGTGCGCGGGCGCGTGCTTTCGGATAGCCATCCCATGCGTCGAGATTGGCGGGGATACCAGCCTTGGCGGCCATTGCCCCACGCCGCACGCGCGCCTTGGCAAAATCCGGTGCGTCAGGTGCCAGCCAGTTCACCGTTTCATCCGGCTGTAGGATCGTACCCATGATCGTCTGTTGTGCCCAGATATTCCATTTCGCCTTGCTGTTCTGGAAGCGTTCGGTCAGCCAGTTTTCCTGTTTACTGCCGAGCATCGTCCGGTCAGCCGACTGCCAGTCACCTTGTGTGAAGGCCTTGAGGGCGGCCAAGGTTGCAGCTTCGTCAGCGCCCTTGGGAATTTGCAGCTCGGCGGGTTTGGAACGGGCACCGATCCGACTTTCGGTCATGAAGATTTCCGCAAGCTCTCCGATACGATAGCTCGCCCAGCGTTCGCCATTGTCGATATCGCGAACAGGCATCCATTCGCGATAGGCCTTTTCGGCGGCAGCTTTGCGTACCTGCCAGTCGCCTTCGCTCGGCTGATGATTTTGTGCGCCGTCGGAATAGGCGTCGTTGGCGAATTCATGATCATCCCACATGCACAGCATGGGTGCGCGGGCGTGGATCGCCTGCAAATCGGGGTCGGCGCGATAGCTGGCATAGCGCAGTCGATAATCGGCCAGGCTAACAATCTCATTCGCCGGCTCGATTAACCGTCCGGCGACTGCATCCTTCACTGACGGGTAATCGCCGCGCTGATATTCGTAGATGTAATCGCCCAGATGTAGGGTTACGTCGAAATCGCCCGTCTGGGCTGCATGCGCATAAGCGTTGAACCAGCCGAAGGGCATGTTCGAACAGGAAAAGACCGCCATGCGGTAATGTTTGATACCTCCTGTCGGCAGCGTTCGTGTTCGCCCGATTGGGGACATGCTTCCATCAGGTGCGACGAAGCGGTAATAATAAGTGCGCCCTGGCTTGAGGCCGCGCAGAATGGCTTTGGCTGTATAGTCCCGGCCGGGCGAGGCTATAGTTTCGGCCGCCGTTATGACCTTTCGAAAGGACGCGGATTCGCTGATCTCTGCCTTCAATTTGGTTTCGGAAAGGTCAGACACAAAACGCGTCCAGAGCAGCACGGAGTTCTGCGAGGGCTCCCCGCTCGCGACACCGTGGCTGAAGCCTTTGGTGAGTGCCGCCTGCATTGCTGCCATCGCGCCACCTGGCAACCCGAGCGCTCCCAACCCGTAAACACCAGTTTTCAGGAGGAGGCGGCGGTCAATCGAGGCAGTCATGTGTTATCCCAACATTCCAAGGAAGAGCAGAATCATGGCGAACAATATCAGCACCATCCAGATGAAGAATGACAGGATCATTAAACGGATTAGCGCGCTGGGCCGCGACAGCGAATAGGCATGGCGTAGCTGCCTGTAGAGATGCACAGGTGGGATCAAGACGAATGCCATGCCAAGGAAATTGTCCGGCACGCCCAGCTTGGCGAGCACCGCAAGAACAAGGAAAAGCAGACACATGAAGGATATCGAATAAGTGGTGAAAACCGCGTGATCATAAAAATGATGCCCTCGCACGCCAAGCGTTGCCAGCCAGACAAAGGGCAGGGATAGCGGGATCAGTAACCACGCAAATTTGTAGCCGTTCGACTGCAATTTGTAGAAGGCAAGACTGGGGTTCGACACCATTTTCTCCCCGCCCTTTCGGATGATCCTGTCGAGCCAAAGAACGCCGGTGCTTTCACCTTCGAGGACCGAAACCTTGGCGCCCTGCGTTGTACTGTTACGGATATTGGCGTCGGCATAAATGGGTTTGCCGGTCTGGATGAAGGCTACGCCGTTGCGATCAGATTTCAGCTCATTGAGCTTTGCTCGCAGCCCCAGCTTGACGGCTTCCGGAGTTTCGGGATTTTTGATCTGCGCCTGCGTTTTCGCGATTTCGGCATCGAGTTTTTCGGCTTCGCTTTCCAGATTGACCTGAAACGGCCCTTCATTCGAAGGCATCCCCGATTGAAAAGGCCCGCCCGTAAAGCTGAACACGGCGAACATCAGGAAGATCGAAAACAGGAATAGCGCCATCGGCGATACGAACTTGGCGCGCTCCCCGTGGACATAGCGGCGGGTCAGCTCACCCGGCTTCAACAGCAACATTGGCAGCGTCCGCCACATCTTGCCATCGAAATGCAGTACCGAATGCAGGATGTCGTGCCAGATTGCCGACAGCGTCCGGTGAACATGCGCCTTTTGCCCGCACGCAGCGCAGTAAGGCCCGTTGAGCGACGTACCGCAATTCAGGCAAGCGCCTGTTTGGTTGTTGCCTGCATCGCCATGCGATGGCTCCACAGCGGCGCCCACCAAAGCGCCCTCAATAGCCGTTCCGGCTGCGTCCAATTCCCCCGACATGGGGTCGATGTAACACCTGAATCCGTTGCTGCAAAGGCGGTGCGAGCTGGCATCAATTCGCGTGACAAAATGAAAAAATGATATAACATAACGTCATCGTCATTTGAGAGGAGAGACGATATGGGAGAAGTCATCTATTTCCGCCACCGTGTCCGCTATCAGCCGAGCGACACGCCATTTTCGCAAATGAATATCACACCCTTGATCGATGTGATGCTTGTGCTGCTCGTGATGCTGATATTGGCCGTTCCGGCGGCTATGCACCAGACCAGTGTCGATCTGCCGCAAGAGGGGCCAGCCATCGACAAGACGCCGCCGATCATCCAGAATCTGGTTGTTACCTCCGACGGTGTCGCGAATTGGAACGGTGCGATTGTTAACGATGAGACTTTAAAGGTTCGGCTCCGCGCCCTTGCCATTGCAGGTGACGCCTTACGCATCGAAACCGATGGATATGCGCGCTACGAACGTTTCAACCAGTTGATCGCGATGGTGAAGGAAGCGGGCGTCGAAAATCTGGGTTTCGTAGGCAATAGTCGCCACAAGCAGTGGAGCAAGCCGCTGGTCGGCTAGCATTCGGGTATGCCGTAACGGCAATCTGTTGCGGCTTGCCTTTCGTCCGGATTTCGGCACTTTGCCCTCCGTCCAACAGGGAGAGTATTGATGCCAAGCCTGACCGCGCGCCTTATCGCCTCGCTTTTCCGGATGACCGGATCTTTGCGCAAACGCTATTCGGATGGCCCCGATTTCCTGAAGCATATCGAACAGAGCCGGGCTGAGCAGCAATTCCCCAGCGCGAAGTTGCGCAAACGCGTCGACATCCGCGAAAGCAGTTTTGAAGGCAGAAAGATCTTCCGCTTTGCTCCCAAGGATCGCCCCGTCGCGGGCCATCTGCTCTACTGGCATGGCGGTGGCTATGTCTATCCTGCGGTCGATATCCACTGGCAGTTTCTTGCCCATATGGCGGAAAAGCACGGCATCGTAACCACAGCGCCACTCTATCCGCTTGCGCCTGAGGCTTCGGCTGAAGAGGCGGTCGACTGGGCAATGAAATTCTACCGCGAATTCACGCCTGACAGGGCAGGGCCTTTTGTGATGGGGGGGGATTCGGCTGGCGGCGGGCTGTGCGCGGCGGTGGTGCCAGCGGCGCGCGATGAAGGGCGGTTCCTGCCCAAGGGCTTGATACTGATCTGCCCATGGCTGGATATATCGGTATCGCATCCCGACCAGCCAGCGATCGAGCCGCGCGACTGCGTTCTGACCATCGGTGGCACCCACGCCGCCGCGAAACTCTATACCCGCGACCTGTCGTTCAGCGATCCCAAAGTCAGCCCATTGTTTGGCAATTGGGATGGTCTACCGCCGATGCTGATGTTTGGAGGCGGCGATGACATTTTGGTTCCCGATGCACGGGCGTTGAAAGCCAAGCTGCCCTCAATCGACTATGTCGAGGAAGTCGGGATGATGCACGACTGGCCAATCTTCTTCCTGCGCGAAAGCCGGGCGGCGCAGGCGCGGATGGCGGAGTTTATTGGGCAGAATATCGCTTGAATTGTAGCTCGGACTGCGCGTTCCTTCCTGCTTGACCACCCGAGACATTGCCGCTAATGGCCCGCCTTCCCGAAAGCGCGAGGAGTGATTCTCCGCGCCCACAGGAAAACCCACATAGGCTGAACATTGTTCGACAGGCCGGGCGGAACAAAGGCTGGAGCCTCCGCCGCCACAACGTCTTGTCGTGCAAAGTAACCAACTTATTTTCAAGGTGAAGATATGCCGACTATTAACCAGCTGGTCCGCAAGGGCCGCGTTCCGCAGAAGGCCAAGTCAAAGGTTCCTGCAATGGATCAGAACCCGCAAAAGCGTGGTGTCTGCACCCGTGTTTATACCACGACTCCGAAAAAGCCGAACTCGGCTCTTCGTAAGGTTGCCAAGATCCGTCTGACCAACCAGCGCGAAGTCATTTCCTACATCCCGGGCGAAGGCCACAACCTGCAGGAGCACAGCGTTGTGCTTATCCGCGGTGGCCGTGTTCGCGACCTTCCCGGTGTCCGTTACCACGTCCTGCGCGGCGTGCTCGACACACAGGGCGTCAAGGACCGCAAGCAGTCGCGTTCGAAATACGGCGCGAAGCGTCCTAAGTAAGATCGGGAGAATAGAAAATGTCACGTCGTCGTCGTCCCGAAAAGCGCGTCATCCTTCCCGATCCGAAGTTCGGGGATCTGGTGCTTTCGAAATTCATGAACAACCTGATGCTCGATGGTAAGAAGTCCGTCGCCGAACGCATCGTCTATGGCGCGCTCGAAACCGTCGAAGCCAAGGCGAAGAAAGATCCGGTGCAGACCTTCCACGATGCGCTGAACAATGTGAAGCCCGGCATCGAAGTCCGCAGCCGCCGCGTCGGTGGTGCGACCTATCAGGATCCCTGCGAAGTTCGCCCCGAGCGTGCGCAGGCCCTCGCCATCCGTTGGCTGATCTCGGCTGCACGCAACCGCAGCGAAACCACCATGGCTGCCCGTCTTTCGGGTGAGCTTCTGGATGCTGCCAACAACCGTGGCAATGCCGTCAAGAAACGCGAAGACACGCACCGTATGGCAGAAGCCAACCGTGCCTTCGCACACTATCGCTGGTAATTGGCCTAGTCGGTCCACGATAGCGTCACAAACGCACATTAGGGGGCCGGTTTCTGACCGGCCCCCGCAACTATAGGGCCATAGGGGCCCTCTCACTGGAGTGAAGACCATGGCACGCAGCCATCCGTTGGAAAAATATCGCAATTTTGGCATCATGGCGCACATCGATGCTGGTAAGACCACGACTACCGAACGTATCCTGTACTACACCGGCAAGTCCTACAAGATCGGCGAAGTCCATGACGGCGCCGCGACCATGGACTGGATGGAGCAGGAGCAGGAGCGTGGCATCACGATCACTTCGGCAGCAACCACCTGCTTCTGGAACGATCACCGCCTGAACATCATCGACACCCCCGGCCACGTTGACTTCACCATTGAAGTTGAACGCTCATTGCGCGTGCTCGACGGTGCGGTTGCCGCGTTTGACGGCGTTGCCGGTGTTGAACCGCAGTCCGAAACCGTATGGCGCCAGGCCGACAAATATGGCGTTCCCCGGATGTGCTTCATCAACAAGCTCGACCGTACCGGTGCGAATTTCTATTATTGCGTGCAGACAATCATCGACCGTCTGGGCGCGACCCCGGCTGTGTTGTATCTTCCGATCGGCGCAGAAAGCGATTTCAAGGGTCTGGTCGATCTGGTCGAAAACCGCGGCATCATCTGGAAAGATGAAAGCCTTGGAGCAGAATTCGAATATGTCGAAGTTCCCGCCGACATGGCTGACAAGGCTGCTGAATATCGCGAAAAGCTGATCGAACTTGCGGTTGAGCAGGACGATGCCGCGATGGAAGCCTATCTGGACGGCAATGAACCCGATGTAGCGACGCTGAAGGCGCTGATCCGCAAGGGTACGCTGAACCAGTCGTTCGTCCCCGTGCTGTGTGGTTCGGCGTTCAAGAACAAGGGCGTGCAGCCTCTGCTCGACGCCGTTGTCGATTATCTGCCTTCGCCGCTCGATATTCCTGACGTGCAGGGTGTGAAGATGGACAGCGATGAAAAGGATAGCCGCAAAGCTTCCGACGATGCGTCCTTCTCGGCTCTGGCATTCAAGGTGATGAACGACCCGTTCGTCGGCTCACTGACCTTCATCCGCATCTATTCGGGTACGCTCACCAAGGGCACCTACCTGAACTCGGTCAAGGACAAGAAGGAAAAGGTTGGTCGTATGCTCGAAATGCATGCGAACGAGCGTAAGGACATCGACGAAGCCTTTGCTGGCGACATCATCGCGCTCGCTGGCATGAAGGAAACCACCACGGGTGATACGCTGTGCGCGGAACGCGATCCGATCGTGCTCGAACGCATGGAATTCCCCGAGCCGGTTATCGAATTGTCGGTTGAACCCAAGACCAAGGCTGACCAGGAAAAGATGGGCATCGCGCTCAACCGCCTGTCGGCTGAAGATCCATCGTTCCGCGTTTCGACCGACCATGAATCGGGCCAGACGATCATCAAGGGCATGGGCGAGCTTCACCTCGACATCATCGTTGATCGTATGCGTCGCGAATTCAAGGTTGAGGCCAATGTCGGCGCGCCGCAGGTGGCTTACCGCGAATATCTCGCTCGCGCTGTCGACATTGATTACACCCACAAGAAACAGTCGGGTGGTTCGGGCCAGTTCGGTCGCATCAAGTTCAAGGTAACCCCGGGCGAACGTGGTGCAGGCATCACATTCACCGATGCGGTCAAGGGTGGTAACATTCCGAAGGAATATATCCCCTCGGTTGAAAAGGGCATGCGCGAAACCGCCGAAAGCGGATCGCTCATCGGCTTCCCGATCATCGACTTTGACATCGAACTGTATGACGGCGCCTATCACGATGTCGACTCGTCGGCACTGGCGTTCGAAATCGCAGGTCGTGCCGGTATGCGCGAAGCCGCGCAGAAGGCAGGCATCAAGCTTCTCGAACCGATCATGAAGGTCGAAGTCGTGACCCCGGAAGAATATCTGGGTGACGTCATCGGCGACATGAACTCGCGTCGTGGCATGATTCAAGGCACCGATACCCGCGGTAATGCGCAGGTTGTCGAAGCCATGGTGCCGCTGGCCAACATGTTCGGCTATGTGAACCAGCTCCGCTCGTTCACGCAGGGACGTGCCAACTACTCAATGCACTTCTCGCATTATGACGAGGTTCCGGCAAACGTCGCAGCCGAAGTCAAAGAGAAGCTTGCCTGATAGGCAAGAACGGACTAAGGGCGGCGCCTGATTCAGCAGGCGTCGTCCCAACTGATCAAAAGACACCTAATCCAGAAGAAGGTTTGAACAATGGCAAAGGCTAAATTTGAGCGGACGAAACCGCACTGCAACATCGGCACTATCGGTCACGTTGACCACGGCAAGACCACGCTGACCGCAGCGATCACCAAGATCATGGCTGAAATCAACGGCGGCGAAGCCGTTTACTTCCCAAAAATCGACAAAGCCCCCCAAGA
>NZ_CALMSV010000012.1 GCF_937872355.1 uncultured Sphingorhabdus sp. | reverse complement strand
ATGCGCGCACATAGCCGAAAAGGCATGGCCTACATGCAGCCGACCATTGGGACTGGGTGCAAAGCGGGTGGCCACGACCTGTTGCAGCGCAAATGGGATGCCTGCTATTTTACCCACAGAATTACCATATATGGTGTCCATTGCCCCCTTGACGTCAATTTATGCCGCCATAATCTGCCTCATGTCAAAATGCTGTAACTTCCTTGGGAGAGGGAAGAAACAGTGTTAAAAGCATGGGGAGAGGGTTCGAGGCATGTACCACGCCGGATCATTCCAAGCTGTAGAGCGGGCAAGACATCCCGATAATTGTCCTGCACTCGTTTTGAACGCAGATTACACGCCGCTCAGCTATTATCCGTTGAGCCTCTGGCCGTGGCAAACCGCGATCAAGGCGGTGTTCCTCGAAAAGGTCGATATCGTCGCCAGCTATGAACGCCATGTTCACAGCCCAAGCCGCGACATGCAGATCCCCTCGGTCATTGCGCTGCGCCAATATGTAAAGCCTAGCGAATATCCCGCCTTCACCCGCTTCAACCTGTTCCTGCGTGATAAGTTCGAGTGCCAATATTGCGGCTGCACCGACAATCTGACTTTTGACCATATCGTCCCCCGACGCCTGGGTGGCCGGACAAGTTGGGAAAATGTCACCACCGCTTGTCTGCCGTGCAACCTCAAAAAAGGCGGGCGCACGCCCGCGCAAGCACATATGCAGCTGCGCATGGCGGCGATCCGCCCGACCAGCTGGCAATTGCAGGATCGCGGCCGCGGCTTCCCGCCCAATTATCTGCACGATAGCTGGCGCGACTGGCTCTATTGGGACATCGAACTGGAAGCCTGAGCAGCAGGCTCAGCTGGCGTACATTCCGGTCGGCACTGCCGTGCAACGGAAATAGAGATGCGCGTCCCAGCTATCTACCGGTTTACCGTCGAACGATTCCATATCCCATTTCAATTTGCCCCTCACCAGCGACAGCTCGAATTTGGCGGTCCCGCTGTCCTGCCCTTCGGGTGATCCGTCTATCCCGACCGCAGCCGTAATCCGCCATGTCTGCTTGCCAAGCTTCTCGATCCGTTTTGGCTGATAGAAATTGCCCTCACCATATTCGGCATAGCTGTGCAGCATATTGCCGCTAATCACTTCCGCGCCGACAAGCTGGGCATGCGCATCCTCACTATCGGCCTGCATCGCTGCCAAATAAGCCTTGCACTGCGCACGCCCTTCGCTGTCGTCCTTCATCCAGATACCTTGGACTGCATTGGGCAGGAGGGAGATTCTGGCAGCGGCAACCGGGCCTGCAAGCAAACCGAGAATTGCAAACGCAGCAGTAAAACGAGCGGCTTTTCGCATTGAAATAACTCACTTTCATTGGAACCGAACCGGCTTAGCGCGCAAGATGCAGTATATCCAATGCTAATCTGCACTGGTTACCTTTGCTGCATCCACAGCGTTTCTCCCGAATTGCCGCATACGCTGTGGTGCGACATCTTTATCCAATGCACTCACCGTCCTCCCCAGGTCTGAATGCCTGCATTTTTGGAGCGAGCGGCGGAATCGGCGCAGCGTTAGTTCGTCGGTTGCAGGCCGAACCAGACATAGCCTGTATCCATGCAGGTGCGCGGTTAAATATAGATGTTGGCCCAAAGGTTCGGCCCTTCACTTTTGACCTGAACGATGAAGCGAGCATCGCTGAAGCGGCCGGTAGCATCGGCGCTCCGGATCTGACGATCGTCTCTACCGGTGTGCTACATTCAGCCGAGGTCCAGCCCGAAAAGAGCCTGAAAATGCAAACGCCGGAAGGATATACGGCCGCCTTTGCGGTCAACACAATCGGGCCGGCGCTGATCGGAAAGCATCTGCTACCCCGCTTGCCCAAAGATCGCCGCAGCGTTTTTGCGGTGCTTTCCGCAAGGGTCGGCTCGATTTCGGATAACCGGCTGGGTGGCTGGCATGCCTATCGGGCATCGAAAGCCGCGCTCGATATGGTGGTGCGCAATTTCGCCATCGAAATGGCACGTACCCATCCGCAGGCGATCATCATCGCCCTGCATCCAGGCACTGTTGACACTGCGCTATCGCAACCATTCCAGCGCAGGGTAGCGGAAAACAAATTGTTCACCCCGGATTATGCTGCGGGGCGGATGCTCGACGTGCTGGCCGGGCTAACGCCCGAAGAGAGCGGCCAGCTGTTTGCCTGGGATGGCGAGAGGATTCCCTTTTAAGATGCTGCAAGTCGTCTGGTTCAAGCGCGATTTGCGACTGGTGGACCATGCGGCGCTTTGCGCAGCGGCAATCCGCGACCGCATTCTCCCGCTCGTCATCATCGAGCCCGATTATTGGCGGCAGCCCGATGCCTCGGCACGGCAATGGAATTTCTGGCGCAGCTGCATCGCCGATCTGGGCGAGGCCATAGCCACAAAAGGCGGGCAGTTGTGTATCCGCGTTGGCGATGCGGTCGAAACGCTGGCAGCCATCAAGGCGACACATGGCAGCTTCGTGCTACGTGCGCATGAGGAAACCGGCAATGAATGGACCTTTGATCGCGACAAGGCGGTGCGCCGCTGGTGCAAGGCAGAGGGTATCGCGTTCGAGGAAAGTCGACAGTTCGGCGTCTGGCGCGGGCGAAAGGTCAACCGTGATCGCTGGGCACAGGCGTGGGACCGGATGATGGCGATGCCAGCCCAGCCGGTTCCGCCGCTACTGATTTGGGAACGGAGCGAATGCCACGGGCTGCCGGATGCAGCGGAACTGGAACTGGCCGATGATGGCTTGCAACGCGCACCTATCGCAGGCCGAGCCGAAGCCTTGGCCACATTGCACAGCTTCCTGCATGAGCGCGGCGAACATTATACCCGCGAAATGTCTTCACCCTTGAGCGGGGAAACCGCCTGTTCGCGTCTTTCCTGGCATCTGGCCTATGGTTCGCTCTCAGTCCGCGAGGCTTACCAAGCGGCGCAGGCGCGCTATCGCGAGCTATCGCAATCGGAAAAGGCGTGGCGGCAATCGCTGCGCAGCTTCATCGCGCGGCTGCACTGGCATTGCCATTTCATTCAAAAGCTGGAGAGCGAACCCGAAGCCGAATATCGCCCGATGGCGCGGATTTACGAAGGATTGCGCCCCCGACCCGCCGATGCCGTGAAGCTCGCGGCATGGAGCGAGGGTCGCACCGGTTATCCCTTTATCGACGCCGCGATGCGTTATCTGAACGCCACCGGCTGGATCAATTTCCGCATGCGGGCAATGCTGATGAGCTTTGCGAGCTATGACCTGTGGCTGCCCTGCCAGGAAAGCGGGACCGCGCTCGCCCGCAAGTTCATCGATTACGAACCCGGAATCCATTGGCCGCAATGCCAGATGCAAGCGGGTGAAACAGGTATCAACACGATCCGCATCTATTCGCCGGTGAAGCAGGGATATGACCAGGACCCGACGGGTATCTTCATACGCCGTTGGGTGCCCGAACTGGCCAATGTGCCCGATGCATGGCTGCACGAACCATGGAAACTGGCCGCCGATGAACAGGCGCGGCTATGCCCCGATTACCCCGACCGCATTGTCGACCATGCGGCTGCGGCAAAGTTCGCCAAGGATGCGATTCATGCGCTACGCCGCAAGCCTGAAGCCCGGGCCGAGGCCAAGGCGGTTGTCCACAAACATGGCAGCCGCAAACGCACCGCCGACCGCAAGCGTGCGGGCGTCAAGGCCGACCAACTGAAACTGGCACTCTGAACCATGCCCAAGATGCGCAAGAAATCGGACCTGCCGACCAAGACCTGCGCGGCCTGCGGCCTGCCCTTCACATGGCGGAAGAAATGGGCGCGCGATTGGGAGAATGTGCGTTACTGTTCCGATCGCTGCCGATCAGGAAAGGTCAGCCAGAAAGCGGGCTGAATCGCTTTCGATTTCCGCCTTCCGCTCCTCGCTAAACCGGTCGTAGCTGCGCACCATCTGCGCCATGCGCGGATTGACTTTCAGCCGGTCGTGATGGCGGGCGATGAAGTCCCAATAGAGATAGTTGAACGGGCAGGCCTTTGGCCCCGCCTTCGCCTTCACATCATAAGCGCAGCCACGGCAATAATCCGACATCCGGTCGATATAGGCCCCGCTCGCCACATAGGGCTTGGAGGCGAGCAGGCCGCCATCGGCAAACTGGCTCATGCCGACCGTATTGGGGGCTTCCACCCATTCATAGGCATCGGCGTAGACTGCCAGATACCACTCGTGCAGCTCGTGCGGATCGATCCCGGCGAGAAGCGCGAAATTGCCGGTGACCATCAGCCGCTGGATATGGTGGGCATAGGCCTCATCGCGCGTCTGTTCGACGCACGCCTTGACGCAGGCCATTTTAGTATCGGCGCTCCAGTAGAAATCAGGGAGCGGGTGGGTAGCACCAAGTGCATTGCGGCGGACATAATCCGGCCCTTCGCGCCAATAAATACCGCGCACATATTCGCGCCAGCCGATAATCTGGCGGATGAAGCCCTCTGCTGCATTCAGCGGGGCACGGCCCGCCCGATATTCAGCCTCGACAGCGCGGCACATCGCCATCGGATCGAGTAGACCGCAATTGAGATAGAGTGAGACCACCGCATGGTAGAGGAATTTCTCTCCCGCCAGCATCGCATCCTGATAGTCGCCGAAATGTGGCAGCGCAGTTTTCAGGAAATGCGCGAACGCCGCCTCTGCATCGACGCGGGTGGTGGCAAACCAGAAGGGTTCGAGCGTGCCGAAATGATCGGCAAACTGAGCATCAACGAGGTCGAGCACTTCGCGGGTGATTGCATCAGGCGCAAAGCGCATCGGTTGCGGCATCAACAGGTCGCGCGCGGCGGCCTTGCGATTGTCATGGTCGAAATTCCATTGCCCGCCAGTTGGCTCATCACCATCCATCAACAACCCGGTCTTGCGCCGCATCTCGCGGTAGAAATATTCCATGCGCAGCGCCTTGCGTCCCTCGGCCCAGCCATCGAATTCGGCATGGCTGGCGATGAAGCGGTCGTCAGGCAGAATTTGGAGGTCGAGCGCGGTATCCAGCGCCTGCAAATCGTGCAGCACGCGCCATTCGCCGGGCTCGGTCACACGGACTTGGAATACGCCATACCGGTCGACTGCGCGCAACACTTCGCCTGCGAGCGAGCCGCTATTCGCTGCATCATCCAGCCGGACATAATCGACCTGCCAACTCGCGCCGCGCAATTCCTCCGCAAAATGGCGCATCGCGGAAATGAGGAAGGCGATCTTCTTCTTGTGATGCCGCACATAGCCCGCCTCGTCCGCGACCTCGGCCATCAAAACCAACGTTTCGGCCTGATCCACATCGCGCAGCGCGGAAATGCCCGGGGTAAGTTGATCACCCAAAATCAGGACGAGCGTCTTGGCCATGGCCCGCGCCTAGCGCTTCGCCAAAGCAGCGGCACTACAGGCATAAGGTCGTGTTGGGTGCCGGGATAGCGAAAGCTATTGCAGATAGCATGACAGGAACCGCCACACCCCTTACCACTGCCGCCAAATGGTTAGGCTATGCAGGCCTTCTGCCGCAGATACTCGCCGTCGCCATGATCCTGTACGATCCCACCCTCGAATGGATCGCACTGGCCGGTGGTTATGGCTATGCAGCCTTTATCTTCAGCTTCCTCGGCGGTGTCTGGTGGGGGCTGGCGCTCAACGCCGCCAACCCGCCAGGCTGGCTCTATCCGGTTGCCGTCGCGCCCAGCCTGATCGCACTCGCATCCTACCTGCCCTGGATCTGGGGGCTCGAATGGCCTGAACCTTCACTCAGCATTTTGGCAGTCTGCCTGCTGCTGTCACCGATGGTCGATTCCGCGCTCGGAAGGCACATCCCCTTGCCCGCAGGCTGGATGCGCCTTCGCGTTCATCTTTCCACCGGTTTGGGACTGCTGACTATGGTTCTCGCAGTCGCATGAGCGCTTAGCGGGGTGGCCCTGAAAAACCGGCTGCCTCGCGCAACTCATCGGCATTCATCAACGCGCCGTCGCTCATCACCCATTTGGTCCGCCGCACAGCCGAAATATCCTTCGATGGATCACCTTCGACCAGAACCAAATCAGCCTCCTTGCCCACCGTAATTGAACCGGTATCTGAATCTGCTCCCACCATCCGCGCGGGCACAATGGTCGCGGTCTGCAACGCCTCTCCGGGGGTCAGGCCAGCGCGGACATAGAGTTCCAGTTCGCGGGCCAGTTCCAACCCTCCGCCATCGGTCCCGGCAACGATCGGCACGCCCGCTTTATAAAGCTTGCTGACCAAGGCTTCCATTTTGGCAAAGCTGGCGCGCCAGTCTGCCCGCGTCACCCCTTCGGGCGGCTGGAAACCGCCGACCCGGAAATAGCGTTCGGTTGTCGAGGGCATGGTCCCCTGGAATGCAGCATAAGCCTCCTGCAACTCCCCATTTTCCGGAACATACATCCCTTCAAAGGTCACCAAAGTCGGATCGACAACGGTCTTTTTAGCGACCATTTTCGCAATCAGCGACTTCATCGGTTCGGCATCGAGATCGACATCCTTGGCATATTGGCCAGGGCCGTTGAAACGGGCGATGCCGTTGCTCACCTCGACAACGGAATCGGGCATCGCCTCCATCATCACCATGTTGATGTGGGTCACCTCGTCATAACCCGCGTCGATGGCCTGGGACGCACGCAGTTTGGCCGGGATATGGCCATGGACATGCAGCCCCAGCTTCTTTGCTTCGGCGCCCCCCGCCAGCAGCGGCTCCTTCTGCATCGATGTGTAGAACTTCACCCCGGCAAAGCCCTTTTCCTTTGCCTGTCGCACGGCGGCAACTGCCTGCTCAGGCGTATCTGCCGTCACCGCCATTTGCGCAGCGAGCGGGCCGGAACCATCGATCAGCATCGACGAATAAATGGCTGGAAAGAGCAATTCCCCGCGCATGATGCGTCCTGCCCGTTCAACCGTCGAAGCAACATCGCCGCCCGGGTTGCGCGCCGATGTTTCGCCGATCGACAGCAGCATCAGCCCCTGCCGGTCACTGCCAACATGCATGTGGGCGTCCCAAAGACCGGGGAGCAGCGTTTTGCCCCTGCCGTCAATGGTCTTCGCCATGCGTGGAACGCGGATTTTTGTTGCATCGCCGACCGCTTTGATCCGACCCTGATCGACCAACACGGTCTGACCATCAACGAATTTGCCGGAAAGACTGTCGAATAGGCGGACATCGGTGAAGGCGACCGGAATCGGAGAAACCTTGCCGAAGCGTTCAACCATCGCCGGGTTTTCCGCTGCCAAGGCATCATCCTGCGCCTTGGTGATTTTCTGCATATCACCGGCATAGGCCTTGGGCAGCAAGCCCATCCACTGCACCGTCCCGAAAAACTTGCCCTGTTCATCCAACAGTACCAACGCCGGATCCAGGGACACTCCGTCTATCCGCCACGACGAAATGGTCTTGGCGGTCGGGCCGCTGCCCACCGGAATATCGACCAGCTTCGACAGCCGCAACTCGCCCGAGGGCAGCAATTTCAATTTGCGCCCCGGCGCCTTGTGCAGAACTTCGGCAAAATATTTGAGGTCGGACATTGTCCCGCCGAGCGGCAAATAAAGTGCAGTGCCATCATATTGGGCTGAGCCGCTATCGATCGGCGATTTCCAGACAGCTTTGCCATCTGCGATCTCGAACGTTTCCGCCACGTCACCTGATGGATTTACCCCGCGCAGGACGATTTTTTCTGGCAAGCCATTGGAGCCAAGCTTGATGACTTCGTCGACTTCTGTGACCATGCCGCGCAACAGGAAGCTTATCCGCGAGGCGATTTGCCCGTCGGGCTGGGTCCAGATCGACGCGGTGCCATGCTCACCGCCCGAAGAAATGATCGCGAAGCTCTCAGCATCTGCTGGCGGTGATAGCAGCTGTTCCTTCGGAACTTGCGCCGCAAGCGGTGTGCTGCACAGCAGCGAGGCGATCAAAACAGAGCGGAACTTATGGGCAAGCGTCATTCTTTCCTCCCAAGGACAGTTTTCGACGCGACCCACTATTTGGTGCTGACTGACTATGCGAAGGCCGCCCAAAGGAAAAGCCCTTAATTGAAGCGAGTTAGTCTTTCTTCACCCGCAACGCAGGGACCGCAGCCGCTGCGTCTTCCGGCGTGATGCCCGGCGGCGGGGCAACCGAGAGCCTGGCCTCGCCGCGCATAACCCGTGCTGCGCGCTGGATGGCGTCGCGCACCCGGGGGTAGACACCGCAACGGCAGATATTGGTGATAGCGGCGTCAATATCCGCGTCAGTCGGGCTGGCATTTTTTTTGAGAAGGATCGAAGCCGCCATAATCATACCCGGCGTACAGAAACCACATTGTACCGCGCCGGCCGCAACAAAGGCCTGCTGCACCGGATGGCTGCGATCAACCGACAGTTTCTCGATTGTGGTCACGAACCGGCCCTCGGCCTCTGCCAGCGTCACAAGGCAGGATCGCAATGCCTCTCCATCGATATCGACAATGCAGGCCCCACAATCGCCCTGCCCGCAACCGAATTTGGTCCCGGTCAGGTTCGAGGCATCGCGCAGCGCCCATAGCAACGGCGTCTGCGGGTCCATCCGATATTCGACCGGCCGGTCATTGACGGTAAGTTTGGTCATCGAATGCGCTCTACCGTTCCGGTCTGATGTTTCAAAGCCAAAACCAAAGCGAAATTGCTTGGTACGCGAAACCCGGCAAATAGCCGGACGCCCCTTAACGCGACGCGCTTTCGAAAGTTAATTTCACAAAGACACCAAAATTCGTAATGTTTGTACCAGTGCTGTGGCAAAAGTGCATCATGCTAGGGAAAATATTCGGTAAGCCGCCCTATCTCTTGCCACACGGTTGACAATATTCACCGCAATTGAACATAGTGAGGTGATTATTTCTGTGAGATTTGCGCCTGCAAACCGACCAGAAACTAATAGTTTGGTGTCCCCACAAACGGGGAACCAATGAGCTGGGGAATAACATGAAAAAAATCGCTTCGAATGATTCGATGCGCCGCAAGCTGGGCTTGGTCGGGGTATCTGCACTTGCAATTATGCTATCTACACCGGCTTTCGCGCAGGATGCGGCCGAAGGTGAAGATGAAACCGCGACGGAAGAAGCCAGTGACGCCATCGTCGTAACGGGTACGCGCATTCAATCTGTCAGCCCGTATAACAGCCCGGATCCGGTAACCGTAATCGATACCGAAATTTCGGCGAAAGAAGGTAAGTTCGATCTTGCCGCTACGCTTCAAAGCTCACCCATCGCATCGGGTTCAACGCAGATCACTGCTGCCATTTCGTCCAACTTTGTGACCGCAGGCGGCCCCGGCGCGCAGACCATCGATCTTCGCGGTCTCGGCCCCAATCGTACGCTCGTCCTGCTGAACGGCCGTCGCGCTGGTCCCGCTGGTACGCGCGGTGCGGTGTCGTCGTTCGACCTCAACGTGCTGCCGCAGGCGCTGGCTGAAAATGTCCAGATCCTGAAAACCGGCGCATCATCAGTTTACGGTTCGGACGCTGTTGCCGGCGTGGTCAACATTCTGACCAAGAAGGATATGGACGGCTTTTACCTCTCGGGTAACGTCTCGATGCCGTTCGACAGCGGTGGCGAAGAATATCGCATTGGCGCCATTTACGGCAAAAAATTCGATCGCGGCCACATCATGGTGGCAGCCGACTACAAGCACACCAACGAGCTGACCCGCGGTGATCGCGCCTATCTTGCTTGCCCCGAAGCATACACCTTCCGTCAGGATGGCAGCCGCGCGGACCTCGTCGATCCGCGTACCGGCCAGTTCAAGTGCGAAGACCTGCGTTGGGGACACGTCTGGACCTACAACCTGATCGGCAACATGCGGCTTGATGGCCCTGGTGGCCCGAACACTGGAATCAATACTTCGTCTGGCCTTGCTTCAGCGGCTGGACGTAGCACCGTCCTGATGCAGTATCAGTATCCTGGCGAAACGCTTGGTATCCCGGCATTCGGCGCACCGGCTTTCTCGGGCGACTTTGCCGCACCGGCTGGCTGGTTCCCGACTGGATACAGCGCCGAATCCTTGGCTGTTCAAAACAGCTACCATCCGTTTGTCGAAGAGCAGACGATCATTCCGGAAACCGATCTCTACACCGCCTATATTGATGGCGCCTATGAGATCACAGATTCGATCGAAATGTTCGGCGAATTCCTGTTTAACCGCCGCCAGACCTACCAAAATGGCTGGCGCCAGTTCTGGAACTTCGGCTACACCGGCGACCTCTATGGCACCGGCGCCGGCAATTATTTCAACTATTGGGCCGATGGCTGGCAGGGCGTCAACCTGTTGAGCCCGACCGGGATCACCAACCAGTCGGATAGTAGCCAGGAAGTTGACTATTATCGCGGCGTTGGCGGTTTCCGTGGCGATTTCGGCGGCACAGGCAACTGGAAGTGGGAAATCTACGGCCAATACAGCAAGAGCAATGGCCGCTACCGCTCCCAGCAGATACTGCAGGACGTGTATGACACCGGCTACTTCCAGTTCGGCTCTTGCGTCGGCACCGTGACCCCGATTTCGGGCAAACAGTGCATCGATATCCCCTGGACAGATCCGAACTTCCTTGCAGGCAATCTGTCGCAGCAGCAGATCGACTTCCTGTTCGATTGGGAACAAGGCAAGACTGTCTACACCCAGCTGACGGGTGAAGCGACTGTTACCGGCAATCTGTTCGACTTGCCGGCAGGTCCGCTTTCGGTCGCCGCCGGTGTCACGGGCCGTCGCGACAAGATCAACGACACGCCCGGTGAGATCACCCGTGCAGGCAATGCCTGGGGCACCTCGACGTCGGGCATTACCGCGGGCAAGAGCGACACGCTCGAAGCATTTGGCGAGCTCAACATCCCGGTTTTGGCGGACAAGGCATTCTTCAAGGAATTTACCCTGTCCGCTGCCGGACGTGTGACAAACGTCAAGGCAACCCGCGCGTCGGATGGCTTCAGCGACAGCGACAAGGGCAACTTCACCTACAAGCTGGGCGCCAACTGGGCGGTAAACGATTGGCTGCGCTTCCGCGCAAGCTTCGGCACCTCCTATCGTGCACCTGCCTTGTTCGAGCAGTTCCTGGCCGACGAAACCAGCTCGGTTGCACAGGGCCGTATCGACCCCTGCATCAACTGGGGCACCAATCTGGCCCTTGGCAATATCTCGCAGCGTATCGCAGACAACTGCGCCGCTGATGGTATTCCGAACAACCACAGCGGTGCCGGCGTTTCGGCCAATATTACCGCTTCGGGCGGTATCGGTGTGCTTGAATCGGAACCCTCGGAAGCCTTGGTTGTCGGCACGATCTTGACGCCGCGTTTCGGCTTCCTGCCCGATACGCGGATCAACATTGCGGTCGATTATTTCGACATCAAGGTGGAAGGCGAAATCACCCAGCTTGGCGGCGCGAACATCCTGTTCGGCTGCTATGACTCGGAAAATTTCGCAACCGAACCGCTCTGCGATCTGTTCACCCGTGGTCAAACGGCTGCGCCGTTCAACGTCGCCAACATTCGTGACAAATTCGTCAACATCTCGACCCAGCGCAACACCGGCGTCGATGTGGCCGTCGATATCCGTCATGACTTTGGCAAGCTTGGTACACTCTCGGCACGTGCCGATATGACCTGGCAGATGAAGGACAATGTGCGTCTGCTGCCGACTTCACCCTTGGTTTCGACCAATGGTGAGGCTGGTTCGCCGAAATGGGTTGGCGATTTCCGTTTCATCTGGGAAGCTCAAGGTGGCGGTACGTCACTCTTCTACGGCGTCAATGTCATCGGCGGCACTTCGGATGTGGGCGATTTCCTTCGCCGCAACGGCAATAACCCGTGCATCAACTCTTTGACGCGCGGTCTCTATTGCCCGAAACTGACCACGCCAGCGACCTTCTATCACAACTTCTCGCTGACGCAGGAAATCAACGACCGGTTTGACATCACCCTTGGTGTCAGCAACCTGTTCAACACCCGCCCGCCACGGGTTTCGGTGCTGAACGGTGGCCAGATTTCCACCCTCGGCCCGGTTGTTGCAGCTTCGCAATATTCGTTCGTCGGACGCCGCGCGTTCCTGAACGTTTCGGCGAAGTTCTGATAAACCCACTTGGGAAAGACCGGGCGGCATGGCAACATGCCGCCCGGTTTCTATTTATGCAGCGCAGATTGGATTGGTCGCATCATGCCTGAAGTCTGGGTACAGCCTGACACGCTCGACGACGAAAACCGCAAATTCGTGCAATCGCCGCTGCGCCAGCCGCTCTTCCTCAACAGCCTGCCCAAAAGCGGCAGCCACCTGCTGCGCAACATCTTGCGCATGTTCGTACCGGTCGAGCAGCAATATAAAGCCGATTTTATCCAATGGCCGAACCTGCAGCAGCACAAGCACGCCTTTAGCCCCGCGCGCCCGATGATGAGTTGGGGCCATTTGTTCATGGCCGACGCATCGGTGATCGAGACCGCACCTACGCGCCGCGTATTGCTGTATCGCGACCCCTATGATTGGGTCATCGCCCGCGCCCGCTTCTTCCTGTCCGAACAGTTCAGCGGCAATGTCGACCACCTGAAATCGGGCGAGTTCGATGTCGATGAACTGCTGACGATGATGATTTTCGGCCTGCCGGGCAAGGCACCCTCGCTCAACGACATATATGAACTCAATGTCGCCGCATGGCTCGGCACCAAGACCCACATCGTCAAATATGAGGATCTTGTTCACCACCTCGGCACGATCGATAGCGAGGCAGCCACCACCTATTTTGCCAACCTTTTCGAAGCCTGCGGAATTGAATGCCCTGCAGATTGGCGCGAACGTATTGCCATCGGCTCCGACCGAAAACAAAGCGGAACCGCGCGCGAGCAACTGACCGGCGTCGCTGTCGAGTTTCCGGAAACACTGGGCGCCCGGCACAAAGCGCTTGTCGATTATCAGGCGCCGGGCTTGCGCGCGTTGCTTGGCTACGCATAGGGTCTTTCCGCATGAATCAGACCACTATTTCCGCCTACCCCTTGCTCGCCCAAGCCGAAAAGCTGATGCAGGCTGGCAAGCTGGAAAATGCGGCGCAAAAGGCGATGGCGCATTTGCGGCAAAAGCCAGATGAGCCGCGCGGCCTTGCTTTGCTCGGTACGATCGCAATGCAACTCGGTGCATTGGGGCAGGCCGAACAATTTCTGCGTAAAGCAATTGCGAAAGGTGCGCGCGACCTCGAAACACGCCGCAGCCTTGCCTCAACACTCAACCAGCAGGAAAAACTGGGCGAGGCGAGTGCGATGTTTGCGATGCTGCGGCAAGAGAGCAGCGATCCGGTTTTCGGCGGAATGCTCGGCATCATCCTCGACAAGATGGGAAAGACCGAGGCGGCGAAAGACATCCGCAAAGAACTGGTCGAAAGCCATCCCGAGCGGCCGCATTACTGGATCGCCTATGGCCACAGCCTGCGCGCCGAAGGCCAGGTCGAAGAGGCTGTCGCCGCCTATCGCAAGGCCGCGGAAATCGATTTTGAATGCGGCGAAGCCTGGTGGGGTCTGGCCAGCATCAAAAGCCGGGTGCTGACCGACGATGATATCGTCGAAATGCAGCGCGCGATCGCTGTCGCGATCGATATCCGCAACAGCGCCCCCACCCATTTCGCGCTCGCCCGCGCCTATCATGACCGCAAATCATACGACAAAGCGTTCCACCATTATTCAATCGGCAACCAGCAGCGCGCCGATAGCATCGGTTATCAGGCGCAGGAACTGACCGACGAAGTCAACGAGACTATCCGGACGGTCGATAGCGCCTTCATCCAGCGGCTGGAACGGCCATCCGCTGAAGATGTGACGCCGATATTCATTGTCAGCCTACCCCGATCAGGTTCAACATTGCTCGAGCAAATGCTCGGCAGCCACCCTGCGATGGAACCGGTAGGCGAATTACCTTATGTGCCAGCAATCCTGAGGTCAGTCATGGAAATGGCAACGCGCCGTGGCAAGGTGACCGTGCCCCAGCTTGTAGCTGCAATACCCGACGAACAGGCCAATGCAATGGGCCGTGATTATCTTCGCCGAGCCCAATTACACCGCAAAACGGAACGTCCATATTTCGTCGACAAACTACCGCACAACTGGAGCAACGTGCTGTTTATCAAACGGATATTGCCCAATGCCCGCTTTCTCGACATTCGCCGGCCGCCGATGGATTGCTGCTTTTCCAATTTCTCGCAGTCCTTTTCGACGGCACATGCCTCCTCCTTCGCACTTGAGGATATCGGCCAATGTTATGCGGATTATGTCCGGTATATGGAGCATCTCGATAAAGTTGCGCCCGGCATGGTCCACCACATTGCCTATGAACGGTTGGTCGAGGATGCCGAGACCGAATTGCGCGCGGCGCTTGGCTATCTTGGCCTCGAATGGGATCCTGCGGTTCTCGAATTCCACAAGCTCGATCGAGTGGTCCGCACACCCAGCAGCGAACAGGTTCGCCGTCCGCTGAATCGCGACGGCATGGAGACATGGAAGCCCTATGCGCAATGGCTGGAGCCGCTGCGTGCGAAACTGGGGGTGCTTGCAGATCGGGAATGGGCAACGCTTGCATAGCTCGCGAACAAACTTGTGGCCGAAAATCGCAGGCTTTGGCGGAAAAAGCGCGATTCCGGCTTGAACTTTGGGCCAATTCGCTATAGGGGCGCGGTCGTTATGCCGCAGCTTGGTTGCGGCTGTTTTCATTTTTGCCACAGAATTGGCTGGTTTTTTGCCATTTTGATCGATTCGTTGCGGCCCAAATGTTCGGAGTGTGGATTTTTTATGCAGATTATCGTTCGCGAAAATAATGTGGACCAGGCGCTGCGTGCCCTGAAGAAGAAATTGCAGCGCGAAGGCGTCTATCGCGAAATGAAGATGCGTCGTCATTACGAAAAGCCGTCGGAAAAGCGCGCCCGCGAAAAGGCCGCTGCTATCCGTCGCGCACGTAAGATGGAACGCAAGGCTGCAGAGCGCGACGGCAACAAATAATTGCTGTCGCCAAACGGCAAAAAACAGGGCGCCCCTCCGGGCGCTCTTTTTTTTGTCTGCAAAGCCGCTAAGAGGGCGCGCAGCACTTCCATTTTCGAGGGTTTACCATGTCCGTCACCACTGTACCCATCCAGCCGATCAAAAAGGGGTCCATCCCCAAATTCTGGGCAGGAATTGCCGTTGTAGCGCTGGCTGGCGCCGGGATGGCCTGGTGGGGTACGGGTGACATCCGCAGCAAATATGCAACCGATACCCAATATCTGGCCGACAACGCCGACGAAGAAGGCGTCACCGTCACCAAGTCCGGTCTGCAGATAAAGACGATTCAAAGCGGCGAAGGCAAACCGCCGACCGACAATGATGTCGCGATGATTTCGATCACCGGCACGCTCCGCGACGGCAAGGTTTTTCAGGAACCTGCTTCCGGTCCCTTCCCCGTTTCGGGCGGCATCCCCGGTTTCACCGAAGCACTCAAGCTGATGCAAAAGGGCGGCAAGTATAAAATCTGGATCCCGAGCGAGATTGGTTATGGTCCCAATGATGTTCCCGACCAGAAAACCGGTGAAGTTGCGATACCTGGTGGAAGCGTGTTGATTTTCGACGTCGAGCTGCAGGATTTCCTTCCGCGCGAACAGTTTGAAGCTGCAATGCAGCAACAGCAGGAACAGATGCAAAAGGCCGCCGGAGCGGCAGGTGCAGGAGCACCGCCACCGCAAAACTGATCCAGTTGCCGGGGTAACACCCGGTTAACCGCTTTGCGCTATGACTTTCGGCCTATTGCCCGTTCGCGGGAGGCGAGAGGAAGAGCGATGACTTTCCAGTTCGATCAATTTTCGGCGGCTGTGCGTGCAGGTGGCAACATAACTGCCTTGGATACACAGGCGTTGCGCCATTGGGCGTGGGCCGACGGTATGCTGTCGCAACGCGATGCGCAGGCCCTGTTCGAGCTGAATTCCCATGCAAAATCCAAAGATCCGGAATGGATCGCCTTTTTCACTGAAGCTGTATGCGATTTCGTGATCGATGGCAGCGAACCGAAAGGCTATGTCAGCGAAAAAGACGCGCTGTGGGTTATCGAAGAAATCGACAAGGACGGACGCGTTGAAAGCGCCGGCGAACTGGAACTGCTCGTCAAACTTGCGGAAAAGGCAGTCGACCTGCCCAATGTCCTGAAATTCTATGCGCTTGACCAGATCGAACGCATCATCATCTCCGGTGAAGGCCCGACACGTGAAGGCGACGTGCTGCGTAACACAGTGACCGCCGCCGAGGCCAATCTGCTGCGCCGTCTGATCTTTGCCTCAGGCAGTCACGGCCCCGCCATTGTCAGCCGCGAAGAGGCCGACATGCTGTTCCGGATCAAGGATGCCTGCCTTGAAAGCAACAATGCCCCCGAATGGGAAAAGCTGTTCGTGCAGGGCGTTGCCAACCACCTGCAGGGTTTCTCCGCCTACACACCGCTGACCCGTGAGCGCGCAACCCAACTCGAAAGCTTCATGCGCAGCAGTTCGCCGAGCATCGGGCGCTTCTTCAAGCGAATGGGCGATCTGGACTTGAGCGCGGGATTTGCGGAGATTTTCCGCCCTGCCCAAGCAATGCGTGATCTCGATTCCGAAGTCGAGGAAGCCGAGGCGATTAGCTTGCCTGAAAAAGGCTGGCTGGATCATGAAATAGCAAAGCGCGCCGGTGTCGACCGCTATGAGCAGGCCCTGCTGGACTTTGTTGCCAGTTAAATCCCGCCGACCAGCGCCAGCACGACGCCAGCACCGACAAGCAACAGTCCCAGCGCCTCTCCGGGCTTGCGCGCCTCGCGCAAGTAGAAGCG
>NZ_CALMSV010000011.1 GCF_937872355.1 uncultured Sphingorhabdus sp. | reverse complement strand
GACGCCCTTCAGGCTTTCATGCCGCGAGCGGGGCAATGGCGGGACAGCGACCAGATCAAGACCAAAGGCCAAATCTTCGGCCGTCCGCGCCATCGGTCCTGTCATCGAAAGCACTGTTGCCGCACCCTTTGCGCCGGGGAAATAATGACCGTCGAACGGAATTGAACCAAAGGTTGGCTTGATCCCCATCACACCGCAAAAATGTGCTGGCGTGCGTATCGAACCGCCGATATCCGAACCAAATTCCAGCGGGACGTAGCCCGCCGCCAGCGATGCTGCCGATCCGCCGGATGACCCGCCGGGAACGCGTGTCACATCGTGGGGATTATTAGTGCGGCCGTAAATCGGGTTGACCGATTGCAAGTCGGCAAGTGCAACCGGAACATTGGTCTTGCCTAATACAATCGCACCAGCCTGTTTGAGTCGCTTGACCGCATGGGCATCTTCGTCGGCAACGAAATCACGGGCGAACTCGAAACCCCATGTGGTTTTGAGACCCGCGATATTGTAGCTTTCCTTGACGGTCACCGGCACCCCTTGGAGTGGGCCGCTGACCCCGCCAGCATCTGCCTGTCTGGCAGCGTCGCGAGCGCGATCGAAATCGCGCACAACGACGGCGTTGATCACGTGGTCCTTCGCCTCAATCCGTGCGATGGCGGCATCCACCGCTTCGAGCGCGCTCAGTTCTCCGCGCGAAATTTGACCAGCGAGTTCAAGTGCGCCGGGTTCATGATGAAGCTTTGGAACAGGCATGAGCTCTCCTAATCGGCGCTGCCGAAGACGGTTTTACCATCCTTGATTGTTGCAACCACCTTGATGGCATGCAGATTCGCAGGATCGCTTGAGAGTGGATTCGCATCGAGCACCACCAGGTCCGCCCGCTTGCCTATTTCGAGGCTGCCTTTTTCGGAATCTTCGTGGATCTGCCACGCCGCATTGATCGTCACTTGCTGCAGAGCCCGATAAACCGGAATCCGCTCCATCGGCCCCAATATGTCGCCCGATTGCGACCGCCTGTTCACGCTCGACCATATCAGCCGCATGATATCTGGAGGAACAACCGGCGAGTCATTATGTGCGGTTGGACGAAGACCCAAATTCCATGCGCTGGCCTGCGGCGAAATAAAATCCGCCCGCTTCGGGCCCAAAGCAACATCACGGTGCCAATCCCCCCAGTAATAAGTGTGGTTGGCAAAAAAGCTTGGCTGGATGTCGAGCTTTTTCATTTCGGCGAGCTGTTCAGGCCGCACTACTTGGTTGTGAATCGCAATCGTGCGTTTGCCTGCCAGCCCCTGCGAGCGCACACCATCGATCAATGCCTGCGCCGCCTCGTCGCCGTTCACGTGAACAAAGACCTGCCAGTTTTTCGCAGCGGCTTCGGCCAGCTTAGCGTTGAACAAGTTGAGATCGATTGCCGGGTACCCGCGATAGTCAGCGCCTTTTCCTTCGGGTGGGACAGGAACCGGATCGTGCAACCAAGCCGTCCGGCCTTGTGGCGACCCGTCAAGTGTCAGCTTGATGCCTGCAATACGCAGCCGGTTCACATAGCCATTGCCGATCTGAGCGCGCACGTCTTCCGGCCAGTTCCGCTCCATCGATGCCAGCACGGCGATATCAATCGGCAGCATGTTGCGTTTTGACGCTTCGGCCAAAACAGCCCAGCTTTCAGGAAACGCCCTACCATCCTGAGCTGTGGTGATGCCATAACTCGCAAACTGGTTAGCGCCTGTCACCAACGATGCCAGTCCCTGTTCGATACCGGATGGAAGAATGGCCGACATTGCAAGGAACAATGCAGTTTCTTCCAGAACACCGTCGGGAGTTTTACCATCTGCCTCACGCCGGATATGCCCACCTTTTGGGTCCTGCGAATCCGGGCCTACGCCGATTTTGGTCAGCATGGCGCTGTTGGCAACGGCTAGGTGCCCGCTGACATGTATGATCAGGATAGGCCGTGATGCTGAAACCGCATCTAGATCGTGCCGCGTCGGAAAGCGCCCTTCAGTAAGCTGGCTGTCGTCAAAACCATTGCCAACGATCGGGGCGCCTTCCGGCAGTCGGCGCTGCGCCTCCCAAACTCGAAGCGCAGCTTGAAGTTTGGTGATGGTATCGACCCCTCCCACCGGTGGTGGCTGCAACTGCGCCATCGCTGCATTTTGCCCGGCATAGCTCACATGGCCGTGCGCATCGATAAATCCGGGAAGAAGCGTACGCCCTCTGAGGTCAATCCTTTTAGCTTTTTTGCCCGCCTGTTTGAAAACAGCTTCGGCATTACCGAGCGCTGTGATTTTTCCATCCTTGACGGCGATGGCTTCCACTGTCTCGGGCGTATCGCCTGCCATGGTGATTATCGGCCCGCCCGAATAGATAGTTGCCGGCTCGGGAGCGGGCTTTGCTGCTATCAAAGCGAGCGCTGCGAAAGGCGGCAGGAAATACTTCATACCGCTCTCTTGATAGGTGTTACATTCTCGCCTTCAGGCCGGTCTTCATCCTTGGCATAATAGCGACTGTAGAATTTGCGGAACTGCGCGATCGGCCCGTCGCCTTCGCAGATCAAGGCGTTAGGTTCATATTTCTGCCGGTCCCAGATCACCTTGTCCTGATCGAACTGCTTGCAGATATCACGGATAATGGCGCGTGCTACGCCTGCCCGCTCGCCCTCGGCCTGTGCCTTTGGCTGAGTGAAACAGAAGCGCGCATGCACATGATCAAGTTCGACCGGCGTGATGCAGGCGACCAGCAAGGTTTCTGATATGCCGGTAAAGCGGGTCCAGCTTTGTCCCGGGCCCATCGTATCATAGCTGATGCAGCCATCGACTTCACCCCATGGCGTGCCCATCTTACCGCGCACATCGGCACCGCGTCCCCAGTCGCCCCAGCGCAGATCGCCCAAAGGAACGTTGGCGGTGCCGTGGATATATTTGAAATGGGCGACGTCGACGCCATTTTCCGCCATATTCTGGATAGATCCGTAGACATTCCATTCATGGACATCATAGTCGGTCCATTCGGGATCGGACGTTTCCGGAATGTGCACCACGTCAAACAACGGTGCCACATCATGCGGGTGATACCACGCCCAGACCCAACGGTTGGCTTCGGTTACATGCCAGGTGCGGGTACATTTGCGCTTTACCTGCGGCGGGATGGATTTGGAGTAAGGGATTTCCTTCACCACGCCTTCTTCGCCATCATAGCGCCAGGCATGGAAGGGGCATTCCAGCAAATTGCCATGCACCTTGCCGCCATGACCCATATGGGCACCGAGGTGACGGCAATAGGCATCGACCATGCGCACTTGGCCATCCTCGCCTCGCCATATCGCAAGATCCTTGGAAAAATAGCGCAACGGCTTCACTTCTCCGACGGCCAGATCCTTCGTCATCACAATCGGGTACCAGCCGAATGGAAATCCGATATCAAGGTTGCGCTCCTCGATTGAAGCACGACCTTTGACTTCGGCCAAGCGCCAGTCCAGAAGATCCTGCCCTTTCAGCTTTTCGAGGATTTGCCAGACAGCGACCGGCGCAGTGCGGGCATCGCCAGCGGGGCGGTTTTCTGCTTCAGACATGATCAGTCTCCTTTTCCAAACCTCCCCTTTTCGGGAAGGGCCGGGCCGGGGGGTTGTCTCACCGGGCCGGAAACAGATTTTGGGGAGCAGACTTCCCGGCTCCCTTCTCCTCATTTACCTGCAACTACAGGCCGAACACCTTGATGGCGTTTTCTCTTAAAAATTTGGGCCACACCTCATCCTTGAACGGCACGTTGGGCATGTCATCAAAAATCCGGTCAAGGCTCAAGCCCATTGGGAAATAGCCAGCATAGATTATCTTGTCGGCTCCGCGGGTATTTGCATAATCGATTATGGCTTTGGGATAATGTTTCGGCGCAAAGGCGCTGGTCGAATAATAAAGGTTCGGCCATTTGAGCATCAGCTTCACGGCGAGCGCTTCCCACGGCTCTGCACCATGGCGCATTATGATCTTGAGGTCAGGGAAGAACCAGCAGACCTCATCCAGATGCTCGACCTTTTGGGTTTCCATCGGAATGCGCGGTCCGGGGATGCCGACATTGAGGCAGATCGGAATGCCCAGTTCAGCCGCCGCCGTGTAGAGCGGGAACATATATTTGTGGTTGATCGCGACCTGCGGCAGCGTTCCGCTGGGGAACACGCTGATCGCCGAAATACCCACTTCGCTGTGCAGCCGCTTGATACGGCGCACTTCCTCGACACCTTTGTTCGGATCGCAAGGCACGTCGAAGAAAAATCGGTCAGGATACAGTTCCTTCGCGCGGCGCGAGGTATCATCATCGTTCCAGCCGACCAGCGCTTTTTCAATGTTGAAGCGGTCCATCTGCTCGATCGTCCATTTGACGAAGTCACCAGGATTCCCGGTGGTCGGCACATCCTTGAACATATATTGCGCAGGCATCGAGAATTGTTCGAGTGTCTGCGCATCCTTGATCAACGGACGGAACGCAGCGAACCAGTCCGACCGGTCTTCGGCATTGGGAATGCCCAGCATGCAGTCGATTACCTTGATGTCGGTTGGCATACCCATTTGATTAAACTCCAGTAAGTTCTGGCCACATGGCCCGTAATTTGATCTTGTCCACCTTGCCCACGGCGTTACGCGGCAGTGGCTCATTGACGAACCGGACATGGCCGGGTGCCTTATACCGCGCCAGCTTCTCCCCGACCTCGGTCTTGATTTCCTCTTCGGATACATCCTTGGCAACCACGATCGCGACCAGCAATTCGCCCAGCCGCTCGTCGGGGATACCGAAAGCTGCGCATTCTGCGACGCCTTCCATAGAACCCATCACCCGTTCGACCTCGGCGCAATAGATGTTCTCGCCGCCGGAGATCACCATATCCTTCTTGCGATCGACGATGAATACATAGCCCTCGTCATCGATCCGCCCGATGTCGCCGGTGCGGAACCAGCCATCGGGCGAGAGCACTGCGGCTGTTTCCTCGGGCCGGTTCCAATAGCCTTTCATCACCATCGGGCCACGGACCATAATCTCGCCTGCTTGGCCAGTTGGTGCGTCAATTTTCATGTCGACAAGGCTCAGGACCCGTCCGGCGGCTGTGCGGTTGCGGATAAAATCCTCTCCCACCGCCTGGGCCACGCTGCCCGAAGTTTCGGTGAGGCCATAGCCGGTGCCCATGAATGCCTGTGGGCACGCGCCGCGGATGGCGTCCAGCAGGTTTACTGGAAGCGCCTGCCCGCCGGTGCCGATATTGGTCAGCGATGACAGGTCGGCATCTTCAAGATGCGCGCGATTGAGGACGTCCCACAACATCGTAGGCACGCCGGTGAACATCGTGATGCGTTCGGATGCGATCAACTTGAGAGCCTCTTCAGGATCCCAGCGGTTCATCACGACGATCTTTGATCCCGCCAGCAAAGGCGAGAGAAAGGCACTACCCATTCCCGAAATATGGAACAGCGGATAGACCTGCAGCACCGCAGCCTGCGGCATGTGTGAACGCAGCGTTTCAACATCGGTGCCATATTTCTGCGCCATGCCGTGCAGGATCATCACTCCGGACAATTGCATCAGCATGATGCCATGGATAAGGTTGCTGTGGCTTAGAACTGCGCCTTTCACCCGCCCTGTAGTGCCAGAGGTGAACAGGATCGCGGCTGGATCTTCGGCCTTGGCCAATCCGACAGCGGGAAGCACAGCTCCAGCCTCTGCCTGGAATTCGGATGGCTCGATTATGCGACCGGTATAACCGCCATCGCGCAACCGGTCTGCCCGGTCATGGTCAGCGAGCACAAGCTCTGCGCCGACATCGTCGAGCATCGCCACCAGTTCCGCAGGCGCGCCGCGACTGTTTACTGCGACGACGACTCCACCACAGGCCAATATCGCAAGATAGCCAATCATCCAGGCCGCACTGTTTTTCATGCACAGTCCAACACGGTCACCCCGGTTGATGCCTAGCATCGCTGCCAACGCATCGCGTTGTTCGAAAGCCTGCGCATAGGTAAGGCGGATGTCGCCATCCACGATCATCTCCCGATCGCCAAAGGCCCGGGCGCGTTCGATCATCTGGTTAAGATCGGAAGGCGCATTGACGAACTGGCGCATGCCATCGCGCGCACCGATTTCAAACGGCGATCCGGGGCCGGTAACAGCGTCAAAAATCGGATCGGACTTGCTCATGCCTGCGCCGCCATGTCTTTGGCCCAGCGGTAATCCTGTTTGCCCGCGGGTGACCGCTTTACCTCATCCACCCAGACCAGCGCCTTGGGCAGTTTATAGCCTGCGAGCCTGTCGGCAAGATGCGCCTTCACATTTTCATAGGCCGGCTGCGCGGACCCGGCGCGGGGCGAGACAATGCCGATTACCCGTTCGCCCCAACGTTCGTCTGGCTGACCGGCAACTACGGCGTCGAAGATCGCCGGATGGGTCCGCAGCGCCTCTTCTACCTCTTCGGGAAAAACCTTCTCGCCGCCGGTGTTGATGCAGGTCGAACCGCGTCCGAAAACAGTAATCTTACCGTCATCATCAAGACGCCCGGCATCACCCGAAACGGCCCATAGCTTTCCATCGATGGGGACAAAGGTTTCCGCAGTTTTGACAGGATCATTATAATAACCGATAGGCGTGTTCCCGGTGCGTGCAACAAAGCCGGTTTCGCCGACATTGCCGATGCGACCATCGACCACGACCTGCTGAAATTCATTGGCGGGAAAGCGGCCGACACCGTATTTGGAGTTTTTGGTCATTCCGGACAACCCCGATTCCCGTTCGCCCCGCCCCCCGGCAATCCCGGCACTGGGGACCAACTGCTTCAGATCATCCTTCAGATGCTGCGAGAAGACGGCTCCACCCGAGCCGAGATTGACGACATGGGCAAGGTTCCAGCGCCCCGGATTGGCGCGAAGGGCATCGCGCAGCGGCGTTGCCATTGCGTCACCCACGAACTGGATCATGTTCGCACCCTCGCGTTCCGCGGTATCCAGCATGCGCTCGGCATCAAACACCCTGCCCTCATCGAGTATGATCGTGACCCCGTTCAGCAAAGCGCCCCATAGAGCCCACATCGCCGCCATGTGCATCAACGGCGCGAGGGGGAACAACTTCAACGGATAACCATCGCGCGCGCGGCTTTCGATATCGGCGGGGACCTTTGCCGGGCCCCGCGGGTTGGAAAAACCTGCACCGCCCGCACAGGCAAAGAAGAACGCCTTATGCGGCCACATCACGCCTTTCGGCATACCAGTGGTGCCGCCGGTGTAGCAGAGCAGATAATCGGCGTCGCTCCGTTCCCACGGTCCGCCCGGTTCATGCGCGATAAGGCCGTTGTAATTGACCGAACCGGTTGTGTCCTCTCCGGAACCGTCGTCGACAGCGACCGTCAGCTTTAGCGTCGGGACATCCGCGCGCACTTCGCGGACAATCGGCGAGAATTCGGCACCGTGGACGATCACTGCACTGTCGGCATTGGCGAACAGGTAGCGCAGTTCATCCGCACGATAGCGGTAGTTCACATTATAGGGCACCGCACCCAGTTTGCATGCCGCGATAAATGCCTCAAGATAGGCAGGCGAGTTGTAGAGATAGAGCCCCACCGCATCACCGCGACCTACGCCTTGCGCTGCCATGCCAGCCGCAAGCCGGTCGCAGCGTTCGTTGAGCTCGGCAAAACTGTAGCGCGCGCTGTCGCCAATCAAAGCTATCCTGTCCGGCACCGTGCGTGCAACGGTCTCGAACAGATCGGCGAGATGAAACTGGCTTGCCATAATGCCTCAATAGACCGCAGCGGGGTTCTTTTCCGGGGGACTGCCAAGCATTTCGCGATAGGAAGGGCGTTCCTTGCCTCGGTCGGTCACTCCCAGTTCCTTGGCGATTTCAGCCCCGATCAGGGTGCGACCCGATAGCTCGTCACGGTTGGCTGCATCGTCGATCGCGTTGAGGATATGCGCGGTAAATTCCGGATTTTCCGCACTTTCGATAAAGCCTTCATATTGTTCGGGGTTGGTCTCGCGCGCGATCAGGCTGCGCTCGGTCACCAACGGCCCCATCCAGATGGATACGGCGACCACACCGGTTCCGCGAAGGTCATGTTCCATGTCATGCGCAAACTTGTCGACGCCTGCTTTTTGCGCGCCATAGGCCGGGCCGTGCATATAGCAGCTACCCCCAAAGGATGAACCAAAGCCGATCAGGCCCCGGCCCTGCTTGACCATCATCTGCGCTGCGTGCCAACTCGCAACATAGGCCGAACGCAAGCCGACATCGAGGATCTTGACCGCGTCGAGCTCCTTTTCCCAAAAGGGCTTTTTCTCGATCAGCTGGTGATGGATATAGGTGGCATTGTTGACCAAGATGTCGAGGCGGCCCTGTTCGCGGCGGACCCGTTCGAACAGCGCTGCGACCTGGGCATCGTCCAGCAGATCCATCACCACGCCGATGGCTCGGCCGCCGGAGGCCCCGGCCGCCGCGACGATCGGGAGGGTGCCGTTGTCGGCG
>NZ_CALMSV010000010.1 GCF_937872355.1 uncultured Sphingorhabdus sp. | reverse complement strand
CTATATTCCGCCCGCTTCGCGACAATGGCCCATCCGCCGATGTCCGAGGGCCCCTGTGGCGGAATTGGTAGACGCGCTCGACTCAAAATCGAGTTCCGCAAGGAGTGCTGGTTCGATTCCGGCCAGGGGCACCAACCAGGCTGTTCAAGCCCGTTCCGAAACGTCCGCAACCGTCCGCACCGTGCTCGGAAAGCCTTGAAAAATAGGCACTTCCGCGTACGTTCTAGTTCGTCACCGTTTGTTCTCCTCCGATCCCAGCCGCCCGATTTGCTGGTATTTTTGCTGGTATCGGGAGAACAAACGTTCACGGCGACTTTCGCTTTGCCGAATGAAGGAATTGAGCCGATGGGCGGCAAGAACGACGGCGCGTGCGCCAATCCCAAGCAGATTAAGACCGACGTCGACTGCCGCGCCGCCCGACCGAAATTCGACAATGGCGCGTGGAGTCCCGCTAAGATTTCCGACGTGACCGGCGGCTGGCTCTATCTCTTCGTCACGCCGGACGTGAGCAGGCCCGGCAACGCTGCCTCCAAGCTCTGGCGGATGGACTACCGTTTCCACGGCCGCCAGAAAACCTACTCCATCGGCCCCTACGGCAACGGCAGGGATGCACGTTCTCGCTCGCAGACGCGCGGCGCGAGCGCGACAAGGCCAAAGACCTGCTCAAGGAAGGCAAAGACCCGAGCATCGAGAAGCAGCTCGACAAGCACAAGCAGGCCGCCGCCCGGCCTTTCGCGCAATGGGCCGATGAGTGGCTCGCCAAGAAGAAGGTGGAGAAAGTCAAGCGCGGCAGGATCGTCGCAGTGCGCGACCCCAAGACCGTCGAGGTGCTCGAGCTGCGCGTCGGCTACGTCAAGGCTCGCTTCGGCAAGCTGTGCAGGCAGGACATCAAGCGTCCCGACGTGCTCGCTTTCATGCGTTCATATGAAGCAGAGGGAAGGCTGGAAACCCGGGACCGAGTGCGCAGCATCGGCGAGCAGATCTGCGACTATGCCGACGTCGAAGGCGACGGCTACAATCCATTCCGCAACCTGAATGGACAGATGATTGCCAACATTTCGACGCCGCGTCCCGGTGTCACCGAACCACGCGACGTCACGCGCGTCTTCAAACTTATCAGCGCACCGTGGACGAGAGCGAGATTTGGTGACGTCGTTGGCCTTGCCTTGCGCTTCAATGCGCTGACCATTCCCCGCCCCGGCATGGTCAATGAAATGGAATGGGGCGAGGTCGATTGGGATGCCAAACGCTGGACTGTTCCAGCTCCCAAGATGAAGACCGGTTGGGACCATGTTGTGCCCTTGTCACGACAGGCACTCGCGATCCTGCGTAGCGTCCAGAAGCTGACCGGCCATCGCCGGTACGCGTTTTCCTGCTCGAAGGACGCGCCGCTATCAAACAATACGCTCAACAAGCGCTTGCGGCTGCTTGGCATTGATACCAAGACTGATCATTGTGCCCACGGATTCCGGACCACGTTCTCGACTCTATCTCACCACGAAGAGATCAAGGACGCCAAGGCATGGGATGGCGATGTCGTCGAGCTGCAGCTCGCACATCTCGATAACTCTACTGTGGAAGGTCTCTACAAGAAGCACGGACCCCTCGCGCTGATCGGCTCGCGCACGAAGCTGATGCAGCATTGGGCTGATCGGATCGACCACTGGCTCGATCCCAAGAAGGTGATGCCGATCAAGGGAGGCGCGCAGGCTTGAGTCGCCTATCATCAGGCCTGTTAAGTTGCCCAATTCAACCCGTCGCAAAGCTCATGTGATAATCGTCGACGCTTGTGCATCTCGTGCTGGAAGGATCGATTTCGCATCCGTTGCATCGCGTTGCGCTTGTCCGCCTGAGATAACCGCAACAGCCGTTGTCGCCTAGATCCAATGCTTTGCCGTGGCTTCGAACGGCCGGATACAATGGAGAAGCAGTGCGACGGAGAGAGTGTCAGTCAGCCCCCGCTGAAAGATAAAGCATTTTCGACCTTCCTGGACTACGGCCACGTCCGAAATATCATCTCCGGCAGCCGAAATTACCGGAAGGGTCATAATACTGTTTCGAAGAGGGGATGGTTGCGGGGGGTGCAACACCCGTATTAGTTCGAGGGCAATCCCACGGCCCGCAGCATGGCCCTGCTAATCGGCCCAATGTCGGATGTGGCTACCGGCCATAAGCGAAGCGGGGTGTCCAGCTTCGCTCCAATTCAGCATCCTCATCCTCCTCATCGAGAGGGGCTTCGGGCAGCCCCTCGCTGGTCAACACGGTCAAGGTGTAGCCGTATTTGCCAAGGCCGATGATCTCTTCATCAAGAGTGATCCGACCCGGGCCGTCGAACCATGTCGCCAAGTCGGTTTCACCAACGGCGCGTTCGGCGCGAAGGACATTCGCCGCATCCGCGTTGAACCTCTGCGTCGCTCCGTCGGGCAAAGGAGCGCCTTTTCGCAAGAACGCTAGCTTGCCGAGATTCTTGAAAGACTCCGAGGTAAACGCATATGCGATCTCGTTGCCCTTGCTGACGATGATCGCCATCGGATAGCTGCCGCACTCCGCGGCCCGAATCGCGGCAGCCGTGATCGAACAATGGGCCTTCTCAGCCAGCTTGAGAATGCCGTCGAGGCCGATCTGATAATTGGAGAGCAGGTTGCGTGTGAGATTGGACGGCAAGAGAAGGCCGCTGGCGAAGTGGTCAGCCTCCAGCTCGATCGACGTATTCTGTGTAAAATTGGCGCGGGACATGTGCGCGCCGCCGGCCTTGATAATCTCCTCGGGATGGCCCGGCAGGAACCAATGCCCCAGCTCATGGCCAATGGAGAAATTCTCGAAGCCTTCGTTGCCGTGCTCGGTGGAGTAGATGATGGTGGCCGAATCACCGGCGAAGATGATCGCGCCGGACACGCCCGTCACTTCGGCTGGTTTCGCCTGGATGACAATATCCCTGGCCTTGGCGATCTCTCGAGGTCTAACTGGAAACTGATTGAAGCCAAATTCCTCAGCGACCTTTTCGCCGTGCTGGGTTGCCATCTTCAACCGAAAGCCCGCCATGTTTCGCCCCCTATTTCTTGTCCTTAATCATTGTGTCGATGATGTTCTGAATAAAAAGTCGATCTTTTGCGCTCAGCTTGTCTTCGTCGCGAAAGGCGGTCGTCGCGGCTTGCGCCCCGAGTAGGTAGTCGGCCGAGACCTTCAGCGCCTTCGCGAGCGCTCGCACGTTGTCGAACGACGGCTTGCGGCGCCCAGCCTCAAAATGGGCGATGGCCGAAGGTTGCATGCCGGCTTCCCTGGCCAGTTCGGATTGGCTTAGCTCCCGCGTTTCGCGCGTTTTGCGCAGGCGAGAGGCGAAGTCTTTTGGTGCGCTTGACTCGGCCATGACAGATCGTATAGAGTTCCATGTCTAGATCGTCGACAGCCCCGCGGGGCTATTTCTTCGGCTCAGGCTATGACAGAGCGTATAGCTACTTATTACGATTTGCGAATCAGGTCAAGGAATCAGGAGTTGTGAGCATGGCAGGCAAGAATCAGCATGTCGTTCCGCACGGTGACGAATGGGCCGTGCGTGGCGAAAGGAATGAGAGGGCAACCTCGATCCATCCGACCCAGGGAGATGCCGAACGGGCTGCACGGGAGATCGCGATCAACCAGCAGAGCGAAGTCGTCATTCATCGGCCGGACGGTCGGATTCGCGACAAGAATTCCTACGGGCACGATCCCTATCCTCCGAAGGGCTAAGCGACATGACGCAGGTTGCAGTTCCTTCAGATAAACCGCCGATTCGTCGAATTCTCTCGATTGACGGCGGCGGCATCATGGGAACGCAGCCGGCGTCCTTTCTTACGTCTCTGGAAGAGGATCTCGACCGGCCCATCGGAGAGTATTTCGATCTGATCGCAGGAACGTCCACGGGCGGCATTCTGGCGATCGGATTGGCGATGGGTCTTCCCGCGCGTGATCTCCTTGACCTCTATGTCCGTCGCGGCCCACACATTTTTGGACAGTCGGGCGGCGCTCTGGCGAGCTTCGCCGGCGACGCGTGGCGTCGCCTCAAGCACATCGTCACCCCGAAGCATGACGCTGATCTGCTGCGGAGCGAACTCTCTACAGTTCTCGGCAGCAGGCGCATTGGGGATGCGAGAACGCGACTGGTGATTCCCGCATGGGATGCCGACCATCGCGGTGTCTATTTTTCAAAGACGGGGCTCCTCCCCCGCCTCAAGACCGATTACAAGCGCCTCGCCGTCGATGCCGCGATGGCGACGGCCGCCGCGCCCACCTACTACAAGCGCCACCGGACCGCCGAGGATGTCGGTCTGCTCGACGGCGGCGTATGGGCCAACAACCCGATCGCGTTGGCGGTGGTCGAGGCCGTCACTTTGCTCGACTGGCCGGCCAGCAGTCTGCGAGTGCTGAGCCTGGGCTGCGTCAACGAGGTCTACATGATCGGCGAGGCGCCTGGTTGGGGCGGTCTCGCAAAGGATGTGACCCGCCTGTTCATGGACGGCCAGTCGCATGGCGCGCTTGGTATGGCGAAGTTGCTTACCGGCCATCAATACGAACGTGAGGCGATTTTCCGGTGCTGCCCGGATGTGCCGAAGGATTTCTTCAATCTCGATGACACGCGCAAGATCGCGCAACTCAAAGGCATGGGCGCCTCATCAGCTCGTAAGGAGCGTCCTCGCATTGAACCCGTTTTTCTGACGGAAACTGCCGAATCGTTCAAACCTATCTACACCGTGAAAGGAATTGAGCCATGAATCAGATGTTCACGGCGCCTCCCCAGACGCATCTGCTTTTGCGCAAAGCCGAGGTTTACTCGCTCCTCGATCAGATTTGCCAAGCGCTGGAGTTGACCGCTGCTCAGCTTGAGGCTGCGCGGACGAGCTACGAGGCTGTCGCGGAATGGCTCTCCGGGTCGGACAACCCTCTTCTGAAGTGGATCGATATTTATGCTCACGGCTCGACCGGCCTCGGCACGACGGTCAAACCGATCGGGCGCGAAGATTTCGACGTCGATCTCATCTGCAAGGTGCTGCGCTTTACCGCTGACCGGCCACCGGCAGAGTTGAAACGCATTGTCGGCGATCGCCTGAAGGAGAACGCGCGCTACGCTGCCATGCTCGAAGAGAAGAAGCGCTGCTGGCGCTTGAACTACGCACGCGAATATCATCTCGACATCTCGCCGACGATCAACAATGCCAAATGCGCCAACGGCGGCGAATTGGTTCCCGACAAGAAGCTGCGGGAATTCAAACCGACGAATCCGAAAGGCTACAAGGCGCTCTTTGAACGCAGGGCAGCCCTAATCCCCACCTTGCGGATGCAAAAGGCTCTCGCTGCCGAGGACCGTGCGGCCGTCGAGCCCTTCCCTGTGCATGGCACCGCCAAAGGCATCCTGCGGCGGACGGTGCAGATCCTCAAGCGGCATCGTGATGTGCATTTCCTGGAAGTCGTCGAGGAGATCGCACCGATCTCCATCATCATCACCACGCTCGCGGCACAGTCGTATGAGTATTGCGTCAAGAGCTTTGTTTTCGATTCCGAACTTGACGTTCTGATCGCGACCATTCGGTTGATGCCACACTTCATCGATAAGCCGGTCGTCAATGGTCGGCGGATCTATGTGGTGGCCAACGAAACCACGGTCGGCGAGAACTTCGCCGAGCGCTGGAATACTGAGCCGGCTCGCGCCGCCGCCTTCTACGAGTGGCATGCGAAGGCACTGGCGGACTTCGAGGCCCTTCCGGATTTGCAGGGCATCGACGTTATCGGCAAGAGCTTGGAAGGAAGCCTCGGGAGTTCGGTCGTTCGCAAAGTTATCGATGCTCGCACCGACAGCATTTCGCAGGCACGCACGGCCAAGAAGCTCTACGTCGCGCCGACGGTCGGGCTCACGCTGTCCAGCGCGGCCAATGCGACGCCGGTTCGCTCCAACACGTTCTTCGGTGACTAGGTGTTTTCGCGTGACCGCCCAGACCTGACGCCCGCGCAGCAGTTTATGTTTCTGCGCGCCAATCCCATCTGTACGGGGACAGGCCGGCTGCACGCGACTGGCTTTATTTGGGATTATCGTGACAGGCCGACGCCCCTTAGCCGTGAATACTCCATGCGCATTACATTTCAGCGGGGCGAAACACCAAGCGTCTTCGTCACGGACCCCGAGCTTTCGGCTTTGGCGGGTGAGCGGCCCCTGCCGCACGTCTATCATGATCCCCTGCGCCTGTGCCTCACGTTGCCAGGAACGCGCGAGTGGACCGGCACGATGCGGATCGATCAGACATTCGTACCCTGGGCCACAACGTGGCTTTACTATTTCGAGGACTGGCTGATCTCCGACGACTGGAAGGGCGGCGGCAAGCACCCCGATCCGACGGATAACGAGCGTTATGGTCGACGGGTGCGTCGCGCGACGCGGCAACCGAGGATCTGACGGCTATATTACAATACATGCGGCGTCCCCTTCTGCTTTGATGCTATCTACCTTAACTGACAACTTCCTCTCGCCTTCCGGCCCCTTATCCGCCGCCATGACGCACTTGAACATCGGCGGGACCAGCTTAGCCGGATCGGGAAGGCGCGGCTGCGAACGCGGTCCCGGCTAGAGCTTCGGAATAGGCAACGAAAACTGCGCATGGCGCGGGCCCAAACCGGCTTTACTATTCGGCCTATTGGAGAGCCGACAATGGGAACCCCGCTCTGACTCTTTCCTGAGGATGCTCTCCGAGGGCTACCCTTCGGCTCGCTTAGCGAAATGACGCACTCGGCGAGCCTTCAAAAAAGCTTCTGTCCGTCGCCATGAACCGCGCCAACATAGGCGCAATGAGTTTGGTCGAAGCCAAGCATATCGCTCGGTATCTCGGTTCTCATGATGAACACGTAATAGGAGCGCTATCTGGCGGCTCTATTGAGCAGTTTCTCTGGAATGATTCCGTCATGAAGCAAGGCACGCTTTAGCATCGAAATATCACGGCCGTTGTTCACCGCGATTGCGCCGGCAATTTTATCGTGACTATCGAGGAAGATTGCCGTCCAATTGTTCGTTTCAGGATCGTCCAGCACGACACTGCGGTCAGCATTTTGCAGCACTCCTAACGACTGAATGTTGTGTCCAAACTGGTCCGACCATAGCCACGGCGGCTCCGCATAATGCGAGTCAATCCCTGCCATGGATTTCGCCGCGACCAGCGATTGGCCCGAGGCCACCTTCCAGGACTCAAGTCGCTGACGAAACGCGCCGCCTAAGACGGGGTGTGACGTCACCTCTCCCGCAGCGAAGATCGCCGGATCAGATGTCTGGCAGCGATCATCCACGACAATACCATCATCGACGTCCAGCCCCGCGTCCGATGCAAGTTGGGTGTTGGGTTGAACCCCGATCCCGACAACGACTGCGTCGACATCTGCGAATGCATTCCAGCGCAATCGCAACGAACCATCATCCTGATGATGAATTGAATCGATCTTTGAGCCAAATTCGAACTGGACTCCGTTCAGGCGATGCAATTTCTCAGCCCAACGGCTCAGGATAGCAGGCATGCCGCGAGATAGTATCCGATCCGTCATCTCAAACAGAAAAACCTCGCAGGCCATCGCTCGAGCGGCGGCAGCAACCTCTAACCCAATGAACCCGCCGCCGATCACAGCAATTCGACGCGATTCCCGAAGCACGGATTTCAAGCGAACCGCGTCTTCAAGCGTTCGCAGATAGAGAATTTTCGAGCTTTGCCCGACGCTATCCGGCAATTTTCTCGCCCGCGATCCGGTCGCGAGGAGTAGCCGATCGTAAGCATAAGCATTTCCGCAAGCGGTTAGAATTTCGGAGCGGTTTCGATCGATCTGCGTCGCGGTTTGTCCGGGATGATACGAAATACCGTTCTCATGATAGGTCTCCGCGTTTGCCAGATAGCGCGGTGCGCCCTCGCCAAGGACTTCTTTGGACAGCGGCGGGCGATCATACGGCAGGCCGAGTTCGTCTCCGAGAATATCGATCTTGGCTTGTGGCGCCAACTCGCGAAGATGCACGGCGGCTGTGTGCCCCGCGAGGCCTGCTCCGACAATCACAAAACGCATTTTAGCGCTCCCTGTAGGGGAAGGGCACATTCGGCGCGCCCGTCCTCCTTATCCGCCGTTGACAGGCGCCGAGCACTCTCACATTCAATACCTTCAGCCGAAGGCTAGTTGGCAGATTCTGCTGATATTCATCTGCGACGCACTTGCTAGACGCTGTAGAAATCGAGCGCAGTGGCCATTTGATCGTTCGTAAGGGAAATCTTTTTGAATCCGATCAGCCAAGCCTCTCCAAGACGGCGCAGCCGAAATTCAAGGCGTCCGAAGTTGGTATGGCTTTTACAAGCGCGCGGATCGTACGTATGAACCGTGAAGCAGGCATTTCCCTCGATCGAATCCGTCGAGGCCGCATCGACCATGATGTTCGTATAGGAATGAACCGTGCGCGGAAGCGGCATCGCCGTGATGGACTTTCGCGACTGTATCCTGTCAATTCGGTCACTCAGCCCATATGAGTTCTCATGATATATCATTGAAAGCTCGCGGTTCGGATTGGACGTCGTCTCGTACTCGTCCTTCCAGGCCGGCACCCAGAAAATCGCATCGTCAGCGTAGAGCTTGACCCAATCGCGGAATTTCTTCTGATCCAGAAGTCTTGCCTCCGTGAAGAGAACGCGAGTAGCAATCTTCAGGTAATCATCCTCTGACATGTCGCTAACCTAGCCTTCCGAGGGATCACGAGTCATAAGGCGCAGCCATTCCCGGTAACCGGAATGAAAGCATGTCTCATCGCCGAACAGGGGCGCTCCATAGGTCCACCGATCAGGTGAAACCTGCAATTCGGAAGAGTAGTTGAGTGCCTCGCCGGACTTCGGCCTCAAGCCTCGCGCATACCCCTGCGTAGGACCAGCGAAACGAGCTCCGTAGCCGGTCTGGCAAAGCTCGTACATGACGTTGTCGTCGGACGTCGCAAGACCGCTCGGATTGAAGAAATCCTCATACAGACGGATGCGAACGCGGCGCGCCTCGTCACTTTCACCAACTGGGGCAAGACAGTGAGACGTAATCTCCGTCTTGTCCGGAGCCAATGGCCGCCACGTCCGCAACTGCAGCGTGCCGATATCAACGATCTGCAGGTTAGGATAAATCGTGAGATTGCGCTGACGAAACATCCACTTGAGCTTGTCTTCCCGAGTCTGCCCCTGAACCGTCGACAGAAGTTTGCCATCCTGATTGAGAGGGCGGAGCTTATAAACCCTTGACGCATGAATGGACCACATCATCGCGTGCCCCCTCGCCAGGCTGAAGCTTCCTTGCGCGTCGGGGTCGGTCTCTGTCGGATTCCACGGCTTTACTTCTAGCGGTCCTCTCCGCACTTCACGCTTCTTGAGAACGTCGATATACGAACTGTGCGTTGAAGCGAAGTGGTAATAATCAAGCCCGTTCTCGAACTGAAGCTTCCAATTGGCGTCGAACGTGTAGCTTACGTTTCCGTCAACGAACTCCAGCCCTTCGATGCCCTGATCGACAACGAGATCGATAAACGCGCGCGCGTCACCAAGATGCTCCTCTAGCGTCGGCACGTCGGGCGACACGCTTGCAAACAGAAGCCCTCGATAGCTTGCAATCTTGGGAACAGGCTTGAGGCCATGATCATCCGCAAGAAAGGACGGCGGATACTGGCCATCCTTCTCATCGGTCATCGAAACATTCTTGCCGGCACTATCGTACGACCACCCATGATAGCGACAAACATGGAATTTCTGATTGCCCTTCTTAAAGGGGCAAACGATCGCCCCGCGGTGGCGACAGGTGTTAAAGAAGCATCGAATTTCTCCAGTCCCGTCCTTTGTAATCAGGACGGGGTGGCGCCCGATGTACGTCGTCACGAAGTCATTCGGCTTGCGTAACTGACTTTCCAGCCCGACGAAAACCCAAGTCCCCTCGAAAACGTGAGTAAGTTCGCGCTCAAAAATATCCTGGTCGGTGAACACCGTCCGATCTACCCGAAATATTCCGTCATCGGGTCGATCGTCCAGCAGCTTCGAAACCATTTCGGGTGTGATTGGCCCACCTCTGACACCACCGTCGCTCGGCCTCACAGGGCTGGGTACTTCCGACCTGAAGCTGGTCAATTCGACCTCCTCTATTTTTCTTGTAGCAAAGCGGAGCGGCTATTTCGGACGAGATGGGGGCGTCACACTAAATGGCGACATCGTCGCCCCCCTTGCCGTTAAGTTAGGTTGACGCGTCGGGATTAGACGGTGCCGAGGTGACATCGATTTCCACAGCATCACCGGCGACACGAACAGGATAGGTTGCCAGGGCCGTTTCTGCTGGTGAGGTCAACGCCGCGCCCGTTCGAACATCGAAGCGGGCGCCATGAAGCGGGCACTCGATCTCGTAACCATCGAGCCAACCGTCGGACAGAAGTGCATAGGCATGAGTACAAACGTCAGACGTGGCAAAATACTCTTCGCCGCAGCGGTAGAGCGCAACTTTGCATCCGTTGATATTGAGCTGCTGAATGCTGTCATCCGACACATCTTTCGTAAGAGCGGCTTTTACCCAGTTAGTCATTCGAGTCGACGCTCGCTTTTGGATTGTTGCGAACTTCAGTTCTTTCCGAACATATTCTTCCAGGCCTCGGTGCCCGGCTTCGCTTCCCATTGTTTGCTGTCGG
>NZ_CALMSV010000009.1 GCF_937872355.1 uncultured Sphingorhabdus sp. | reverse complement strand
GGCGGCGAAGAGCGACCAGAGAGGCGCGGCGCGGACATGTGCACCGGCATGGCTGTCGGGCTTGCAGTTGAAGGTTTCGGAAGACGGCCGAAACGTAGTGGAGGAGCTGCTTGCAGCTTGCGCCTGGCTGCGCCGCGCCTAGACGGGAGCGCCGCCCACCCCGCCTCGCCGGGGCCGCACAAAAAACGCCGGTGCGCCAGCGCCGTCCACAAACATGCTCATGCCAAGATCGACCCGAGCGACCAGCGAGATTGCCAAAGCAAAAGACGCGCACCCTGAAAGGAGGCGGGTGTTGCTAACCTGCCCGTGCAGGCGGAAAGCCGGGGCCTGTCGGCTTTCTCAAGCCTGCGCATTCCCAATCATGCCCGCCGATTCAGAGAGCGCGCGGGGCCCTTCTCGTCCAACGCCGCGCCCTCAAGGAGCAGGCCCGTCGGGCCTGCGGGAAAGAGCGCGTCATCAGCCCCGCTCTTTGTTCGAGGGGCGTTGCGGGGAACTTTCCCCGCAGAGGTGGGTGCGGAGGAGACGCATCGCGGCTCCGACCAGGGAGGAGCCTTCCTCCCCTTGAAAAACACCTTCATTTTGCAAGCTTAAAAGGCCGGTCTAAAACCGCTCTGTGGTTACAAATATTTACGCCAAATTGGTCGAAAATTAACTCCAAAATGGCAATGAAATCAATGGGACCAGGTGGCTGCGCGACGTCAAAGCGGCTGCTCCGTTTAGCATAATGGGCATGGCTTTTGGGGGCAGCAGGCATGGCTCGAATTTTAATCGCGGACAACGATGATCTGCTATGCGAATATCTGTCAATCCGCTTGGGCATATTGGGCCATTCGGTTTTCACCGTCGGCAACGGGCTGGAGGCGCTGGATCGCGTCATTCACGAGAATTTTGACGTTGTTTTTCTGAGCGACGTTATGACGGGGCTGACCGGGTGGGAAATATTGGCTGCGGTCGGCCAAATTGAGTCATGCGCGCTACCGTCATTTGTGATCCTGACAAAATCTGCCGACCGATCGATATTACGCCGCGCAAGCGATTGGGGGGTCGCTCATTGCCTTCAGAAGCCATTGTGTCCAGATGAAATATCGGCGCTTGTTGCATGCATTTCTGCGACTTCGTATCGCCGCCGGACCGCCCAACTTCGCTACGTAACAGCAGCTGCAATGTTAGTAACCACGGCTTTGGTCGGCGCTGAGCCGGCGTGGGCGCTGCAAGCTAAGACGGAGAATTCATCAATCGATAGCCACGATATCGACCAGAAGGCACCTCCCGAACCTGCAGAAAATTCGGCGAATTTGGACGACGATCATCCGAAATGGTCGATAAGTTTCTTGCAGGAAATCAGCGATGTTTCCGGCAGCACACAACCGAACTGGTATGACAGCCAGTTAGCGTTGGACTATTCTCCAGACCGTTCCGCGGCATATCGCATTGAACTTGATCGCAGCCAACGCTTTGGCCGAAGCGACTATGTTGTCGCCGCCGAAGGCAATTGGCGGGTCGCCGACAATGCATCGGCATATCTGGCAATTTCTGTTTCGCCGACGGCAAATATAAAGGAGAAATGGAGCCTGCGGTCAGGCGGCGGACTTGGCCTCGGCAGCGGCATTGAAATCTCCGGTGATGCCAGGATCAGTCGCTATTCCACTGGCACCCGCTTCAGCCTGAAACCCGCGCTCGCTTTTACAACTCCGGACGATCGACTCACTATTTCGGCAGGCTGGATCAACCTTTGGGAGCCAAACGGCAAACGCTTTCAAGGCTGGACCAGCCGTGTCTCGCTCAAGCCAAATCACCAACTTCGCATCCTTGGAGGCTTTGCCCGCTACCCCGAAGTCGAAACAGGTACCGCCCGCCAACTACAATCGAGCTATGCTGCGATCACGTTCGAGCTCGCGAACAACATTGATGCCACGTTCGGGGTAACGCGCGACAAATATGAGAACGCATTTTCGAGACGATCCCTGTCCATCGGGGTTTCTTGGCGGTGGAGCCAAACGCATTGAGCGATCCCGTTGCCCTGCTGTTTTTGATATTAGCTATTGTTTTGCTCGGGCTATCGGTGAGCGCTGGGGCATTGTACCTTCGCCGCAAACTTGTCGCGTGGCAAGCCAAGCGCCACGCGCTTCATGTCCGGCTGCTTCGCTCGGAGTTGATGCAGGCATTGGCTCGGGATGAAACATCGTTCTTGATTGACCATTGGAGCAGCCATGATCGGCGCGCTGCCTTCGATGTCGCCAGCCAGTTGCTGAGCCTTGTTAGAGGAAACGACCGGGAAAAGTTGCAAGCGATCGCCGAGGCCAACAATGTCTTCAAAAACGAACTGCTGAAAATCAACCGGGTTTCCGCAAAGCGTCGCGTATCATTGATCAGGCAGTTGGCTGCGTTTGGCAATCGTTCGGTCCAAGGGACTTTGCAGCAGCTAATGCTGCACGATCCTTCGCGAGAAGTCCGGTTGGAGGCCGCGATCGCTTTGGCGGTCTCTGGCGAACTGCCCGCGCCTTGGGGCATCATCCGTTCGGTTTTCGCCGATGTCAGCCAGCCAAGCCCCAATCATTTTCTGCTGTTCCGACAAATGATGCCTGAAAAGACCGAAGCGATGATCGCAATGGCAACCATGCAGGAAGATGGCCTGATCAGACGAATGGCCATCTTCGCACTCGGGTTTGGCGATCGTGCGGTGGTCGCACCGATCTTGAAGGCGCTGATGCTGGATAGCGACAATACAGTTGCAGAAGCCGCTGCGACCGCGCTGCAACAGCTGCCGCCCGCTCCAGGGTCTGCAAGGTCATCGAGCAGCAGGCCGGTTCTATTTGCGGTTGAAAGCCGCGCGGCATGATCGCTTCGTTTTTCGCCATAGCGGGCATGGTCGTCGCCAATGTGATGCTGATTATCATCATGCTGGTTTTGCTCGCACAAAATCTGGTCTACTTTATCCAGCTTTGGATCAGCATTTCGGTTCGGGTGCGCCAACCGTCCAAAATCGGATCGCAGCGCGATTTGTGGCAGCTGCAAGCCCTGCAGAGTCCCGGCGTTTCATTAATCGCGCCAGCATTTAACGAAGAACTGACTATCGCGCAGAGCATCCGTTCGCTGTTGTCGATCGACTATCCCGACTTCGAGGTCATCGTGGTGAATGATGGGTCGAAAGACGAGACCATGAATGTGCTGAAAGCTGCATTTTGTTTGCGACCGTCCGCGCGACACGCCGCGCATGGGCTCGCTCATCAACCTTTGCTCGCAATATTCGAGTCCGAGAGCCATCCAAACTTGCTCGTTCTTGACAAAATTAACGGCCGAAAAGCCGATGCCTGCAATGCTGGCATAAATTTTGCGAGCAAACCGCTGCTATGTGTGACGGACGCCGACTCGATACTCGAACCCGATGCGCTATTGCGCGCGTGCCAGCCGTTTTTGAGCGATGATGGCTCTTTGCTGGCCGTCGGCGGATCCATCAGGCTCACCAATGGATCCCAAATTTCCGCAGGGTCATTGCGCCAAACGGGGATGCCGAAGACATTCATCGAGCGCTTTCAGATACTCGAATATCTGCGGGCATTCATGGTGGCGCGCATCGCTTGGTCAGACTGGCAGATGCTTACGCTTATATCGGGCGCATTTGGCGTATTTCGCGGCTCGGCCGTCATCGCTGCGGGAGGCTACAGACATGACACGGTCGGTGAAGATCTGGAGTTGGCTGTGCGCATTCAACGGCTGGCGAAGGAACGCGCGCAAAGGGCGCGCATAGAATTTGTCCCTGATGCAATTTGCTGGACGGAAGCGCCAGCGACTTATGCGGGGCTGCGCAATCAGCGCTCCCGTTGGCAGCAGGGGGCACTGGAGACGTTGCATAGCCACCGGGTCATGCTGTTCAATCCTCGCTTTGGACGGATCGGCAAGGCATCGATGCCTTTGATCCTACTCGAAGACGTATGCGTGCCGGTCGCCGAAGCCCTGGGCTACGCACTTCTGCCCGTCTTTATTATTTTTGGCTTCACAAATTGGCTTTGGCTTTGCGGCATGCTCGTCTTTAGCTTATTGATGGGGACCGGCCTCAGCATTGGCGCGCTGTTCCAAGAGGAATTCCAGACCCGAGCCGTCAACCAACCACGCGATATTGCCATCCTGATTTTCTGCGCGTTCTTCGAAAACATCGGCTATCGACAGTTCAATACCTATTGTCGCTTGCGGGGAATTCGCCGCCACGTTGCGAAAGAAACGAGCTGGGCGTCTGTCCCGCGGGTTGGATTTGTAAATCATTGAAACCAGAAGGTTGACCGCACAAACATCTGCCCCGAACAAAGCAAGGTCGATTATTTGGTGCAATTGCTAGGTGACGTTGATGTTTGATCGAACCACATTTGCCATTGTTTTGGCATTGCTTGTAATTTTGGCCTCAGCCATTTTCCTCAAGCGCATTCTCGCCAAAAGAGAGAAACGCAAACAGCGTATGATGGGACGATGCAAGTCTAGCGGCTAGGCACGCAGCATTCATTGTGACTTCGGCAAAACGACCAGCTAAGGCCGATATGACAAAAGGTTGAGCATATTCAAAATGCCGCAGACGTCGGGTTTGCATCGTTAATGCGGGGGCCGAAAACGTTTCAATATCTACCGTCGATTGAACAGATTGCATTGATTGCGATCATAAGGCGCCATGGCGTGCAAACGTGCAAGCAAGTGTTTCGGAAGGAGTAATGATGCCAGATTGGATCGCGTTGAGTTATGCCATGATGTTTTTGGCTGGCTCGGCAGGAATTTTTGGATACGTCAAATACCGACAGTACCAGAACAAATATCACAAGCATGACAGAAAGTCGGCTCGTCGGCGGAAATCACGAAAATAATCAGAAGTCAGTTTTACTGTCAGCGAATATAGATATGGCCGGCTGCCTGAGCGACGGCAATGCCCCGATGATTCCGTTTGATCCAATTCGTCTTTTGTAGTCGGTCAACCTGGATAAGATTGGCGGCTTTGAGGAGATGGATGTGCTTTCGTGCGGTTGATCGTGTCACATTCCATTTTTGCTCGATATCGCTTTCAGCGACGAAACGAATTTGACGGTGTCGTTTGACACGGTCGCGAAAATGGCGGTCAGGCTCGATCAGCCATTCCAGAAGCTGGATACGACATTCCACCGCCAACGCGCGGTTGATGTGACTGTTGCGGTTGAGCTCTTTTTTCATCCGTATGCGGTCAAACATTTTTATGGGTACAGGCTCCGCCCCCGGAAGGTGCGACCCGTGAATACCGAAAGCGAAGCCTGGGCGAGAGCCACGTGGGGGTGACACCCTCGCCAAGATAACTCGTAGCAAATTTCCGTTGCGGCAAACTTTCCCAATTGTATCAATTGGTAACGGTGGCCATCTGTGCTTGATGGCAGCGTCAGAACTTGCCAAGAAGGTTGATGAAAAAGCCCTTGCTGGAATAGCTTTGGTCGGTGAGATCGTCCGAAAAATCGGAAATGCTGTAACCCACACCGATTTTCGCGTTCTCGCCCAGGTGGCGGTAGATTGCAGCCAGACCGCCCCATCGACTATCGCCAGCGAGATCGTTGCTAAGATAATGTCCTTCTACTACGGCGTCCCACTGCTTGACCGGACGCCAATCGAGGCGAAGAACGCCCAAATGGGTGTTGCTCGAAACAAATTGGTCGGAGGTCCGGTCGAGCGACACCTTGCCTTGGCGATAGCCGTACTTGCCTCCAAGAGTAAGCGAGTCTGTCAGGTCATAATTGATGTCGATAACGCCGATCATGCTGCGCTGTTTGGGACTGTTGGTTTCACCGCCGGATGTAATCTGTCCGACCGGCCCCAGGTCATGGAAGTAATTGGCGCGCGCAAGGATGTTCAGCCGGTCATTCAAGACCGGGCGATAAGCAAAGCCGACAACGCCTTCGATATAATCCGCTGCGCGCAGGCTGCTGCCATTATCTTCTGCAACAGCTACGTTCAGGCGGCCTAACGCGCGCCAATCCGGATCGACCTGCACAGACGCCGTGTTGCGGAAGAGCCAGACGGTCTGATCCCGTCCTACGCCGCGTTCAAAACGGGCCTCGACATTCGATCCGAACTGGACGTCTTTAGTGCTGTAGCCAAAACCGAAGGTGCCTGCCGTGCGGCGGAATATTCCGGTGGTGGCATCGTCGACCTTGCCATTTTCAAACGAGGCGCTGAATGACAGCTTTTCGTTGGGGTCAAATTTGGCCCCAAAGCTGCGCATCGTGCTGGGTGCGGTTCCGCCATGGCCGATGCGATTTTCTCCATAGATGCTGAGCGCCGAATTAAAGCGATGCCGCGCACCAACTGTGAAGGTTCCCCGGTTTGAGCGGGTAAACAAATTGACAGGCTCGAGTCCGGTGTCGGTGCGGTCCGCCAAAAGCGAGTAGCCGATATAGGCTTCCGAACCATTGCCGTAGCGACGGCTGAGCTGGGCATCCGCGCCAAGACCGCCCTCGCCGCCCGAAACCTCGGCGGCAAGCGACATACGATCACTGATCTCTGCCTTGCCGCCAACGCCGAACCGGCTGTTGCTGCGGCGCGTGGCATCATGCTGCAAAGTTGCCTGGCCAAAGCCATAAACCGACCAGTTTTTGCCCTGCGGATTATAGCCGAGCTGAAGTGCTGCGTCTGTGCGTTTGCCTGCCTCGACGCTGTTATAGAGCAAACCTGGCACCTGATCGTCGTGGCGCAGGCCTAGCTTTGCCTCAATTCCGCCGGCAAATTTCTGTGCCAGATCAAAACTGCCTACCCGCCGCGTGCCGGCGGCCGCAGATTGCAGTTCTTCATATTTCGCAGAAGCATTTGTGTTGTCACCGATAGGCAACGCAACAGCTGCACCCCATCGAGTAGTATCGCTCTGCGTCAGTTGCGACGAGGCTGCAAAGCCCGCGTCAAAGCTCTCAAAATAAGCTGACATCTGGCCATGATCGCCGGTCAGTCCGCGCAGTTCACCGAAATTGACCCCGCCTTCGACCCTCCATGCCCGTGCCTTGCGTCCGGCCGTTCCGGGTGCCGCAAAATCGGTAAATGTCAGACCGCCGTCAACCGAATTGGCCTGACCGAATGCAGGTCCATCGGTCTGCGCAATCTCGCCCTTCACATAGGTTCCCGCAGTCAGGCGAAGCATCGCGTCGGCACCGAGCAAGGTTTGATCGGCGGTATCTGTTGTTTCCTTCTGCGCGGTCAGACCAAGGCGCACCTTGTCCCCGAGCCAGGCAGAACCCCGTCCGCCTACGGTGTAGCCGTCGAGGCTGGCGACGGTTGGCGTATATTCATAGCGCACGACCAACACCGGAACATTGCCGGTCGAGCTGGATTCGCGAACCGTGCTGCCTGTAGCGGCGGTTGAGGCAAGCGGCCGCATCAACGTGACCCGACCCTGGAAATAATCGATATCGTAATCTTCCTGCGGGCGAAGCTCGCGGGTCTCAAGCACAATACCGGTATCGCGGTCGCGGACTTCGACACGTACGCGCTCCGAACCAACGGTCAGATCCTGGCGCTGGAGGAAGTAGAGTGAACCACCCGTGCCGCGGAACTCGTCGCGAGCCGGTATTGTGCCGGGGTCGGAGGCGAAAACCGTGAGTTGGTTTTTGCGCTCGCCAAAGCTGGTGGTCGCCACGCTTTTATGATCGAGCGCGATACCGAACAGTCCACGATCGAGCGGCGCAAGCTCTGCCTGGTTCATGTTGACGACGTAGTTGCCGACCATCAGGCTGCTGTCGTCCTTTTGCACCTTCAGATAGAATTGACCCTGCGTCGGTGCATCCTCGACCAACACGCTGTCATCGCCATAGGTCGTGAAATATTCGTTGGAATTCATGCGGCGCAGCAACTGGCGCGGGTCTTTGCGGTCGAGGTTGTTGAAGATGTCCTTCAACAATGTTTCGCCGGTATCGAGCGATGCGGTCAGTTTCCAACCGTCGCCGAACTTGCCTTTGGTATAGAAGGCCGCGCGCGACGTGAGCGAATTGCCGTCCGCCAATGGGTCACCCGAGACTTCGACCGCAGGTCCGCCACCGTCCATCGAGCGGAAAGTCAGGTCTGCCTGCCCCACGAAAAACCAGTCGCTGCGCGGAACGACAACATCGCGCGTTGTCGAAAATGCCGTGCGACCGCCATTTTCGACTGCCACCTTCACGTCCGTGACGTCGCGATCGACAAGCTGTTTGGTAATGAACTGACCATCCGGATTGACGGGAACAAGCTGCCCACCGACGCGAACGGTGTCCTTGTCAGGATCGGCAACACCGCTAACCGTGATTGTCGCCGTGCGGTTTAGCTGGATATTTCTGACGCTGGCTTCGTCGATCACCCCAAAAGTTGGCCGGGTTACCGGCGCGCTGTCGATCTTCACCGCTTCGGGTAGCAGTGTCAATTCTTCGGGCTTGGTCTCATCGAAATGGCCCTTTTTGTCGTATACGCGGTAGACGTAGAACAGCTCACGAGGCGTTTCCGCTGTCGGCTGCCATTCAGCAACGCCGTTTGCATCGGTTTCGACAACCGCGAGCGGTTTGGCGTCTGTGATACTGGTGCCAGCAAAAATCCGCACTTCGCCCGACACGACATAAGTCGGGTAGTTGGTATAAGTCTGGAACCGAGCCGGCTCACCCTGCACAATGACCCGTTCGCTTCCGATAAGGCCGATCGACATCACTGGCTCTGCGGCATGACCGTCAGCGCGCACTTCGATGCCATAATCATTTGCCACAGGCTGATCGGCAGGTTGCCTGGAGATACGCAAACCACCATCAAGCTGCGCGGGAACAAAGGAGCCAATAGCCACAGGTGGTGCAGCAACCGGCTTTGCCTGCCATTGGGCTGCTGCCATCGAAAGCTGTGCCAGATCACCGCAACTATTGCGAACCGTCAGCTTTACGGCATCACACCCGACGGGCTGCAATATGTTGACGGCAAAGGACCCATCGGCAGCCACAGGAACCACCTGACCTTCGACCATCAGGGTTGATCCAAGTTCACCGACTTTGCCAGAGACTGACAGCGGCACAAATTGGCTCGCCGCAATTTCGCGCGATTGTGCGGAGTCGACAATGCCGAAGGTTGGGCGGCTTACAGCTCCTGGTGTTGGCATTGCGCCAGCAGGAAGGACTTCAAGCGGCTGCGATGCCGTTTCATCCATGCGACCAAAACTATCATAGACGCGATAAGTATATCGCATGTCGCTTGATGCATAGCTGGTCGGCGTCCAAGTGGCGGCACCGTTCGAGTCAAAAGGCACAACGGCATGCGGCGAACCATCTAGCGCGGCGGCAGCATCGAATATCCGAAGCTCACCCCGCGCTATGGCAGCGGGATAGTTTGAGTAGCCGATGAAGCTCGCTTTCTCGCCAACGATCACCGATCGTTCGTGATTGACCAAACCAACCGATAATATCGGCGCATTTGCGCTTGGCGCCACATATATATCGACATCGCTAACGCCTGACGCTGCAGAGAACCGCGAGACGAGCCGCTCGCCGGTACCGGTTTGGATCGGCGCTGCTTGTGCGGCTTCGACCGCATTTGCCATCGCGGCAAAGTCCAATTCGGCTGCATGGCCAACATTAGGGCAGAAACCGACGGCAGCGATAGCCGAGATTCCGGAAACAAGGCGTGCGCGGTTCAGCATGCTGCTGGTGGCCGATTTGCGGTTGGGAGATTGGATAGATTTTTTCATGGAAATTACTCCCGCCCTGGCATGCCAAAGGCACGGGTCAAATTGGCTTCAATGGTCGGCTCGGCGGCGCCCCAATCCTTGGCGAACAGCTCGGCGACTGCAGTTTTGGCTGCGGCCAGACGTCGCTCGGCGAGCGCCCAGTCTTCGCCATTTTGCACTCGGTAGTTGAGCTGGATCACCATGCGCACCGCTTCGGCAGGCCGCAGCGTTGCCAGCTTCCTGGCGATCTCCGGACGGAGTGTCGCTGTGCCGGGCATGAACGCGTTGGTGTCGATATCGACGGCCGTGGTCGCTGCTTTTTGCACCCCGAAATTCAGTTCGCTAACCTTGCCGCGCGTCAGGCGGATTGATTGCGGGTTGTCAGTCGTGGGCGCATAACCGCGCGCGATGGTCCGTTCATCGAGTTTCAGCACGAAGTTGGAGCCGATCTGCGCATCCGGAACCGCCGCACAAGCGATGTGGTAACGACCGAATTCGTCGGTTGTAATCAACTCGCCATTCACGGTCGCCAAGCGCGCGCCGGGGATCCCCGGCTCGCCCTTGTCCTGATAGCCGTTGCCGTTCAGGTCGTCATAGACCTTCCCGATGACTTCGGAACAATCGAACACGGCACTCGGAACGATGGAAACGACCGCCTGTCCGCGGTTGGAAATTTCAACGGCCGTCAAGCCATTCCGCGCGACACCGGTGTTCACGCGGTCGCCCGTAGTGACACCTGCGCCTACAACCACGGTCAATGTGTAGGTCATCGTGCCGTTAGCCGGCATAGTCTGACGGACCCAGCGAAGTTCGCGGTCATTCACGACCGGCTCCGTCGCCACACCGTTTACCGATGCCGTGCCAGTCACATATTTCAGACCCGGCGGCAGAATGTCGATCACATCAACCGGAGCACGCTGCGCCGCCTCTGTGTTGCGAACCGTGATTGTGTAGGGAATCAGATCGCCGACATTGGCAGTACGCTTGATGCTTGTTTTGGTAACAACCAGCGGTGAGCGCGACAGGAACGGATCTAGCGGAATGTGATTGAAAATCACGTCTGGATCGCCCTGTGCCAGACGGAATGTCTGGTACCAGCGAACAGGATCGCCCCCGGAAGGGGCGCTGGAGCTCGCGCCGATCATGACTGGTCCGCTGAGGCCAGTCGGATCGAACGCCCCAATTTCGGCGGGCAGGACGCTGGACGGTGCCGAATAGCCCGTGGGCGGTGCAACCGAAATCGTATAGGTTGTTTCGCCGACCGGACACTGCGGTGCCGCGCCCGGAATGATGTCAAACCGATACATGCCGGTTGCGTCTGTCGCCTGGCTTTGCTGCGTGGCCGACAAGAAACAGATGCCCGGTAGCGGCTGGCCGTTGGCCCCCAGCATCGTGACAATCGCGTTGCGCACCGGCGCACGCGTGATCGAATCGTAAACCACACCTGAGGGATCGAGAGGCAGGTTCTGGTCGATGACTACCGTGTTGTTGGCGAGGGTAACATCGTCGATGACATTGTAGATGACGTTGTTTTCCGGGTTGCGGAACTGGATCGAATAGCCGCCGCCGCTCAACAGACCGTCAAAGCGGTAATTGCCCTGGCTGTCAGTGCGGGTCGTTGCCACGACAACACCATCGCGCATGACTTCGACGATCCAGCCGTCGCGCCGCGTTTCGCCGCTATCGAGCGTCTGGTTGCCGTTGCGGTCATCATAGACCGTGCCGGTGACCGAGCTTAGCGCGGGCTCTACGACGATGGTTGCTGTGGCGGTGGCGCAATTGGTTGGATTCAGCCGCTCGCAAATCTCATAATCGATGGTGTAGGTCCCTTGCGGCACCGACGAATCGACTGAAATTTGGCCCGTTGCCGGATCAAGCACAACGCCTGGATTGCTGGCGGGCGCAACCACGCGAAGCATGACGTTGGTC
>NZ_CALMSV010000008.1 GCF_937872355.1 uncultured Sphingorhabdus sp. | reverse complement strand
TCCACGCGATTGAATATTGGGGTTGGTCAATCGCTGTGGCCCGTTTGGGTGATGCTGTCACCCCCATGCGTCCCTCGCGCGATGCGGCCGGGTTGATTGCGCTTTTTTCACAGTTGCTGGTGATCAACCTGCTTGCCATCGGGGTCAATGCACTGTTCATCCTGGCACTGCATGGCTTGCAGTCTGAAGCCCGCAATAGGCCCGCTGCGGGGATGCGTTTTCTTTCGCGTCTTCCCGACCGTTTGGGAACGCAATTGCTGCATTTGCAAATGGAAGACCATTATCTGCGCGCGACGACTGCACGCGGGACAGACCTTATCCTGATACGTTTCCGCGACGCGCTGCAGGAGCTTTCCGACTATGATGGTCTGCAAGTCCACCGATCCTGGTGGGTCGCATGCGACGCTGTTGAAAAGCTAAGTCGTCAGGGTCGCAAGATCGAACTGCTCATGGTAGACGGTACTCGCATTCCTGTTTCGGCAGGCTATCGCAAAACAGTCGAAGAAATGCTGCTGGGCAAGGTTGGTAAAGTCTGACCGCTCAATCCTGTTAGGGCAACGGCCTCGGCCGGTGATGCTCATCAAGCGCAACAAAGGTGAACAGGCCCTCGGTCACCTTGACCTCTTGTTCTCCCCTGTCGCGCGTCGCAAGGACTTCTATCTTGATCGCCATCGAGGTACGCCCGCGTCGCTCAAGTGATGCATAGACCGAGATGATATCGCGCAGCAGAATCGGTGCGATAAATTCCATCTTTTCGATCGCAACTGTCGCGCACGGCCCTTCGGCGATCCGCCCAGCAACGATGCCGCCTGCGATATCCATCTGCGCCAATACCCAACCGCCAAAAATATGGCCATTGGCATTGATATCTGCAGGCCGCGGGACAACGCGGAGGATCGGGTCACCCCGCACCGGAAGGTTATGGACGATGCTGCTCATTCTCGTCATCCGCCAGATCAGCAAAAGGATCTTCTATCGCCTCGTCATGCCCCGTTCCGCTGGAAAGGAAAACCAACCCCATCAGCGCCGACATCAGCATCACCGAAAAAATGATGCCTGCTGCAGTCGCAATATAGAGGTGGATCGAGATCAGACCATATTGGAACCAGAACAGGCCTAGCGCTGCTCCGGTGATCACGAGCGTGAAGGCGAACATCCATCCCATCAGACGGCGATAGCGCGCCCAGGCAAAGGCGGCATATTCGGGATTATCAAGGCGGGAGGGTCGAGTCATTTTATCCTGCGCCGCGTCTATGCTATGTAAAGCGCCGGAGCAAGACGAATGGGAGGACGCGATGACGATTGCCATCATCCTGCAAGCCCGCGAAGGCGCGGTTTTCACAGCATCTCCGGACGAGTTGGTAGAAACCGTGGTCGCGCGACTCGCTGAAAAACGGATCGGCGCGTTGCCTGTTGTCGAGCATGGCGAGGTGCTTGGAATATTTTCGGAACGCGACGTGATCTATGGGCTTGCCAGCCACGGATCGGCGCTGATGGCCAAACGGGTAGGCGACGTCATGACTGCGCCAGCGATAACCGTTACCGCAGATACGCCTGTCCTTTCTGCCCTTTCACTGATGACGCGGCGGCGCATCCGACACCTTCCTGTTGCAGACGGGCTCCAGATTGTCGGTTTCGTATCAATCGGCGATCTGGTCAAATACCGCATCGAAAAGATCGAGGCCGAAGCCTCGGCGATGCGCGATTATATCCAGATGGCCTGACGCCTACTGCTATTTGGTCGAGATTGTGGTCACAACTGCAGGGGCAGAGGCTTGTGCGAGCGGCTGCGGGCCATAACGCGCATTCCACTCGACGATGTCGACTTTATATTTCTCGAACGCATTATAAAAATTAATGAAGACCGCATCCAGATCGGCCAACGCGCCGAAACTATACTCAGGCAGCGCTGTCGAAGGTATCGCAATAATTTCCCGCGATTTCGCAAGCGATTTATCGCAAAACTCTGCGCGCACCGGCGGTAGAGCGAAATAGTTATACAGGTCTGTAGAATGGGTGTCGCGCACACGCAGCGCATTCTGCCCTCGATAGCGTTTCACATATTCGGCATCGACCGCTTTGTTGGTCTGCGCCAGTCGGGATTTGTGAACCTGCAGATAGCGATTGTAATTCTGCGCAATCTCTCCCCAAACGAGGCCTTGGCAGTTTAACGCGGCAACGTTCAGGCCGGACCGCAAGTGCCAGATATATTCTTCGCGAGAGAGATTGCGATTAGGTGTTATGCGCACGCCATCCGCGCCAATTGCGGGGATTTTCATCGTCACTGCGGCGCCGCCTGGCGGCAGCGGCATCGGCGGAATTACGGGTGCGGGGGGCGGAGCGACTGGCCGTGGTGCCACCACAACGGGTTTGGGCGCAGGTGCACATGCAGCAGCCAGCATCGTCAAACCAACGATCAGGGAAGCCCTACCCAATTTCCGCATATTCAAATCACTCCCGTGCAACCAATTATATCTTTCCGTCTGTCAACACGATTAACAGCCAAAAATAAAGCGCCCATCGGCGAAATGCACAAAGAAAAAGGCCCAGTGGTTTCCCACCGGGCCTTCTCGTTCTGCCGCATAGGCTGAATTAATCCCGGTTGCCCAGGAAGCTGAGCAGGAACTGGAACATGTTCACGAAATCGAGATACAGGTTCAGCGCCCCCATGATTGCGATCTTGCCGAGCGCTTCATGGCCAGCGAAGTAGAAATATTCGCTCTTGATACGCTGCGTATCATATGCCGTCAGACCAGCGAAGATCAGCACACCGAGGAAGCTGATGACCCAGCCCATCGTGCTCGAGCCAAGGAAAATGTTGATGATCGACGCCAACAATAGCCCCACCACACCCATGATCAGGAAGCTGCCCCAACCGGTCAGATCCTTTTTGGTGGTGTAGCCCCACAGGCTGAGCGAAGCGAAAGCCGCTGCCGTCACAAAGAAGGTGCGAGCAATCGATTCCCCTGAGTAAACAAGGAAAATCGTCGACATCGACAGACCCATGACCGTCGCGAACGCCCAGAACATCGCCTGCAATGCACCGGTCGACAGCTTGTTGATGCCAAAACTCATCACCATGATGAAGGCGAGCGGCGACAGGATGATCAACCAGCGCAGCGGCGTTGCCATTACCTGCGCAGCCATGCCGCTATTGGCGAACAGCATTGCGACGATGCCAGTAAGCAAAACGCCCGACGCCATGTAATTGTAAACCTTGAGCATATGGGCGCGCAGCCCGGCGTCGACTGCCGTTGAGGCAATCGGCTTGCCATCAATGGTAACGCCCGCGCCGGTTTGCGTTACCCGCGGATCAGACCATTCAGCCATTTCAAACGTCTCCTCAAAAGGGCGGCACCATAGCCGCCTAAGCCCGTAATATTGGATGAAATCGTTCCAATTTCAAGTGAAACCGGACTCGGGCTGCCCTGTTTTGGTTCAAACGCTCAACTGGTAGCCGGGCGATATTGCGCGGCGTCGGATGTGAACTCGGCATGGCCATATTCCGCCAATTGTCGGCGCAGCCGTGAAACCAGCAGCTGGTCGGCCAAATCGCCAACCAGCGGTAGCCGCGAAGCCACCTTATGCCCCAGCGTCTGGCCGACAATCGCCGCCATCGTCGCGGCATAGAGCGCCTTGTCTTTTCCTGTCAGTGGTACACCGACGGATGCAGCGGCAGCTTCATCGCCTTTGAGGAAGGTGTTGACGAAGAACACGCGCGCAAAAGAGCGTTCAAGACGGCGGAACACGCGCCCGGGCAGCGAACGATCCTTGCTGAGCTCTGCCTCCATCGTGGCACGCAACAATCCGCCGCAGATCGCATCGTCATATTCATAGCGCAATGTCGCGCTGCGCGTGCACCAGATGCGGACGATGTCGGTCGGATTATCCGCCAGCAAATCTTCCGGGAGCCCGAGAAGATAGCAGCGATAGCGGGCGAGTTCGACCTTCGCCCGCTCCTCCGCATTGAAGCTTGTCCGCCCCTGCCCCAACACTTTTTCGGATAGGAAATAGATCGGGATTAGCCCTGCCGGCATCTGATCCAATTGCGGGATCGGAATACCATAGATCTTTGAATCCCACATGCCGGGGCGCGAGAGCACGTTCACTCGGACCATCGAGTGCATAAGCCGCACCATCGCCGCTGCCTTGAAACCCGGGCCAAAACGTTTGAGCGCGCCGGGGAGGACTGTGGTGGTAAAAAAGGTCGCGGTTTCTTTCACGCGCTTGGCTGCAGTCGCGTGGCTCAGCGTTCCGGTGAGCGCCATCGGCAGCGCCGAATATTTGTTGAGGAATGTCGCGATAAACGCTCCGCGAATGGCAAAGGGCGAAATGTTCGCCGCCGAATTGCGTTCGGCCTTTGCGCCCCTTTCGACCATTTTCATGTCGAGCCAGTCAGGGATGCGCTCCATCTCCGTTATCAGCGCGACCAATTCCGGCGGCGCACCTTCGACCTTGTCGACACCCTTGTCACATGCCTCGATCAGCATATCGACGAGACGCCGGAAGCCATATTCGCGCATCAATGCCGCATAGGCATCGCCGGTGATATCGCCTAACATGCTATATTCGCGAATACGCGCGACCAACTCGGTATCTGCCAGAAAATCGGCGCGTCTTTTGCCCTTCACCTCTGTAAGTTCGGTCCGGTCATCCGGACCAGCAGCAAACCGCTCAGGCGTGCTGTCAAAATCAATATGACCATAAAGCGCGGGAAGCAGTTCAGCCTGCGAACGCACCTTCGCTGCGATGGCGGCAATATCGGGCAACGAATTCCTCCTCAACCTTGGCAACCGGGATGCTGTCAGCCGGGGATGATGAACGCAATACCCGTTTTGGCCTTATCCAAACTCTTGCTGCAGGCGCTTTGCGAGTGAACGCGCGGCGGCTTCCACCTCATGCCAGCATGCTTCAAAGTCTTCGACATCGCCATAATAAGGGTCTGCCACAGCGCGCCCCTCATGCCCTGGCAAATGATCAAGCAACATTGAGATGCGTGCACTCGCATCGCCGGGCGCAAGCGCGCGAACATTCCGCAAATTGGATTGGTCCATGACGACAATATGGTCGAAGCGATGAAAGTCATCGCGCTGCACCTGACGCGCGCGCAGATTGCTGATGTCCATCCGCCCCAGCCTTTGTGCCACCTCTTGCGCGCGGCGGTCTGGCGGGCGGCCGACATGCCAATCGCCGGTACCGGCAGAATCGACAAGCACATCGAGCTCTATCCGTTCAGCATGATGTCGAAAGGCCGCCTCTGCCAGCGGCGAGCGACAGATATTGCCGAGGCACACCATCAACACCGAAACCGCCATCTGAAATCCTTTACCCGCTTGCGCTTTACACATCCTCTGCTAGCCCAAGGCCCAACTGAGAGACAAGCAAGAGGAGAATGACGTTGAGCGCAACAAGCGATGGGGAATCGATTGGAAACGCCAACGCCCAAGGGGAGAAATCTGCGACCGGCTACAGCTGGTATGTGCTGACCGTCCTGGTCATCGTTTACATTCTTAACTTCATCGATCGACAGATCGTCAGCATCTTGGCTGTCGATATCAAGGCCGATCTTGGCCTCACCGATTCCGAGATGGGCTTTCTTGGGGGTGCAGCTTTCGCCGTCTTTTATGCGCTTTTCGGCATCCCGCTCGGCCGGCTGGCAGACAATTGGAATCGCGTAAAATTGCTTTCGATAGGACTGGCACTCTGGTCACTGATGACGGCATTGTCAGGCTTCGCGCGCAATCAGGTTGAACTGACTCTGGCCCGCATGGGCGTCGGTGTCGGGGAAGCGACCGCAAGTCCGACAGCTTACTCCCTAATCTCTGATTATTTCCCCAAGCGTCAACGCGCCACGGCACTCGCCATTTATTCGTCAGGCCTCTATCTGGGCGGCGGGGTATCGCTGTTCATCGGTGCTCTGATCGTGAAGGCCTGGAACGATGCCTATCCCGTGGATGCACCGTTGGGGCTGGTGGGGTGGCAAGCCGCATTTCTGGCGGTCGGCATTCCGGGCGTCTTGCTTGCACTTTGGGTTTCGTCACTACGGGAACCGATCCGCGGCGCGATGGACGGCGTTGCGACCGAAAGCTCTCCCACACCCTTCCGCGCTTTTGCCAGCGACCTGTCGATGATCGTTCCTCCCTTTACCATCTGGGGCGCTTGGCAGCGCGGCCCCGCTGCCTTTGTCATTAACATCGCGACCGGTGCCGCTATCGCCGCTTTTGCATGGTGGATGATCAATCTGACCGGCAACCTGCCGCAATGGTCAGCGGTCGGCTTTGGCTATTATGCGGTGTTTTCATGGGCTTCGGCGCTGCGCGCGCGTGACCCGGCCACCTTCAAACTGATCTGGGGCACGCCCGCCTTTATCTGCACCACGCTGGGCTATGGCCTTGTCTCGCTGGCTGCTTATGCGTTGAGCTTCTGGTCGGCGCCCTATGCCGAGATTGTCCTGAAGTTGCCCAAGGCAGAACTGGCCTTCATCCTGGGTGCCAATGGCGCGTTGAGCGGATTCCTCGGTGTCATCATCGGCGGGCGCATGGCCGATGCGTTGCGGATGAAAAATCCCGCAGGCCGGATATTGATGATCATCTTGGGCGTGGTAGGCCCGATCATTCCGATCTGGATCGGCTATACCACCGAAAATTCAACGCTGTTCTACACGATGAATTTTGTAGCCGGCATGCTGGGTGCAACCGCACTGGGTGCAGCGGCGGCAACCACGCAGGATCTGGTGCTGCCGCGCATGCGTGGGACGGCGACGGCAGCCTTTTTCCTCGGCACGACTTTGGTGGGACTGTCTTTCGGCCCCTATATGGTTGGGCAGATTTCCGACCTTGCGGGTACAATGGTCGACGGCAAACTGGTTGGCGACCTGCGTGTAGGCATATTGTCGCTGATCGCCGTAGCCCCGATCGCACTCGGATTGCTGATTGCGGCCTATCGCATGGTGCCTACCGCCGAACGCACCATAATCGCCCGGGCTCGCGAGGCTGGCGAACCGGTTTAATCATACGGTTAAATTCCCGCTTGACGCTTGCGTAAACTTGCTGTTTCTGGCGGCCAGAACAGCCTTAGGAGACTCGCGCCATGTCGCTCGATGCATTGCACCGCACCGCCTATAACGAAGATCATGAAGCCTTCCGCTCAACGGTCCGCCAGTTTGTTGCCAAAGAGATCGAGCCCAATGCGGACAAATGGGACGCAGACGGTCTCGTCCCGCGCGATGTATGGCCCAAGGCGGGCGAACTGGGCCTGCTCTGCCCCACCGTTCCAGAGGAATTTGGCGGGCTGGGCCTAGATTTTGGCTATAACGCCATCATCAATGAAGAATTCGGCTACAACACCGATGTCGCGACGGGTTTCTCGCTGCAGACCGATATCGTTGCCAATTACATCATACAATATGGCTCCGAAGAGCAGAAAAAGCAGTGGCTTCCCAAGATGGTTTCGGGCGAAGTCATCACCGCCATTGCCATGACCGAGCCGGGCACCGGTTCCGACCTTCAGGGCATGCGCACCACCGCGAAAAAGGATGGCAACCATTATGTCGTCAACGGTGCAAAGACCTACATCACCAACGGCCAGAATGCCGACTTGATCCTCGTCTGCTGCAAGACCGATCCCGATGCGAACCCGGCCTATAAGGGCGTGTCTATCGTCCTTGTCGAGGCGGATCGTGAAGGCTTCAAGCGCGGCCGCAACCTCGACAAGGTCGGCCTTGATGCTGCCGACACGTCGGAACTGTTTTTCGAAGACGTCCGCGTTCCGATCACCAACTGCCTCGGTCAGGAAGGCATGGGCTTCATCTATCTGATGAGCGAATTGCCGCAGGAGCGACTTTCGATTGCTATTGGCGCGCAGACAGCTGCGCAGCGCAGTTTCGATCAGACGGTCGAATTTGTGCGCGAGCGCAAGGCATTCGGCAAGCCGATCCTCGATTTCCAGAACACCCGTTTCGTGCTGGCAGACCTGAAGACCAAGCTGCAGGTGGGTTGGGCACATATCGACTGGGCTCTAGCCCGCCACATCAAGAAAGAGCTGACCCCCGAAGAGGCATCGGCGGCAAAGCTGTGGCATACCGAGCTGCAAGGCGAAGTCGTTGACAAGTGCCTTCAGCTTCATGGCGGTGCGGGCTTCATGAACGAATATCCAATTGCCAAGCAGTTCCGCGGTGCGCGTGTAACCCGTATCTTCGGCGGCACCAGCGAGATCATGAAAGAACTGATCGGGCGCAAGCTGTAATGGCGAAACCAGAAGGGTGGCGGCTCAATCTGGCTGCCTATCCCATCATCCTGGAGAGCGACACCCGCTTTCAGGATATGGATATCAACGGGCATCTCAACAATGTCGCTTTCGCGTCCTTGTTCGAGAATGCCCGCGTCCAGCTGCACCGCAAGGCGCGGCCATGGACCGAGCGGCCAAAGAATGAGCGCACGATGGTCGCCTCGGTCGAGATCAATTACCTACGTGAAGGAAATTTTCCCGCCCCGGTAACTATCGGTTCGGGCATTGGCCGCATCGGCAATTCAAGCTGGGTTGTGGTGCAGGCAATGTTCCAGAAGGGCCAGTGCATCGGAACCTGCGACAGCGTGATCGTTTGCCGCACCGACAATGAGGCCAAGCCCCTACGCGCCGAAGTGGTTGCCGAGCTTGAAGAGATGATGGCGAAACCAGTCGATTAACTTCTTCCCCCCTCCCCTAAACGGGAGGGGAATTAAGCCTTAGTCCGCGAAGTTCGGCTTCCGCTTCTGCATTTCAGACATCACCGCTTCCATCTGGTTAGGCGTGCGGATGACTTTCAACTGCTCGTCGCTTTCCATCTGAAGCAATTCTGCATCGCTTGATGTCGCCAACGCGTTGCACATACGCTTGGCACCTCGAATGGCATGCGGGTTCTTGTTTGCAATCACCCGCGCCAGTTCCATCGCCTTGGCATGCGGATCATCGGAAACATGGGTGGCAAAGCCCATTTCCTTGGCCTCGACACCGTTGAATTCGCGGTTGGTGTAAATCATTTCGCGCAGCACATCGTCGGCCACCTGCGTGCGCCACAACGGCATGCCGCCGACATCGGGGACGAGGCCCCATTTCATTTCCATGATCGCAATGCGCGTGTCGGGATGGACTATGCGGATATCGGCACCCGCCATAATCTGGCTGCCCGCGCCAAAGGCTACACCATGCACGGCTGCAATCACGGGCACCGGCAGTTCGCGCCAGCCATAGGCAGCATATTGCGCGTTGTTCGAAATGCCCTTGGTGCGATCGGCGAGCGAACCGCCAGCGCTGCTCGCGCCGGGATCGCGTTCGCTTTGCAGACTGGCAAGATCGAGGCCGGCACAAAATGCACGCCCTTCGCCAGAAAGCACAACAACGCGGAGGCCCGGGGTCGCCTTCAACTGCTCAATCGCCTCGACCAACGCATTCCATTGCGCACCGTCGAGGGCATTCATCTTGTCAACGCGGGTCATGCGGACATCGGCGATGCCGTCTTCGAGCATGGTGATTGAAATGCGGTCGTTCATTGCTTCTCTCTCCCAAGCGCTGCCTCAACCAAGGGCAGCTGATCATTGCCAAAATACATGTCGGTGCCATCGACAAAGATCGAGGGCGATCCATAGCCGCCGCGCGCAATCACCTCTTCGGTGTTGGCGCGCAGTCGAGCCTTTACCTCATCCGATTGCGATGCCGCCTTCAGCGCCGCACCATCCAGCCCGATGCCATTGGCTACTGCCGCCAACACATTTGCGTCATCCAGATTTTCTTGAGCGCCAAAATAACTTTCGAACGCAGCCTTGGAAAAACGGCGTAGTGCATCCTGATCGCCTTCCAATGCGCAAGCAAAGCGCATGGCGTTCACACTCTTGGCCGGATGCCATTTGGACGGGAAGTTCATCTCCACCCTGGCCAGCGCGGCCCAATCGAGCAAAACCTTCCAGCTATGCTTGAGCTTGCGATTGTCAGTCATCTCGCGCGCGGCATAGACCGACTGGTTCACCGCGTTGAACACTCCACCGACAAGTATCGGACGCAGCACCGCCTGTTCGCCGGTCCGTTCCAGCAACGGCCACAAATTGGTGAAGGCCAGATAAGTCCATGGGCTGGATAGGTCGTAGAAGAATTCGACGCGCGCGTTCATTCGGCGGGAACCTCTTCACGCGAGGGTGCATTTTCCGCCTTGGCATCGAACTTCAGGAACACTTCCTTTATCCATTCGGGGAATGGCATCGGTCGGTGTGATTCGAGATCGACGAACACGCTGACCAGTTCTACCTCTGCGCGCAGGTCGTCCGATCCATCTTCGGTCGCGCCGTGGATTTCGACGATCTTGGTAATGCTGCTGCGCCCCATTTTGGTGGTACGGCACATCACCTCGATCATTTCGTCCGGGAAGATCGGTGCGTTCCAGAGCACCGTTGCCTTTTTGACATGGAACTCAAGCGGTTCATCGGGATTGACCAGCCGCAACCCGCAGGCACGCCAATATTCGGTGACGGCAACGTCGGCATAATCGAGATAGCGCGCGTTGAAGACAACACCCTGCGCGTCGGTCTCTGCCCAACGGACGCGGAGGGGATAACGGAAGGCGAAATCTTTTTTGGACATGCAAATTCGATGGCGGATTGAAACCGATTCCGCAAGTGCTAGGCTGTGCGGATGAGAACAGCCATTGTATTCGCCGCCGCCCTGTGTGCTTCGACCATAGTTCAGGCCCGTTCGCCTACAGCGCAAATCCTGCATTCGGGATTCGATTCCGAAGTCACTGCACTTTCGGCCTCGCAAGTTGCGGGATTGGGGACGTCGGAAGAAATCGTTCGCCAATATCTGAAACGGATTGCGGATATCGACGATAGCGGCCCTCGCCTGAACGCCGTGATTGCCATATTTCCGGACGCTATCGAACAGGCGCGGCGTTTAGATGCGGAGCGCAGGGCAGGCAAGGTGCGCGGACCGTTGCATGGCATTCCGGTGCTGGTGAAAGACAATATCGAGGTGGCGGGGCCAGTTCCGACCACCGCCGGATCGCTGGCGCTTAAAGACAACATCACCAATCGCGATGCCCCGATGATCGCCCGCCTCCGTGAGGCCGGCGCCATTATCCTAGGCAAGACCAATTTGAGCGAATGGGCCAATATCCGTTCGGGCAGCTCGACCAGTGGCTGGAGCGCGGTGGGAGGCCTTACGCGCAACCCCTATGTGCTCGATCGCAATAGTTGCGGCTCGTCAGCCGGCAGTGGTGCGGCAGCGGCAGCGAATCTTGCACCGCTGACAATTGGCACCGAGACTGACGGCTCTATTGTCTGCCCGTCGTCGGTCAACGGCGTTGTCGGGTTCAAACCCACGCTAGGCCTCGTCAGCCGTAGCCTGATCGTGCCAATTTCGCATAGTCAGGACACAGCGGGACCGATGACCCGCACGGTGCGCGATGCGGCCTTTCTGCTGACTGCGATGGCAGGAAGCGATGCGACTGATCCCGCAACTGCAGAGGCGGATAAACGAAAGAAAGACTATGCCGCGAATCTCAACGCCTATGCACTCAAAGGCATGCGCCTCGGCGTCGCACGCGACCGCATAGGTGACAATCCAGCCATCCAGGCGCGCTTCGAAGCGGCGCTCGATGTGATGCGCAAGCAGGGTGCAGAGATTGTCGATATCGCGGACAGCCGAAAGGGCTTTGACGGGCTGGGCGAAGCAGAGTTCGAGGTGTTGATGTTCGAACTCAAAGCCGACCTGAACGCCTATCTTGCCACGACGCCGTCAACCGTGAAAACCCGCACGCTCGAACAGGTCATCGCCTTCAACAAGGCCGAGCCCGCCGAGTTGCGCTGGTTCGGGCAGGAGTTATTCGATCTTGCCCAATCCAAAAAGGGCCTGGACGATCCTGCGTATCTGGAAGCGCTCGCCAAATCGAAACGCTTAGCCGGGCCCGAAGGCATCGATCGACTGCTCCGCGAAAACAAGGTCGATTTGCTGGTATCGCCGACGACCGGCGTTGCCTGGAAGACCGACCTTGTGAATGGCGACCAATATTCGGGCCCCAGCGCCAGTGCCCTGCCCGCGATTGCGGGATATCCCCATCTGACGGTTCCGATGGGGGCAATCGAGAGGTTACCCCTTGGCATCAGCTTTGTCGGTACCGCATGGGATGACGAGCGCGTGCTCCAGGCAGGCTATGCCTATGAACAGGCGTCGAAGGCACGGGTGGAACCGGCCTTCAAGCCCAGTATCGAAGCAACGCTGCCCTAAATCGCCTTCGCCTGCGTTGGTGTATTCACGCCCATAGATTGCAGATAGCGTTTGATGTTGCGCGCGGCCTGTCTCAGGCGGTGCTCGTTTTCGACCATCGCGATGCGAACAAAGCCTTCGCCATCCTCACCATAGCCAACGCCTGGGGCAACCGCGACCTTGGCCTCGGTCAGCAGTTGCTTCGAAAATTCAAGACTGCCGAGATGGGCAAGGGCTGGCGGCAACGGGGCCCAGGCGAACATTGACGCCCGCGGTGCAGGGATTTCCCAACCAGCACGTCCAAAGGCTTCGACCAGCACGTCACGCCGCTTGTGATATAGCTCTCGGTTCTTTTCGACGATATCTTGCGGGCCATTCAATGCCGCACAAGCCGCTGCCTGGATCGGGGTGAAGGCCCCATAATCGAGATAGCTTTTCACCCGCGTCATTGCGGCAATCAGCTGCTTATTCCCTACCGCAAAGCCGATCCGCCATCCGGCCATCGAATAGGTTTTCGACAGCGAGGTGAATTCAATAGCAACGTCCTTCGCGCCCTTGACCTGCAGGATCGAAACTGTCGGATTGCCATCAAAATAGAGCTCGGAATAGGCTAGGTCGGATAGGATCCAGACCTTGTTCTCCTTCGCCCAGGCGACCAGCCGTTCGTAGAATGCAAGGTCAACCGTTTCGGCAGTCGGGTTTGACGGATAGTTGACCACAAGGATCGACGGGCGCGGCACAGTGAACGCCATGGCGCGATCAAGCGCACGGAAATAATTTTCGTCAGGCGTTGTCGGAACCGAACGGATGGTTGCCCCTGCGATAATGAATCCAAAGGTATGGATAGGATAGCTGGGATTGGGTGCGAGCACGACATCGCCCGGCGCGGTGATCGCGGTGGCAAGGCTGGCGAGCCCTTCCTTTGACCCCATGGTCACAACCACTTCGGTTTCGGGATCGACATCGACGCCAAAACGGCGGCCATAATAGTTTGCCTGTGCGCGTCGAAGGCCCGGAATGCCCTTCGACGCCGAATAGCCATGCGCATCGGGTTTCTGCGCAACCTCTACCAGCTTGTCGATCACATGCTGGGGTGGCGGCAGGTCGGGATTGCCCATGCCGAGGTCAATAATATCCTCTCCCGCCGCACGGGCGGCCGCTCGCATCGCATTCACTTCAGCGATGACATAGGGCGGCAAGCGCTTCATGCGGTAGAATTCTTCGGACATCGGACTCCAGAGGCTCCTTGTTACAAATAGGTTAGAGAGCCGCCCTCATGCGCGATGTTTCATCGATTTGCCAGAAAAACCGGCCTAGCGAGGCCGGTTGCCCTTGGCCTTATGTTTCACGCCATGCTTCGATGGAGCGCTACCTTGGCGGAAAGGGCGCTTGCCTTCGCCTGCGCCGCCATCACTGCGCGGCCCCTTGAACGGGCGCGGACTATGCCGAGGTGTAGCTTCATTGGCTCGGCCCTTGCGCTTGTTCTCGCGCGCAGCCTGACGCGGTGGACCTTCAGCCTCGATAATTTCGACATCATTGTCTTCATCATGTCCGCGTTGCGCCACAGCCTTGGCAAAATGCCGCGCGGCAGCGGCCGAGATGCCGACATAGGTTTCATCCGCGGCAATACGTATCGCGCCGATATCATTTTTGGTCACCCCGCCCCTGCGGCAAAGCAGCGGCAAAAGCCATTTGGGATCGGCATTGTTGCGGCGACCGATGTTCAGTTTGAACCAGACCGAATCGTCAAAGCCTGCACGGCGATTGTCGGGCATCCGCTCCCCGCTGCCATTGTCGAGCAACTCTTCGGGTGCAGGCATTTTGGCGCGGTGCGCGCGGACCAACGCTGTAGCCACATCCTCGGCGCTCATCGTTTCGAGCAAGCGTGCACCCAGCGCGCGGTCTTCCTCTTCGGCCTCGACCGGGGTCAGCAGCATTTCGAGCAGCCGCTCATGGTCTTTCGCGCGAATATCCTCGGCGGTCGGAACCTTGATCCATTCCGCCTCGATCCGCGCACCGCGCAGCATGGATTCGACACGCTTGCGCCGTTGGTAAGGCACCACCAAAACGGCCGTGCCCTTCTTGCCGGCACGGCCGGTACGACCCGAACGGTGCTGCAAACCTTCGGCATCGCGCGGCAGTTCGACATGGATAACGAGCGACAGGTTGGGCAGATCTATCCCGCGCGCAGCAACGTCGGTGGCGACGCAGACGCGGGCGCGACGGTCGCGCAACGCCTGCAAGGCCTGGTTGCGCTCACTCTGGCTATGTTCGCCGGATAGCGCCACGGCGTTGAAGCCGCGATTTGTCAGCTTAGAATAGAGATGCCGCACGCTTTCCCGCGTCGCGCAAAACAGGATTGCGGTATCGGCTTCGTGCAGACGGAGCAGGTTGACGACCGCATTTTCGATATCTGGCGGTGCAACCGTCACGACTTGATAGCTGATGTCACCATGGCCGCGATCTTCGCCGACGGTCGAAATGCGCAGCGCATCATTCTGATAGCGTTTGGCCAGCGCGACAATCGGCTTGGGCATCGTCGCCGAAAACAACAGTGTGCGTCGGCCTTCAGGTGTGGCGTTGAGGATATCCTCAAGCTCTTCGCGGAAGCCCATGTCGAGCATCTCGTCGGCCTCGTCGAGCACCGTGACCTTCAGCGCCGACAGGTTCAACGCGCCGCGCTCCAAATGGTCGCGCAAACGCCCAGGCGTCCCGACCACAATCTGCGGCCCGGTCTGGAGGTTGCGGCGCTCTTTCGACGCATCCATCCCGCCGACGCAGGTGGCGATGCGCACGCCGGCCTTGCCATAAAGCCACATCAGTTCGCGGCTGACCTGCAAGGCCAGTTCACGGGTCGGGGCAATGATCAAAGCTGCGGGATCGCGCGCGAGGCTGACCAGCCCGCCGTCGAGAATCTCGGGTGCCATGGCGAGACCGAAAGCAACGGTCTTGCCGGAGCCGGTTTGCGCCGAAACAACGAGGTCACGACCGACGGCTTCTTCGGCGATAACGGCGGATTGCACAGGGGTCAGCGTGGTATAGCCACGCGCGGTAAGCGCTTCGCCAAGAAGCGCGGGAAGTTTTTCAATTGTCATTGGGGTTCCAGTTTTCAAACTGCTCTATACGTGCATTTTGCTGCAATGTCTATGTTGCGCCGCACAACAAATAGAAGCTTCGACAATGCGGCCGCTTGAGTTATGCAACAGACATGGCCGATTCACCCACCACACCGCCCCTGATGGACCCCGAACAACTCGCCAAAATGGCTGAAACTTTCGGGGCTGGCGCGGCCGACCCGCTTTCCGCCTACAAGCATGCGCTGGACGCATGGGGCGAAGTGCTGGCCCCACTGGCCAAAGCCGGACATGACAAGCTGAACCCGAGAGACCGCCGCTTTTCCGCCCCGCAATGGGAACATCCGGTTTTTGACCTGATGCGGCAAGGTTACCAGCTGATGTCCGATTATATGATCGGCGCTGCGCACGAGATGGAGCATCTGTCAAAGGCGGATAAGGCCAAGCTCGAATTCGCTGTGCGTACGGTTATCGAGGCGATGAGTCCGGCAAATTCGCCACTGACCAACCCGGTTGCGCTCGAAAAGGCGATCGAGACCAAGGGACAGAGCCTGATGACAGGCGTCAGCCACATGCTGGCGGATATGCAGCGCGGACAGTTGACCCATACCGACCCGCAGGCCTTCCGGCTCGGCGAGAATATCGCCTGCACCCCCGGAAAGGTAGTGCACCAGACGCCGCTCTATCAGCTCGTTCAATATACGCCGACCACCGAAAAGATTTTCGAGACTCCGTTGGTTATCTTCCCGCCTTGGATCAACCGCTTCTATATCCTCGACCTGACCGCTGAGAAAAGCTTCATCAAATGGTGCGTCGACCAAGGTATCACCGTATTCGTCGTATCGTGGAAGTCGGCCGATGCGTCGATGCGCGATGTGGTGTGGGACGATTATATCGCGGCGCAGATCGATGCGATTGATACCATCCGCGATGCGCTTGAAGTCGATAGCGTCCACACCATCGGCTACTGCGTTGCGGGAACAACGCTCGCTGCGACACTCGCCATCCTTGCTGCTCGCGGCGAAGACGCCAAGGTGAAGAGTGCTACTTTCTTCACCGCGCAGGTCGATTTTACGCGCAGCGGTGAATTGCTCAACTTCATCGATGAGCATCAGTTGAAGATGATCGAGTCGCTGGCGTCACAGCAAGGCTTTCTAGACGGCCGCTACCTGGCGCTGACGTTCAACCTGTTGCGCGGCAACGATTTGATCTGGTCTACCGTCAACAAGCACTACCTGTTGGGCGAAGACTATCCGGCATTCGATCTGCTGCACTGGAATGGCGATGTCACCAACCTGCCTGCCAAGTGGCACAAGGACTATCTGTGCGATCTCTATCGCGACAACAAGCTGGTCGAACCGGGCGCGCTATCCGCGCTCGGCACAGCGATTGATCTGCGAAAAGTCACAACGCCGACCTACGTGCAGGCCGGCCGCGAGGACCATATCGCGCCTGCTACAAGCGTCTGGAAAATCCGCGATCATTTCCAAGGACCTGTCCGCTTCGTGCTGGCAGGTAGCGGCCATATTGCAGGTGTGGTCAACCCACCGGCACAGGGCAAATATCAATATTGGCTCAACGAAGACCCCACGGTTTCGAGCCTCGACGAATATGTTCAAGGCGCGACCGAGACCAAGGGGAGCTGGTGGCCCGATTGGCTCAACTGGCTGTCGGCTCAGGCGCCAAAGCAGATCGCGGCCAAAGGCGCACGCCAACCGGGTGAAGGCAAGCTGAAAGCGCTGGAAGAAGCACCGGGCAGCTATGTGAAAACACGCTGAGGCTTTAACCGGATGAACAGGAAGCCGGTCGCGGCAATGAGATAGGAAAAAACCGCACCGGCCTGGAACAGCGAATAGTCACCATTCCAGTCGTGAATCTTGCCAAACAGCAGAACGCCGCACAACGTGCCCATCCAGCCTGCAACCTGCACCCAGCCATAGATGGTGCCATAGCGATCCATTCCGAAACGGCTGGCCACGAAATAAGCGAGCAGGTCAATCTCCGCCCCTTGCTGCACACCGATAGCCGCCACCGCAAAAAGCGCGGCAGCGTAATAGTTCTGCGTCTGCCACAGTAATACACATCCAATCGCCGGGATCAGTGTGAAGAAAAACGCTGTGCGTTGCGGGTTCACCCTATCCAGCAACCAGCCGCAGGCGAGCCTGCCGAAAAACTGCCCTGCGGCAAAGGCGGAGATACCGAATGCCGCCTGTGTCGATGTCAGACCCTCCTCCAGCATCATCGGAACCATCTGGCTAAGCATCCCGGAGGCAGGCATGTTGATGCCGATATAGCTGACGGCAATCAGCCAGAAGGTCCCGCTACGCCAAAAAGAGTCGGGGCCGGTTTGCAAACTTTCGTGATCTTCCAAAGAACTCGCCTTGCGGGGCGGTGGATCTGCGACGAGGAACAATATCGACGGTAAACCGATGAACAAGGCGAGCGCTGCCAACATGAAATAGCCGGTGCGCCACCCTTCAAGAGTGATGATCCGCTCCAGCACCGGCGGCAGGAATATGGCCGCGAGGGAAATTCCTGTGGCCGAAAGCGCAAGCGCCAGGCCCCTTTGCCGCTCGAACCAACTGTTGACTGCCCGCGTGTAGGATATGGAGGTTGTTGCAACACCGATGAGGCCTGTCGCGAATACAAGGGCACCAAACATCGCCGGGATTACCGGCGCCACACCCACCACTATGTATAACAGGGCAATGGCGACCATACCGGCCGCCCAGACTTTGCGACATCCATATCGATCCATCGCCCAGCCGGCGAGTGGTGCCGCGAGCGAGCCTATGCCGACAATCGCCTGCAGTTGAGAGAACTGCCCGAGTGTCCAGCCGGTTTCCTTTTGCAGATGGGGAATGAACAGGCTGAAGACAAAATAGAGCAGGTTGACGCCTGTCGCTGCCGCCAGCGCCGCGCCCAAAACGGTGCGCCAACCGCGCCGCCATTCCTCCATAAATGCCCTCTCCTCAAGGCAATATTAGTAGCCACACCATGTTGGTAAAATAGAGGCAGGTCAATTGACGTTTACGTAAACGTCCGGTAATTCCGATGTCAGACGGATTTGGTGCGAGTCGGCTCGCCTTGCGAGGACGTGCGCGCTACATTGCCGCAATTGAGGAGAGCTGCCATGGATATGGAATTCACTGCCGAAGACCTCGCCTTCCGTGACGAAGTGCGGGCATTTATTGCCGAAAACTACCCGCAGGAACTGCGCGGCAAGCAAGACGAAGGCGACGAGCTGGGCAAAGAGGATTTCCTCGCCTGGCACCGCATTTTGCACAAAAAGGGCTGGGTCGCCCCCGCATGGCCAGTTGAATATGGCGGCACCGGCTGGACGCCGACACAGCGCTATATCTGGTCGGAAGAAACCGCCCGCGCCGATTGCATCCGTTTGATGCCCTTCGGCCTATCGATGGTTGGCCCAGTCATTTACACCTTCGGCACACCCGAACAGAAAGCCAAGTTCCTTCCCCGCATCCTTTCGGGTGAGGATTGGTGGTGCCAGGGCTATTCGGAACCTGGCTCGGGCTCGGACCTTGCCTCGCTGCGCACCAAAGCCGTGCGCGATGGCGAACATTATGTCGTCAACGGCCAGAAAACCTGGACGACGATGGCACAGCATGCCGATTGGGGTTTCTTCCTTGTCCGCACCGATTCCGATGCGAAGCAGCAGGAGGGCATCAGCTTCCTCCTTGTAGACATGAAAACTCCTGGCATCACCGTGCGCCCGATCATCACCTTGGGCGGCGAGCACGAAGTGAACGAAGTCTGGCTCGAGGACGTCCGCGTTCCGGTTGAAAACCGCGTTTACGAGGAGAATAAAGGCTGGACCTGCGCCAAGTTCCTGCTTGCCCACGAACGTACGGGCATTGCCGGCGTCGCGGCCTCAAAGCGCGGTATCGAGCGCATCAAGGATATCGCCCGTTCCGAACAGGATGGCGATCGTCCGCTGCTCGCCAACCCCTTCTTCAAGCGCAAGGTGGCCGAGCTGCAGACCGACCTGACTGCACTCGAATTCACCGAGCTGCGCAGCCTGGCGGGTGAAGCGGCAGGGCGTGGCCCGGGACCGGAATCGAGCCTGCTCAAAATCAAGGGATCGGAAATCCAGCAGCGCATTACTGAACTCGCATTGGAAGCGGTCGGCCATTATGGCGCGCCTTACTTCCGTGGCTTTGGCGAGGGCGACAACGAGCACCCGATCGGCCCGGACTATGCACACCGCACAGCGCCGAGCTATTTCAACATGCGCAAGACCACCATTTATGGCGGATCCAACGAGATCCAGCATAACATCATCGCCAAGATGGTTCTGGGGCTTTGAGAGGATAAGCAAAAATGGATTTTACCTACAACGAAACCCAGGGGATGATCCGCGACACGCTCGCGCGTTTTCTGGCCGACACTTATGATTTCGATACTCGCCAGAAAATGATTGCGACCGACGTGGGCCGTGATCCCGGCATTTGGAATGCATTGGCCAATGATTTGGGCCTGCTGGGCGCTGCCTTTGACGAAGAGCATGGCGGCCTTGGTGGCGGAGCATTGGAAAATGCTTTGCTGATGGAAGAATTCGGTAAGGTAATAGCGATTGAGCCTTACCTTCAGACTGTCGTCATCGGCGGCGGCGCGCTGAAGGCTGTTGGCGGTGCACAGGCGGCGGCGCATATCCCCGGCATTATCTCTGGCGAAACCATCATCGCATTTGCTTATGCCGAACCGCAGGGTCGTTACGACCTCGCAAATATCCGCACGACGGCCAAGGCCGACGGCAGCGGTTATATCCTGAACGGTCACAAAGGCGTTGTTTACTGCGCGCCATGGGCAACGCATCTGCTGGTCACCGCCCGCACTGGTGGTTCAAACCGTGAGCGCAACGGTGTTGAGCTGTTCCTGATCGACGCCAATCTGCCCGGTATCACCCGCCGCGACTATCCTACCGTCGACGGCAATCGCGCTTCGGAAGTCTATTTCGAAAATGTTGCGATCCCCGGCGATGCCTTGCTCGCTGGCGGGATGGATCTGATCGACCGTGTGGTCGACGAAGCAACCGTCGCAGTCTGTGCAGAAGCCACCGGCGTTATGGCGAAGCTGCACGAAGGCACGCTCGACTATTCAAAACAGCGCCAGCAGTTCGGCCAGCCCATCGCCCGCTTCCAGGTGCTGCAGCACCGCATGGTGGACATGTTCATGGAGGTCGAGCAGGCCAAGTCGATGACGACCTATGCCACGCTGCACCTCGACAAGCCCGCGCACGAGCGCATGGCCGCCGTATCGCAGTGCAAGGCCAAGGTTTCACGAGGCGCGAAATTTGTCGGCCAGAACGCGATCCAGACGCATGGCGGCATCGGCATCACGCAGGAACTGGCGATCGGCCACTACTTCAAGCGCGCGACGCTCATCGAAGGCCAATTCGGTTCTGCCGATTATCACTATGACCGGTTTGAACGGCTCGTTATCGACGAAGCCGCATAAAGTACGCATCGCCTAAACTGTCCCCGGAACCATCCCCGGGGACAGCTTTTCCCACAATCCGCTGTAAAAGGCGGATTTTATTTTTTGTGCACTGCACAATTTTCATTGACTCCCACCCCCTGAATCATTATTGTGCACTGCAACAAAACAGAAATGGTGCATGAAAATGGCAAGCAAGGCTGAAACGACCGCAACCAAAGCCCGCAAGACTGCGGCGCCCAAGGCTGCACCCGCCAAGCCGGTTGTCACCGCAACCGAAGCAACGCCTGCAAAGGCAGAGCAGCTGGTGACGAGCATTGTCTCTGTGGATGACAAACCCCTCTCTGAAGGAGTCAAGAAAATGACTGACACCGTAGAAAAGACCGCCAAGGAAGCACAGGCCAAGGCTGCAGACTTTTTCGCCGACGTTCGCGAAAAGGCAACCGAAGCTGCAGAAAAGGGCAAGAAGTTTGCTGCTGAAGCAACCGAGTTCAACAAGGCCAACCTCGAAGCACTGGTTGAAGCCGGCAAGATCGTCGCCAAGGGCGCACAGGATCTGGGCAAGACCAACCTCGAATATGCCAAGAAGAACTTCGAAGAAGCTCAGGCAGCCGTCAAGGAAGTCACCGGCGTGAAGAACCCGACCGACTTCGTGAAGCTGCAGGGCGAATGGATGCGCAAGGGCTTTGACACTGCGGTTGCGCAGGGTTCGAAGAACACCGAAGCGCTCGTGAAGCTTGCAAACGACATGTTCCAGCCGATCTCGAACCGTTTCGCGGTCGCTGCCGACTTTTTCAAGAAGGCTGCATAAGCCCTCCTGAAAGATTGCGCCGGGGCGTTAGAGCACCTGCCCCCTCTCTCCTCTCCTCCCTGGAGGCAGGAAACCAGACAAACCGGCGCATTTTGAAAGAGCCGTCCTTCCCAAGCGGAAGGGCGGCTTTTTCTTTGTGCGCGATTTACCATTAACAGCACTTGCGGAACGCCCCCACCTTACCCTATTTTCAGGACATGGCTTTGGACCGGAATTCAAATATTCGCGTTACAGCGGGACCAGACGGCGATCGGGACGATACACGCGGGCCCGGCGTCGGGCTTGCGACACGCACCCGGCCCAAGACCAAGAAGCCCAGCCAATATAAAGTGCTGCTGCTCAACGACGATTACACGCCGATGGAATTCGTCGTCCATGTGCTGAAAGCCTTTTTCCAGATGGATACCGAGCAGGCCACGCGGGTGATGCTGCATGTCCACCAAAAGGGCGTCGGCGTGTGCGGAATCTTCACCTATGAGGTCGCCGAAACCAAGGTGAACCAGGTGATGGATTTCGCCAAGAAGCACCAGCACCCGCTGCAATGCACGCTGGAGAAGGCGTGACCTAGCGCGCTACTCGCGCTTCTCTCTCCGCCAGCAACGCAGGCGACATCTCGCCTTTCAGATCGCCATAACCCAGTGTCTCGCCGCACAGCGGACAAGTGGTAGAAAGCCCGACGTCTGCACCACATTGCCGGTGCGTATAGCGAACAGCTCGGCCAAACGCGCCATTTTCCTCGGGCGCATAGGCCCAGCGTTCGGCCCAGTTGCGCATGGCATAGAGCACATCGAACAACGCTTTGCCTTTGTCGGTGAGCCAATATTCGTGGCGAACGGGGCGTTGCTGGTATGGCCGCTTTTCGATTACGCCCTCCCGTTCCATCCGCTTGAGCCGGTCCGCCAAAATCTGCGGGCCAAGGCCGGTGTTCGCCTGAAAGGCTTCAAACCGGCGCACCCCGAAAAACAGGTCACGCAATATTAGCAAAACGGCGCGATCGCCGACAAGTTCCGCCGAGCGGCCAACAGGGCAAAAAGTGTCGGAAAGATCGGTACGACGTGGCATGCAATCAGCCCTTTCAAATTCCACTTGTTACTATGTTTATCATAGCTACTATGGTGCGCCAAGGAGATTCGCTTATGTCTGCAGCCCTGATTATCGGCGCCGGTGACGCAACCGGCGGTGCCATCGCCAGGGCCTTTGCCGCCGAAGGCTACACCGCCTGCGTCAACCGCCGTGCGCGTCATGCCGACAAGCTGGAGGAACTGGCGCAATCCATCCGCGACGCCGGACACAAAGCTCATGCTTATCCGGCGGACGCGCGCGATGAAGATGCAATGGTAGCGTTGGTAGAGACTATCGAACGCGATATCGGGCCTATCGAGGTCGCCGTATTCAACATCGGTGCCAATGTCCGCTTCGGCATCACAGAAACAACCGCGCAGGTTTATCGCAAGGTCTGGGAGATGGCGACCTTTGCTGGTTTCCTGATGGGCCGTGAAGTCTCCAAACACATGATGGGGCGCCAGCGAGGTACGATCATCTTCACCGGTGCAACGGCCTCTATCCGCGGCGGTGCAGGCTATGCTGCCTTTTCAGGCGCGAAAGCAGCACTGCGCATGCTGGCGCAATCGATGGCGCGCGAACTGGGGCCGCAGAATATCCATGTCGCGCACAGCATCATCGATGGCGGTATCGACACCGAATTTATACGCGGCCTCCGTCCTGATTTCGACGATGCCAAGGCAAATGATTTGGTGCTCTCGCCGGAGGCCATTGCTGCGCAATATGTTGCACTGCATAAGCAGCATCGCAGCGCGTGGACCCACGAATTGGACCTGCGCCCTTGGGGAGAGACATGGTGAGCAAAAACTTTGAATTCCTGTTCGATTTTGGTGGCCCTAACAGCTACCTTGCCCACAAAGTTCTTCCAGAGTTGTGCAAGGAAACAGGCGCGACAGCCACATATGTGCCTATCCTGCTGGGCGGCTTGTTCAAAATCACCAACAACCAAGCGCCTATGATGCGCTATGCCGAAACGCCGGCGAAGCGCGACTATGAAATGCTTGAGTTCAACCGTTTCGTGAAGGCGCACAATGTGCCGTTCAAAATGAACCCCAATTTCCCCATCAATTCGCTGCACCTGATGCGCGGTGCAGTTGCTGCGCAGCATTTGGGATGTTTCATGCCCTATGTCGAAGCGATCATGGCGGCGATGTGGGAGGAAGGCGCGAACATGGGCGACCCGGCGGTTGTCAAAAACGTGCTCGATGTAGCCGGACTGGATGGAGTAGCGCTGCTTGCCAAGGCCGAGGATGCGGAGGTGAAGGCTGAACTTGTCACCAACACCGAAAAAGCCGCTGCGCGCGGTGCATTTGGCGTGCCCACTTTCTTCGTCGGCAATGAAATGTTCTGGGGCAAGGAACGGCTCGGTCAGGTGGCGGAGGCGCTGCGCAAAGGATGAGCTTGCACGCGCCGCGCATCGCGCTAAACCGCTGCGATGGACAAAATTATCATTCGCGGCGGCAACAAGCTCAAAGGTAAAATTCCGATTTCAGGGGCCAAGAACAGCGCCTTGACGCTGCTTCCCTGTGCGCTTCTCACTGACGAGCCGCTTACACTTCGAAACTTACCGCGCTTGGCCGATATTGACGGCTTCCAGCACCTGATGAACCAGTTCGGCATTTCGACGACGATTGCCGGTTCGCGTCCCGAGGATTTTGGCCGGGTGATGACGCTGGAGGCAACGCGCATCACCTCCTCGGTCGCACCCTATGAACTGGTCCGCAAGATGCGCGCGTCGATCCTCGTGCTTGGCCCGATGCTCGCGCGGATGGGCGAAGCGACAGTCTCGCTGCCTGGCGGCTGCGCAATCGGCAACCGCCCGATCGACCTCCATTTGAAAGCGCTTGAAGCCTTTGGTGCAGAGATTGAATTGGCCTCAGGGTACGTCAAGGCAACCGCGCCCAAGGGCGGGCTACCAGGGGGTAGTTATACCTTCCCCGTTGTTTCGGTTGGCGCGACTGAAAATGCCTTGATGGCAGCCGTGCTCGCCAAGGGGACGTGCGTGCTGCACAATGCCGCTCGCGAACCCGAAATCGTGGATCTTTGCAATTTGCTCGTCGCCATGGGCGCTGAAATCGAAGGCATTGGTAGCTCTGACTTGACCATCCACGGAAAGGACCGCTTGCACGGCGCAACCTACCGCGTGATGGGGGATCGTATCGAGGCCGGTAGCTATGCCTGCGCGGTTGCTACAACCGGCGGTGAGGTTGAATTGATCGGGGCCAATGAAAGCGAAATGCAGGCAACAGTTGATGCGCTGCGGGCCTGCGGCGTCACCGTTGAATCCGTGAAAGGCGGGCTGCGTGTTGCAGCAGAAGGTCGGCTGAAACCTCTGACCATCTCGACCGCACCTTATCCAGGATTTGCAACCGACATGCAGGCGCAGTTCATGGCGATGCTCTGCATGGCCGATGGCGCTAGCGTGCTGACCGAAACCATCTTCGAAAACCGCTATATGCACGTTCCCGAACTCAACCGCATGGGTGCGCATATCGAAACCAAGGGCAGGACGGCTATCGTGCACGGCGTGCCCAAGCTGACCGGAGCACCGGTGATGGCCACCGACCTACGCGCATCGATGAGTCTGATCATCGCAGGGCTGGTCGCAGAAGGACAGACCGAGGTCAGCCGTATCTATCACCTCGATCGCGGCTATGAACGGCTTGAGGAAAAGCTCAGCCTTGTCGGTGCTGATATTGAGCGGGTTGGGGCGGACTAAAGGATTTTGCAGCTACTTGATAAGCATGTGAACTTCGGGCATTTTACCTGCAGAGGGATTGTTCGATGAAGTCTGTTAAGTCCACTGTCGGCAACCGGCATCCTGTGCTGGAATCAATCCGTCATAGCCCGATTGCCACAGTTGTCAGCGACCCGCGGCAAACCGACAACCCATTGATCGCGGTCAACCAGGCCTTCCTCGATCTGACCGGTTATGATGAGGATGAGGTCGTTGGCCGGAATTGCCGATTTTTGCGCGGAGCGAAAACCGAAACTGCACAGACGGAAAAGCTACGCGTCGCCATCGAACAGCGAACACCGACGATCGCAGAGTTGGTAAATTACAAAAAGGACGGCACCCAGTTTCGCAACGCCGTCATGATCGCGCCACTGTTCGATGCCGATGGAGAAATCGAATATTTCGTTGGTTCGCAGATTGAAATTGCCAAGACCGAAGACAGCATCACCGCGATCCGCCAACAGCAGGCAGCGGCGCTTGTCGACACATTGTCGCCGCGTCAGCGCGAGATACTGAAACTGATGGCACAGGGATATCGGACCAAACAGATCGCCTATATGCTGACCCTCAGCGAAAAGACCGTGCAGATGCATCGTATGCTGTTGTTCAAGAAACTGTCGACATCCAATGCCGCCGATGCGGTCCGGATAGCTGTAGAAGCAGGTATTTAACCCCGACATTCCCCTATGGGCGAAAAGCGGTATGGCCAAAGTGAGCGTTGAGGGGCAAACCAAGCTTACGGAGCGGTTGATGCAATCATCGCACCGGCCAAGTGCGCTCCCTGAATCCCTCCCTTATATCGCACTTCACATTGTCGCCTATGTCCCCCCCGATTTGGCGATGACAAAGCCGGTACAGATTGCAGCATCCGCGACGCGGTTATTTACCGAAGATGTCGAACCGTCCTCATGGGATGGTATCGGGTCGCCACTGGTGCCGCTCCTGCCTCGCAGGGCGGCATCTTGTTTATGTGGCGCTATTGGTTTTCAGTCTTTCGACCAGCCATATCCGGATAGCTCCAGCAAGGCCGCTGGGCGTCGGCGAAGCGAGCCGCTCATTATCGATCGCTGCAACGAGCGCATTGACCGGCAGCCCGGTCTCGTCTGAAGCTGCCTTCAGCATATCCCAAAACAGCGGCTCCAGACTGATCGAGGTCTGGTGCCCTGATATGGTGACGCTGCGCTTGACCGGCGGGTGATAAGGTGACCGGCCAGTCATTATCAATACATATGCTGCCCGCCATTGATCGACAGGGTCGATCCGGTGATGAAGCCTGCGTTATCGCTGGTCAGGAATTCGACACCGCGCGCGATTTCATCGGCCTGCCCAAGGCGGCCAATGGGGATCTGCGCGACAATTTTTTCCATCACATTGTCAGGGATCGTTGCGAGCATTTCGGTCGCGATATAGCCCGGGGCGATGGCATTGGCGGTGACGCCGAAGCGCGCGCCTTCCATCGCAAGCGATTTGGTGAAGCCATGAATGCCCGATTTGGCGGCGGCATAATTGACCTGGCCGATCTGCCCGCCCTGCCCATTGACCGAGCCGACATTGACGATACGGCCCCATTTGCGCTCACGCATTCCGGCGAACACAGCCTTCGCCATGTTGAAGCAGCCGGTCAGGTCGACGCGGATAACCTCGTCCCATTGCTCGAATGTCATTTTGACCATCGTCGCATCGCGGGTGATGCCCGCATTGTTGACCATGATATCGATCGGGCCGAATTCGGATTCGATAGCCGCACAGGCGTCAAGGCAAGCCTGATGATTGCCCACATCCCATTTGCGGACGGCAATCCCGGTGCGGTCAGAAAATTCCTTGGCAGCAGCATCATTACCGCCATAGTTGGCGATGACAAAGCGTCCCTTTTCTTTCAGCTTAAGGCTGATTGCCTCACCAATACCGCGTGTGCCACCGGTAACCACCGCAATGCGCGTCATAAAATCCACTCCTGACTGTTTATTAGTCTTATGAGTGGCATAACCAGAGTTTGGTCGGGCAACAAGTTTCCGTAAACGTCAGTGCATCGCTATTCACAGCCAGCCGGAAAGTTCCCGCTGCACGAGGGCTTCGAGCATATCCATGCCTGGCTCACTGGCATTCAGGCAGGGTAGATAGGCATAGTGTTCACCGCCTGCTTCCTCGAACTGCTCCTTGCCCTGCATCGCCAGTTCTTCGAGCGTTTCGAGACAATCAGCGGAGAAACCAGGCGCGAAAATGGCGATCTTCTTTTTGCCTTCATTCGCCAGTCGCTTGATCGTGTCTTCGGTCGACGGCTCAAGCCATTTGGCACGACCGAAGCGTGACTGGAAGGCGATGGTCAGCGGCTTGCCCAATGCTTCCGAAAGCAAGCGCGCCGTCTTTTGGCAATGGCAATGATAGGGGTCACCCAGATGCAAAGTCCGCTCGGGCATGCCGTGAAAGCTGGCCACTATGGCGTCGGGTTCGAAATCAAGCTTTGCCAGCTCCGCATTCAGCGTTGCGGCTAACGCCGATATATAAGCCGGATCGTCGTGATAGGCAGGCAAAGTCCGCAGTGCAGGTTGCCAACGCATTCCGGCCAGCGCGCGAAAGGCCTCATCGACCACCGTGGCGGTGGTGGCACCTGAATATTGCGGATAGAGCGGCGCGAGCAGGATGCGGTCGCAGCCATCCGCTTTCATCGCCTCTAACTGGCGGGCGATGGCGGGTTCGCCGTAACGCATGGCATAGCGTACATCGACTTCGCCACCTAAACGCGTTTGCAGGCTTTCGGCTTGGACATTGGTGTAGACCGCCAATGGGGAGCCGTCGGGCATCCAGACCTTGGCATAGTTCGCCGCCGATTTTCGCGGCCGCACATTCAGGATTATGCCACGCAATATTGGCTGCCAGATAAGGGCCGGGATTTCGACCACCCGGCGATCAGAAAGAAACTGCTTCAAATAGCGGCGCACGGCTGATGCGGTCGGCGCTTCAGGCGTGCCGAGATTGACCAACAACACGCCGATGCGCGGTGTCTTTACGGGAGGATGGTTGGCAGGAATATTCATGCGCCGCGCTTACCGGTCACAGCCCGCGCGACAATAAGGGCAATTCCCTTAGCCGCACTCCCGCAGCCGAAAACAACGCATTTGCAATTGCAGGCGCAACCGCGGGCACACCCAATTCGCTGACTCCGCCAGGTTCCTCATCATTGCGAATGAATTCAACATCGATTTCCGGAATATCCGAAAGCAGCGGCAAATCTATGTCGCGCAGGCGGCGAGCAATTGGCAAGCCATTTTCATATTCGGTGGCAGAGCCCAATGCCTGCGCCAGACCGAAAATGATTCCGCCTTCGATCTGCTGTCGAGCCAGTTCGGGATTGATCAGCCGCCCACAATCGACGACTGCCGAAATGCGCTCGACACGCACGCCCTGCTCTCCGGTACGAGCAGTCGCGATGACCGCGATATGGCTGCCATACATTGAATGGCACGCCAGCCCTTTACCGCTGTTTTCCGCGCCACCATCCCAACCGGCAAGGGTCGCGACGCCGGTGAGGCAACGCGCCAGTCGCGTCTGCCCAACCAGCATCTGCATCCGGTAGGAGAGGGGCTCAATGCCCGCGGCTGCTGCCAGCTCGTTGACAAAACTCTCCACAAAGAAAGCGGTGTAGCTATGCGCATTGCCGCGCCAGAGGCCCGTTGGCAGCGGTAGGTCAACCGGGAAATGATCAATACTCAGATTGGGGATCGCATAGGGCGGAAAAGCGCCGTCGATCGCGAGCGGATCATGCTCGTCCGCAACGGACTTCCAAGCTTCTACCGTTCCGTCCCCTTTCAAACGACGTACCTGTTGTCGCGCAAAAGAGGGAACGGCGATGCGAACCGCCATTCCCGCAATCACGCCGCCCTTGCCCAAGGCTGCCGTCATCCGCGCGTGCGCGGGCGGACGGACGATATCGCGAATGAAATCTTCCGGGCGCGACCAGACAAGCTGCACTGGCCGCCCGGCATGTTTGGCAAGTACTGCCGCTTGCCCCGCGATGCGGGAATCGAGGTTGCGGCCAAAGCTTCCCCCTGCCAGCATTTGGATAAGAGTTACATCATCGGGCGATATGCCGATCGCTTCGGCAGCCGCGGTTCGGGCCGCCTCTGGTGCCTGCGTCGCCAACCACAGGGTCAATCGCCCGTCTTTGTAGTCTGCCGTTGCACTGCGCGTTTCAATAGGTGCATGAACGGCCGGTTGGACGGCAAATTGGCTGCGATATACGCGGGTACCCGCCGCCTTCTCGAGTGCTCCATCAACCGAGCCTATGTCGACAAATCGCGATCCGGGGCCTTTATTCAGCGCCCGCTCCATCGCCTCGTTCATCGTTGCACTGTCTGGCATCCTGCCCGTGGTGGCGAAGACCGGCGACATCGCGTCGAGCGCCTTATTCGCCGCCCACCAATTGGTCGCTAGCGCCGCCACCCAGCCATCGGTGCGAACAACATCGACAAGGCCCTTAATATCCGCAGCCCCGGCGCGGTCCATTTCCTTGAGCCGCGTATCCCCTATCGGACCTGCCCGCACCGAAGCGTAGAGCATGTCAGGTAGTCGGACGTCGCCGGCAAAGTTCGCGCTGCCATCCACTTTTGCTGCAGCGTCAAGCCGGATGGCCTCTTTGCCCGACAGGCTGTTAACTGGCGAGGCACGCAGCGGGATAGGACTGGGCGGGTCATAAGTCGCTGCCTCTGCAACCAGTTCAGCAAAGGGGATGCGCTTCTTTTCGAAGGTGACAAAGCCATTGAACGTTTCGCAGTTTTCCCATGCTGTATCCCACCGTTCCGCTGCCGCCTGACACAAAACCGTCCGGGCAGCAGCGCCCGCCATGCGGCAGGGTCTCTCGAACTGACGGATAGAGGTTGAGCCTGCGGTAATCATGAAGCCGCTGCGCTTGGCCCATTCTTTGCCTATTGCGTCCGAAACACCCGAATTTGCCACTACGCCGACCGACGCGGGCAAAAAGGCAGAGCTCCATTCGCGGACGAACAGGTCGTTGGCGAAGTTTGGGCTCGGCAAAGCTGGCTGTACAGCCACTGTGCGCCAGTCTGCCCCTAATTCGCCCGCGACAATCTGGGCCAACGCGGTATAGCTGCCCTGCCCCATTTCGGATTGGGGGACAGCGATCGTAACGCGCCCATCCTCACCAATTTTCAACCACGGCCCGAACAGATGTTCCCCTTTTTCGAGCATCATATTGGGAAGATATTCGCGCGGCCACGCCGCCCACGCAACAAGCAGACCGACCCCAACGCCGCCACCGATCAGCAAATTGCGCCGCGATAGCTCGATGCCAGGCTTGTCACTCATGCGGCAGCGCCCC
>NZ_CALMSV010000007.1 GCF_937872355.1 uncultured Sphingorhabdus sp. | reverse complement strand
CCCCGTCATCCCCGGTCAGGCGCCGCACCAGCAGGAACATCACCACGCCGGACGCATGTCGGATTGGTCGCGCGCGTCGAGGCCAGTCAAGCCTGGCGGCGCACTGGTAGGCGGGACAGCGGCGGAGGAACTCCCAGGCGCAATCTGGCTCGTCGAGCAACAAGACGTAGTCGTAGGCGCTGAGCGGGGGTGGCCACATGGGTCCGACGTAGAATCTCCGGCACGACATGACAGGCTCACGCAGAAGAGCTCGACAGGCTCGCGGTCTGCGGACCAGGCAACGCTGCGCCGTTGACCGGATCTCTCGGCCACGAGAGCTCGGGCGTCGTTCGGAGCCTGGAACGGCGCCGCCGCGAACGGCTGATGGCGCTGATTTCCATGCTCTAAGATTATATCAAATCGACTTACTTTTCAGGCGAAAACCAAAATAAGAGTGAAGGCTATGTTATTGATGCATCGCACAATTTTCCTATTAATGGATTCGTGAATCGGCGGTCGAAATTTTGCGTCGTCGCTTCATGACGCTCGCCGGTTATTCTCACGATCAGAATTCCGACAGAAGTGACATGAGCTGCCGCTTGGTCGTGACCGCCCCATCCTCGGCCCATTCCATGATCATCTGCGCCGTTGTCATCGGGACAACGCCGGCTTGCATCAGGCGATCGATCGCCGGCTGCTTCGTCTCGGCGTGCCAGTGTGGTGTTGCGTCCATCAGCACGGCGACGTCGATGCCCTCGGCGTTTGCGGCAAGCGCCGTGAAGGTGGCGGTGCACTCGAGCCAGAAGCCGCACAGGACAAGGCTGTTGCGATCGGACGTGGCGAGAGCCATCCCGAGCGGGCTCTCACGCCATTGAACGGATGTCGGCGGCAGGTCGTGCGTGTTGGCGGCGACAAACGGCGCTGCAAGTACGATCCAGGTCTTCGCCGGCCCGAATGTGCCGTTACTGGCTAGATGGATCGGCACGCTGGCCAGCTGAGCGGCGCGGTGCGCCGTCGCCAGTTTGTGGGTTGTCGGCGCTCGGCTTGCGGGATCCAGGCGCTCCAGATGCTCGGGTCTTGGATCGAGAAAGAGCAAAATGCTTTGGGCCGGTTTCAACAATGGCGGCATCTCGACGTGCTCCCTGTTGCAATGCCGGGATGAGACGACCGAGGCGAAAGCGGATCATCTGATCGCCGATGCACAGCGTCGTCCGGCGACACACCTCGGTGACGCCCATCCCAATCCCATGTCCCGATCGCTCGCCGCCGGCCTACTGCAGGAACTGCCTGAAGCGCCTCAGAGCGAGCATGAACAGCACCGCGCCGATGCCGAGCAGGGCCGCGAGCTGCGGCCAGACGACGTCGAGGCCTGCGCCGCGGAACAGCACCGACTGCGCCAGCGCGACGAAGTGCGTGTTGGGTGCGACCTGCATGATCTCCTGGATGATGCCCGGCATGCTTTCGCGCGGCGTCACGGCCCCAGACAGGATCTGCAGCGGGATCAGGACCATCATCAAGAGCAGGCCAAACTGCGGCATCGAGCCGGCGACGGTTGCGAGAAAGATGCCCATCGAGGCCGTGGCAAAGAGATGCAGCGCCGCACCCAGCATGAACAACGCAAGTGAGCCTTGGATCGGCACCCCGAGCAGGCCCTGGACGACGAAGGTCAGCGCCACGCTGGAGGCGAGCAGCACGACGAGCCCCATCGACCAGACCTTGCTCACCATGATCTCGAGCGGCGTCACGGGCATGACCAGGAGGTGCTCGATCGTGCCGTGCTCGCGCTCGCGGATGAGAGCGGCGCCGGTCAGGATGATCGACAGCATGGTGATCGCGTTGATCACCTGCGTGACAGCGCCGAACCAGGACTTGTCGAGCGCCTGGTTGAATCGCGATCTCAGCTCCAGATCGACAGGGAGGCTCGCTGTCTTGCGATAGCGGCTCTGAAATTCGGTGACCTCGCTCGAGACGATCGACTGGATATAACCGCCGCCGGTGAAGGCCTGCGTCATGCGGGTGGCGTCGATGTTGAGCTGGATGGTCGGCACCTTGCCAGCCAGGAGATCACGCTGGAAGTTCGGCGGGATGTCGAGCGCGAACGTGTCGAGCCCCGCATCCATGCGCCGGTCCATCTCCTGCTGTGAGATCAGCGTGGGTACCATGAAATAAGGCGGATATAATGCCGAGACCATGCGCGAGGAGACGGGCGACTGGTCCTCGTCGACTACGGCGATGGCCGCGCGGTTGAGCGTCTCGGGGATGGCGCGCGAGGTGGTATAGATCGAGAGCGTGAAGGAATAGACGATCAGCGCGAGCAGCATCGGATCGCGCGCGAGGCCGCGCAGCTCCTTGATGCCAAGCTGGAGGATGTGGGAGAGACGCATAGGTCAGTTCGCCTGTTTCCTGAGGAGGGCTGCGCTGAGTGCGATCAGGACTGGCCCGGCGAGCAGGAGCGGCCAGAACGCGCCCCACAGGTCTCCGAGCCCGAGCGCCTTGGAGAAGACGCCGCGCGAGATGGTCACGAAGTAAGTCGTCGGATAGACGCTGCCGATGACGGCACCCGCGCCGCGCAGGGAGGACACCGGATCGGTCATGCCCGAAAACTGCACGGCAGGGATGAGTGTGATTAGCGCTGTACCGAAGATCGCTGCGATCTGGCTGTTCATGAACGTCGACATGGCCAGTCCCATGCCTGTCGTCGCGATGACGTAGAGCAAAGCCGCGGCGGACAGCGCCAGAAAGCTGCCGGTCAGCGGAACGTTGAAGATGAAGACTGCGAATGCCGCCAGCATGAGGAAGTTCATGAAGGCGAGCGCGACGTAGGGGATCTGCTTGCCGATCAGGAACTCGAGCCGGGTAACGGGCGTGACGTAAAAGTTGATGATCGAGCCCAGCTCCTTCTCGCGCACGATGCTGAGCACAGCGAGCATGGCAGGTATCATTATGAGCAGCAGCGGGATCACCGCGGGCACCATGGCGACAATGCTCTTGTTATCGGGATTGTAACGGTAGCGCAGCTCGAGCTGGAAGGACCCGGCGGTGGCCGCGCTGCCGAGAAGCTCACGCGTCTTCCGCGTGAGCCAGGCCGCATGCATGCCTTGCACGTAGCCGCGGGCAATCTCGGCGCGTGTCGGCATCGCGCCATCGATCCAGGCCCCGATCGCGACGCTTTTTCCCCGAGCCAGGTCGCGCCCGAACCCCGGAGGAATCTCGATCGCCAAGCTCAACTCCCCGTTGCGCATGCGTCTGTCGAAGTCGGCGTGGTCGGTGATCGGCGCCTTCTGTGTGAAGTAGCGCGAGCCGGCGATCTGCAGGGTATAGTCGCGGCTGATCGTCGTGTCGTCACGGTCGAGCACGGCGAACGACAGGTTCTGGACATCCATGTTGATGCCGTATCCGACGACGAACATGAGGATGACGGTGCCGATCGTGGCGATCGCGAGCCGGATTGGATCGCGACGCAGCTCGAGGGCCTCGCGTTGGGTGTAGGCCAGCATCCGCCGCAGGTCGAAGCGGCGCTCGACGGGCGCAGGCGCCGGCGCCTCAGCCGAGGTTCGGGACTCGCCAGCACGCGGCATGGCTGCTGGCGGGCTGACCGGCACCGACCGCTGCGCCTCCCCGACAGCCTCCTCGAGGTAGGCGATGAACGCTTCGTCAAGAGAGCGGGCCTGTCGATTTTCGATGATCGCCGCCGGATGGTCGCTCACGAGGACTTTGCCTGCATGCATTAGCGAGATGCGGTCGCAGCGCTCCGCCTCGTTCATGAAGTGGGTGGAGACGAAGATTGTCACTTTGTCCTTGCGCGAGAGGTCCGACAGGATCTGCCAGAAACCGTCGCGGGCGACCGGATCGACGCCGGACGTCGGCTCGTCGAGGATCAGGATCTCGGGCGCGTGGATCATAGCCACGGCGAGCGACAGACGCTGGCGGATGCCGAGCGGAAGGGCATCCGGCAAGGTTTCGATCACGCCGCCAAGATCGAAGCGCTGGGTCATCTCCACGATGCGGCCGGGGATAGTACCGGGAGCGAGCCCGAACAGGCGGGCATGCAGCTCGAGGTTTTGCCGGACCGTCAGCTCGGTATAGAGCGAGAAGGCCTGCGACATGTAGCCGACGCGGCGGCGCACCTCCATGTCGCTTGGGTCGACCTCTTGGCCGAACAGGCGTGCCGTTCCGCCGCTCGCCGGCAGGAGGCCCGTCAGCATCTTCATGGTCGTGGTCTTGCCGCAGCCGTTGGAGCCGAGGAAGCCGAAGATCTCGCCACGGGCGATGCGGAAGCTGACGTTGTCGACTGCCGTGAAGTCGCCGAACCGCATCGTGAGGTTCTCGGCCTCGATGGCTGCGTCGCCATCCCCGTCGGCTTCCCGCGGCGGAATGACGACCTCGGTGTGGCCTCTGCGTCTTTCTTCGGGCAACAGCGCAATGAAGGCGTCGTCGAGGTTCCCTTTCCCGGTCTGCCTCAACAGCGCCTCGGGCGAGCCGGTCGCGAGCACGCGGCCGGCATCCATGGCAGCGAGCCAATCGAAGCGGGCGGCCTCCTCCATGTAGGCCGTCGAGACGATGACGCTCATGCCCGGCCGACTCTTGCGGATCTCGTCGATGAGCTCCCAGAACTGTCGGCGCGACAAGGGGTCGACGCCGGTGGTCGGCTCGTCGAGGATCAGCAAATCGGGATCGTGGATTAGCGAACAGCACAGGCCTAGCTTCTGCTTCATGCCGCCCGAGAGCTTGGCGGCCGGACGGCTAGCGAACGGCGCAAGCCCCGTGCTCTCGAGCAAAGCGCCGATGCGCCGCTCTCGTTCGCGCCGGTTGTGGCCGAACAGTCGACCGAAGAAGTCGACGTTCTCGAACACGGACAGAACCGGGTAGAGGTTCTTGCCGAGACCTTGCGGCATGTAGGCGATGCGCGGGCAGGTGAGCCGCCGGTGGGTGGCGTCTGCCATGTCGCCGCCGAGCGCCTCGACGCGGCCGGCCTGAATGGTGCGGGCGCCCGCGATGAGCGAGAGCAGGCTCGACTTGCCGACCCCATCGGGCCCGATCAAGCCGGCCATTGCGCCCGCCGGAATGTCGAGCGTGATGGCGTCAAGCGCGCGCGTGCGGCCATAAGACAGCGATACGCCTTCGAGCCGGGCGACCGGCCGCATAGGCGCGTGCGCGCCCTCGTCGTCGAGCAGGTTCGTCATTGGACCAGCGTCCCCTTGAGGCTAGTGGGCCACG
>NZ_CALMSV010000006.1 GCF_937872355.1 uncultured Sphingorhabdus sp. | reverse complement strand
TGGTGGCGATGCCAGCACAGGCAGCCAGCGATTCGGCCAAGAAGCATCACGACCATACCGAATATGGCCCGGCCATGGGTGCCGATCATGGCATCTACGATCTCGATGGCCCAGGCGCGCCAACCTATTCTGATGCCAGCGGCGTGCGCTATGAATATCAGGGCGAATGGACCAAGGGCCAATATGTCGACAAGGATGGCCGGGTTTATGAAGGCCAATGGAACGGCACCGTGACCCGTCACGGCGATGAGGCACCACACCACCGGATGCCGCATCATCCCATGCCCGCAGCTGGTGCGCCATACGATGTTCCGCATGCCGCAGCACCCTATCCCATGCCCCCCGCTTATGGTACGGGCTATGACAATCGCGAATATGAAAAGTGCCTGAAGAGCGATGGTGTCGGCGGTGCCGCAATCGGCGCGATATTGGGCGCCATTGCCGGTAACCGCATTGCGGGCCGCGGCAATCGCACCGAAGGTTCGCTCATTGGTGCGGGGCTTGGTGCGCTTGCCGGTCTCGGTGTCGAAAAGTCGATGAAGAAATGCGAGAAATATCTGCCGAGCGATAACGGATATGGTTCAGGCTATGGCCATGCTTATGGCGCCTATCCCTATGGCTATTATTACTACCCGGCACCGATGGTCACATATTCGATGGTGCCCGTGACCACGACCACGGTAACCGAAGAAATCTATTATGAAACGGTGCCCGTAAAACGGAAGGCCGTGCGCAAGTGGAAAGCGAAGCCAAAGCCGAAGCCGCGCTGTGTGTGCCGCTGAGCGATTGCGAGCCCAAACAAGAAACCCCGCCTTGGCGGGGTTTTTTGTTAGCTGAAAAGGTCGGCCTGCTCGCGCTGTTCGAAATCGACCCAGCCATCGGGGCTGAGTTTTTCGAGCGGGCGATAGCGGGTCTTGTATTGCATCCGCGCTGCACCATCGACCCAATAGCCCAGATAGACAAAGGGCAATCCGGCCGCGCGCGCGCGCATGATGTGATCCATGATAATGAAATTGCCTAAGCCGGGACGGCCTTCGGCTTCGGCATCGTAGAAGCTGTATACCATCGACAGACCATCTGATTGCTGGTCGGTAATGCACGCTCCAATCAGTTCGCCTTGCGCGCCATAGCGAGCGGGAAGCCGATATTCGACGACATGGCTGTGCACCGGTGTCTGCTCGACCATGTCGGCATAATCCATATCGTCCATGTCAGCCATGCCACCTTCGGGGTGACGCTGCTTCAAATAGCGACGGAGCAGTTCATATTGCTCATTCGTTGACCAAGGGCGGCAGGCACTTACCTGAAGATCAGAATTGCGCTTAAGGATTTTGCGTTGGGTGGCGTTGGGCTGAAAGCCGTCGGTCAGGATGCGCACCGGTACGCACGCCTTGCAATCGATGCAGCTCGGGCGATAGGCGACATTTTGGCTGCGGCGAAAACCGATGCGGCCAAGCGCTTCGTTGAGTTCGCTTGCATGCGCACCGTTCAGTTCGGTGAACACCTTGCGCTCGGTTTTGCCGGGCAAATAGGGGCAGGGGGCCGGGTTTGTGACAAAGAAGCGCGGAAAGCGGACTGGTGCGCTCATGGTAAACCGACCTCGCCTTATATTGTTGGTTGCGAGGAGTTATGACGCTTTACGGGAGTGCTGAAAAGGGCATTTACCATCAATATGCGATGGCATTGATTTTGTTCAGTTCAGTTCGACCCGTTCGACCTTGTAACCTGCATCTTTCAGCGAATCGACCAGACCCTGCAGTTGCTCTGCATCGCGGGCTTCACATTCGATGTCTGTTATCAGGCCCTTGGCGGGCAGCGTCGTGAAGATGCGCTGGTGATAGATTTCGATGATGTTGATATTATGCTCGTTGAACAGCTTCATCACCTTGTACAGCGCGCCGGGGCGGTCCTGGAGGGGGATGCGCAAGCGGGCGAGGCGACCCGAACGGGCCAGGTCGCGCAAC
>NZ_CALMSV010000005.1 GCF_937872355.1 uncultured Sphingorhabdus sp. | reverse complement strand
TAAAGCCGAGCGTCAGGATCACTTCGACTTGCCCCACCGCGCGCACCAGTGCGACCGGTGCGGTGGCAAAGCCGGTGAACCAGCAGGCCGAACCCAGCGCCGCCAAAACCCCCACCTGCCCCGATGTACGCCATGTCGCAAAGACACGGGGTAATTGCTCGCGCTCGCGCCAGGCCACATAGCCACCCTGCATCAATGTCTGCCACGCCTGCACGACCACCAGCGCGATCAGTGCGGCTAACAGCTTGTCGCTGGTTGCCAGTTCGAGCGAGGCCGATTTGACGAAGATCGAGGTCATGGTGAAGCCCAATCCTGCGCCGAGCCCGCACAATGCGGCGGGTTGGACAATGTCATGCAGCTTAAGTCTTTGACCACCCGCAGCGACGATCATGACGCCCGCAACGCCAATGGCTATCCCGCTGATAGTCAGCCAGCTCAAAGTCTCACCCAGCATCAGGAACGCCAGCAAGCCCCCCTGCATTGCCTCGGTCTTGGCAAAGGCCGTGCCCGCGACATAGTTGCGATAGCCAAAGGCCATCAGCAGCAGGTTGGTACCGATGATCTGGGCAAAACCGGCAGCGGCGCAAAAGGCGATGAAGGGCAAATGAAGTTCGGGAAAGTGGCTTCCCGTCCACCACAAATACAACCCCAACAAGGCCATTCCCACCGGCAAGCCATAGAGATAGCGCACGAGACCCGCCGCATTCACGGAAAGCTCCGCCCGCACCCGCTGCTGCACTGCGGTGCGCCACGCCTGGAACAGGGCAGCAAGGAGGGTCGCGGGGAGCCAGATCATAGGGTGGCGAAAAAGACGATGGTTGCGATCGCCATCACGCCGGTGGCAATCCAGCCGGTGATTGTCGCCCGCGTACCGAGACGCAGGCTGTGCATCGCCTTTCGGTTGCGCGCGATCAGCATCATCACCGCCATCAGCGGCGCAGCGAGCACACCATTGACCACCGCCGCCCAGTAAAGTGCCTTGGCCGGATCGATGCCGACAAATTGCAGGCCGACGCCAAGCAAAGTGGTGACCACAATCACGCTATAGAAAAAGCGCGCCTTTTGCGGTTTGGCGGCAAGGCTGCCTTTCATCCCGAACATCTCGGTCACCGCATAGGCCGCCGAACCGGCGAGCACAGGCACCGCCAGCATGCCAGTGCCGATAATGCCGATGGCAAACAGCGCAAAAGCGAGGTCACCCGCTATCGGCCGCAATGCTTCCGCCGCCTGCGCCGAGGTTTCGATGTCATAGATGCCGTTGGCGTGAAGCGTCGCGGCGGTGGCGAACACGATGGCGATCGAGACCAGCGAGCTGAACGCCATTCCGGTCAGCGTGTCGATGCGGATACGCTCCAGTTCCGGTCCAGCCTCCTTTGGCGTGACGTAAAGCGGTTTTGCCTTGTGGCGCTTCTGCTCCTCAATCTCCTGCGCGGCCTGCCAGAAAAACAGATAGGGGCTGATGGTCGTGCCGAGAATGGCGACCACCGCCGTCGCATAAGCCCCTGACCATTCGATTTGCGGCACGATCAGCGAAGTCAGCGCGGTGCCCCATGGCACCTTGGCGACCATCACCACCGCGACATAAGAGAAGAGCGACAATGTCGTCCATTTAAGGATCGCGGCGTAACGCTCATATGGAAGCCAGATTTCGGCGACCACGCAGACCACGCCAAAGAGCAGCGTGTATAGCATCACCGGCCCGCCAACCAGTAACTCTACCGCCGCACCCATGGCCGCAAGGTCTGCTCCGAGGTTGATGATATTGGCGATCAGCAACAACGACACCATCGTCACCAGCAGCCAGCGGGGATAATGACGCCGCAGATTGCGTGCTATCCCTGCGCCTGTCACGCGCCCGATTTCGGCCGCAACCTCCTGGATCGCAACCATCAGCGGAAAGCTGAAAAGAAAGGTCCAACTGAGGCCATATCCGAATTGCGCGCCGACCTGGCTGTGCGTGCCGATGCCCGAAGGATCATCATCCGCAGCACCCGTGACCAGCCCCGGGCCGAGGCGCGAGAGGAATTGGCGGAATTTACCCTTTTCGCTCATGCGTCGCTTGTTATTGTGGTGGCGAGATGCGGTAAGATGACCACTTGGAGAAAGACAGGGTTCATGACATCGTCTTACGCCATAGTCTGGCCAAGACAAGCCAGCGCAGAGGGAGAGCAGCGATGCAATTTGCAGGCAAGACAGCCGTCATCACCGGAGGCGCCACTGGCATAGGCTTTGCGCTTGCCAAGCAGATGGGCAAGGCTGGCGCGCGGATCATCCTGTTCGAGCCGCGCGAGGAAGTGCTGGGCGAGGCGACCGAAGCGCTCATTTCACAGGGCATTGATGCCAAATATTTCGCGGGCGATGTGGCGGACGTGGAAGCGATCGAGGCGCTCGCCGATTTCGCCTGGGCGGAAAATGGGCGCGGTGACATCATAGTCAACAATGCCGGAGTCGGCGGACCGCGCGGCGGCATATTGAATACGGATCTCGCCGAGGCCCGCGCGCTTTACGACGTGAATTTCTGGGGTGTGTGGCACGGCATCCAGACCTTCGGCAAACGCTACCGCGCCGACGGCCTGCCCGCGGCGATTTACGCCACCGCATCGGAAAACGCGCTGTTCAACGCGCTACCAACGGGCGGCGGGGCCTATGTTTCGGGAAAGCATGCGCTGTTCGGGCTGATGGACGTGCTGCGCCGCGAAATCGCCAACAAGCCGGAGCTTTCGAACATCACCCCTGGCGTCATCATCCCCGGCTGGGTCGCCACCCAGTTGTCACGCCACAACGGCATGGAGGCAGACCGCTTCGCCGAAATCATATTCCAGCAGATGCAGGCGGGGGAAAATTATCTTGGCGCCCCCCCCCGTAATGTCGTGCGGGGTGGCGGACGGATCGACGAACTGGAAGCCGCCTTTGCTAGCTATGCCCCGCGCTATGATGGCGACGAGGAATATGACGTGCAGCTTTACTATGCGCGGCTAGCGGCAGAACAGGCTGGCACCTGATCCGCCAGCGCGTCAGGCGTTTTCGAGCAAGCCCTCCTCGGCAATCTTCTTCTTCCACACCAAAGGCGCGCTGGTGTGGACATTCTCGCCCGTGGAATCGACCGCGACCGTCACGGGGAAGTCGCTCACCTCAAACTCGTAAATCGCTTCCATGCCAAGGTCTTCAAAGCCGACGACCTTGCTGCCCTTGATCGCGCGGGCGACGAGATAGGCCGCGCCGCCGACTGCCATCAGATAGGCTGAATTGTGCTTGGCGATGGCTTGTGTGGCGGCGGGGCCACGTTCGGCCTTGCCGACGCAGCCGAGCAGGCCCTGTTCGAGCATCATGTCCATGAACTTGTCCATGCGCGTCGCGGTGGTGGGGCCGGCGGGGCCGACAATTTCCTCGCCCACCGGATCGACCGGGCCGACATAATAGATCATCCGCCCCTTGAAGCTGACGGGCAGTTCCTGTCCCTTCGCCAGCATGTCGGCGATGCGTTTGTGCGCGGCGTCACGTCCCGTCAGCATCTTGCCGTTGAGCAGCAGGCGGTCGCCTGCCTTCCAGCCAGCGACCACTTCGGGCGTCAGTTCATCAAGGTTCACACGCTTCGCCGCGCTGTCCGGCGCCCATTCGACCTTGGGCCATTCATCCAGCTTGGGTGCCTCAAGGAACACCGGCCCCGCACCCTTCAGCGTGAAGTGCGCGTGGCGTGTAGCTGCGCAATTGGGGATCATCGCGACGGGTTTGGAGGCGGCGTGCGTCGGATAGTCCATGATCTTCACATCAAGGATCGTCGCAAGACCGCCCAACCCCTGCGCACCAATGCCGAGCGCGTTGACCTTGTCGAAAATTTCGATGCGCAGCCGCTCGATGTCGTTTTGTGGGCCGCGTTCCTTCAGCTGCGCCATGTCAATCGCGCCCATCAGGCTTTCCTTGGCGAGCACCATCGCCTTTTCCGCGGTGCCACCGATGCCGATGCCGAGCATCCCTGGCGGACACCAGCCAGCGCCCATTTGCGGCACCATTTCAAGCACCCAGTCGACGATGTTGTCTGACGGGTTCATCATCTTGAACTTGGTCTTGTTCTCACTGCCGCCGCCCTTCGCCGCTACGTCGAAGCTCACCTTGTCACCCGGCACCATTTCCAGATGGACGACCGAGGGCGTGTTGTCGCGGGTGTTGACGCGGGTGAAAGCGGGGTCGGCCAAGATCGAGGCGCGCAGCTTGTTTTCGGGGTGGAGGTAAGCGCGGCGCACGCCTTCGTCGATCACCTCCTGCAAGCTGCGGTGGCTATCCAGCACGCATTGCTGCCCCCATTTGACGATCACGGTGACGATGCCGGTATCCTGGCAGATCGGGCGGTGCCCTTCGGCACACATGCGGCTGTTGGTCAGGATCTGCGCGATCGCATCCTTGGCGGCCGGGCCCTGCTCCTTCTCATATGCCTCCCCCAATGCTCGGATATAATCCATCGGGTGGAAGTAGGAGATATACTGCAGCGCGTCGGCGACGCTTTCGATGATATCGTTTTCGCGGATCGTAACGGTCATGGAACAGGCCCTGTTTGCTGGGAGAACGCCATCGCCTTTACGCAGACGGGCCGGATGTTCAAGACCTCTCGGGATTCAACAGGAAAACCACATAGCCCCTGAATTTCGGATTGCGCGGCAGGTCGGGCGGAGCTTGCCATTCGCCATTCTGAACAAGGCCGATTTTGAACGGCAGCTTCCCCCGCTCCAACTGGCGCAGATAGGCCTGATAGCCGGCTATGGTTTGCCGTCCCTGATAGGTTTGCAGCACCACTTCATCGACCGTGCCCGCCAGCGCGTTGAGCGCCGGGCTATCGCCACCGCTGCTCCAATCGAGCAAGCCAGTCACCGAAAGGCCGGTGCCCTTTGGCAATTCGGCACGCAATCGTTTCAGAAAGGCGGCATAGCCGGGCAATCCCCGTGTCGCGGCGTCGAAATCGATCTGGATGCCTGCGATCCGGTTTCCCTTGGCTTTCCAGCGTTCGATGTCGCGCCGGATACGCGGCAGGACATTCGCGTCCCACGCCAGCGTCTCGACACGATAGACAATCCAGACCTGCGCATGCTTCACCCGCGGGACCGCCGGACGCAGATCGACATAGCGCCCCTCAGGCCCGCCCTTGATTTCAGCGGCGAGGATATAAATCGTCTTCGCCTTGTCGAGCACCAGTTGCGGCTCCACCCCCGCCCATTGCCAGAAGGTGTCATAAGCGTGCGCATCTACGCGCCCCTGCTCCGCCCGGTCACAACCAGACAGCAGCAGCAGCGCGAAGAGCGCCAGCAGGCGCATCAGCGGCTCACCAATAGACGGTCAACTTCTTCGCCCAGGGCGAAGTCGGGAATTCGCGTTTCAATTGCTGGAACCACGCCTTGCGCTGGGCTTGTGATTGCTCGCTATCATCGCAGCCATTGATCCCGCTGGGCGCATAGCAACGGATCGCACGGTGCAATGCATAAGCCCGGTTGTCAGCTCCCGCTGCCGGATTGGCAATGATCGCCTTATAGGCATCGAGCCGCGAAAAGCGCTTGCCGCCGAAAGGCGTTGGGTTTCCGCCCAGTTCATCCTTGCGACGCGGCTCATCCAGATATTCTGTCACGCCGTAAAAATCGGGGTCCATGCCATGCATCCGCACGAACTCACCCAGACACAAAAGCCCGCGCGGATCTTTGGCATTGGCGGCCAGCGTTGAGGCCGTGGTGCGGAGCGCCGGGCAGGCAAAATCCTTTGATCCTGCCCAATTGAACACCGCAACTTCCGAGAAACGGGGCGTTTCATAATCGTCGGCGGCGATTCGCTTGGCACTGGCCGGAACCAGCACGCTATCCTTTACAAAGCCCGCATAGTCGCCGCGCGTCAGTTGCTTGTAGAGCAACGCGTACAGCGCGACGTTGCGTTCGCTCGCCGGAGCCGCCTTGTCGACAGCACGCGTGCGCAGCAGCGCAGGGCCCGCCGAATAGCGCAACAGGATTTCGCGAATTTCCGCATCGCGGATCGGAGAGCCCGGTGCATAAACCAGATCGAGTGCCTTGCTGCGTTCCAGATGCATCGCAAGGCCGAGTTCCGCCGTGCCCTTTTGGAAGGGCTGCTTGCTGGTATTCAGTGCGGCGATCAACGCCCCCCGCGCGCCAGCATCACCAGTTTCGTCCATCGCCACAGCGCGCAGCAACTGACGGCTATAGCCGAGATAGCTGGTTCCGGCCGTGTTGGCCGGGATCAGTTTCAATACGGCCGCCGGATTCTTCTCGACATAATAAGCGTGGGCCGCGAGCAGATAGGTGAACAGGTCTTCCTTGCCGGCAAAAAGCCCGCGCAAAGCCTCTATCGAAGCACGGCTGATCGGGCCGTTCTGGGCATTTTGCCGATCGTCCTCATCATAATAACGCATTTCACGCAGCGCGATTACCGCGAGCAATTCGGGATCGCTGGTATCATCGGGGCCGAGTTCACCGAACAGCTTGATGTCCAGTTCCTGTACCAGATCGGCGAGCGACAGGTTGCGCTTGCTTGCATCCTTTTCCGCAAATTGGGCGATATATTCGTTCAGCAATTTCTGCCGCTCCTGCCCCAGCCAATATACACGGCGGAGCAGACCGCGCGCCGACGCCGCATATTCGCCATTGGGCCAGCCCTTCAGATAGGCGCGCAGGCCGTTTTCCGCAGCCGCGAGCAGCGCCTTATCGCCGCCTTCCTTGTTGAGATCGCCATATTCACCAAAGGCGCTCTCGGTCGCCTGATTGAGCGCTACGCGGCCAATCATATAAGTCGTAGCCGCATCGAGCCAGTTGTCGCCGGTCTTGCCGATGGAGGAAAATGCGGCGCGCGCGCCGGCAAAATCGCCGTCATAAAAGGCAGCGGCCCCAATCAGATAATCGGCAAAGGCCTTGCCGGTTTTGGAGGTGACATTGTGCACCGCAACTTCGGCAACCGCGCGTGCGGTTTCATCGCTCGAACATTGCGGGCTCATCGCGCTGCGCGCGGCGGCCAGTGTTGCCCGTTCGGCTCCGCTCAGGCCCTTTGCCGCGCCGACCGCTGCGATAAAGGAAGCCGAACCCGACTGGTTCGACATGCAACGTGTACCCCAGGGGAAATCGCTACTGTCATCCCGCTCCTTGCGACCCGGCCCCAATATTCCGGCAAAATAGGGGAAGCTGAAGGGCTCGGCCTCGCTGCGGCGGCGATCATTATAATAGCTGTCATAGTCCGGGACATTCGAAACACCGACCAAGCCATGCCGATCGTGCAACAGCATCAGCAGATTGACGCGCGTGTCATTGCCCGGGCTGAGCAAAGCCGTGCCGCTGCAACCATTATTGTCAGTCTGCCGGATTTTCCAGTCAGGGTAACAGGTGGAATCGGAACTTGCCTGTGCCGGCTGGGCAACGAAAGGCGCGGCAATAGCGAGGGCAGCAAATGCGAGCGAACGAAGCTTCATCGAAGGGACTCCTTTATCCCTTCTTGTGAGTCAGACAGGTTTCGCCGTCAACCAATCCGATAGACCGGTGCGTCGATTTTTACGTGAACCGATCAATCGGCCTTGGGCGCACGCATCCGGATCAAACCTTCCTGCGCACAGGTCGCCACCAGTCGCCCGTCGCGAGTATAAATCGACCCGCGGTTGAAACCCCGTCCACGCCCCGTCCATGGGCTGTCGCAGCTGTATAACAGCCAGTCATCGACGCGGAAATCGCCGTGCAGCCAGA
>NZ_CALMSV010000004.1 GCF_937872355.1 uncultured Sphingorhabdus sp. | reverse complement strand
GCCCGAAGCTGCGATTTTGGCCAAGTTGAAGAACGAATGTTGAACGTTCGTGCCTACCAGGACCGGTCGTCACCACCGATTTCGTGGATATCGACCTCGATCGAGCACCTGTAGCTCTCTGCGATGTTGAACATCTCTGTCTGGAGAGATGCGATCTCATCATCGAGGCTGACGCCATCGGCACCCTGATCATAGGCGACGGTCAGCGTGTAATCGCAGTTCCCGGTCTTTTGCATCTGGTAATCCCGCTCCAGCATCGCCTCAATGCGCTCGCGAGCGGGCTTTCTGCCACGACCATGCTTGTTGAAGTTCTCGATGGTCAGATGCAGGGCGATGGTGACAGAAGGCGGCTTTTCCGGCAGCCCGATCCTTGAAGGAATGACGTCAAGCGCCCGATAGACGGTCATTCTTGAGATCTTGAGGTCGCGCGCGACGCTGGCCTTGCTCGCGCCGGCGGTGATCCGGCGTCGGATTTCATCGTCATCGATGTTTTTCTTCCGGCCTTTGTAGACGCCTTCGGCGCGCGCCGCCTCGATCCCGGCGCGCTGCCGGTCCTTGATGAACGTCAGTTCCATGTCCGCGACCATGCCCAGAATGGTGATCACCATCCGCCCCATGCTTCCGGCCGTCGTCACCTCCGGCTCAAGCACCCGCAATGAGGCTCCCTTCTGGTCGAGTTCATGAACCAGATTGAGAACATCGCGTGTGGAGCGACCGAGCCGATCGAGACGCAGGACGACGAGTTCGTCATCGGCGCGCAGGAACTGCATGATCGTCTCAAGCTCCGTGCGTCCAGTGCGCGATGCGCCCGAGCCTGTTTCGGAGCGGAGGATTTCACAGCCCGCTGCCTTCAACCGGGCAACCTGGATGTCGAGATCCTGGTCGATGGTGCTGACGCGGGCGTAGCCGACGCGGGTCATGGGCAAATCCGTCACATTAGGGTGGCTTTGCCCTCGTACAGTAACATTGGTGACGGAACCACCCTTTTGTGACATGTCGTATATGTCACTTCCGATCGTCACGTTCGGGTGCACCCAAATGGTGCGAGCGGAAAGGCCCCGGTCAGGCAGCAAGCCGCCCAAAATCGATCCGGCTATTCAGATCGAGGTCGAAGCGGCCATAAGGATTGACGTGGCTGTAAATCAGCGGTGTGAGGCCGCGATAATCATCCGGCGTCATCCGGCCCGTCCATTTCGGTTCCACCAGCACGCTCTGAAGCATTCGGGTGTTCACATAGACAAGCGACGCTTGCAGCAAATGTAGCGCCAGGACCGAGAGCTGCTGCTCATCGATGCGGTTAGTGGCGATCTCGCCGCCCTTGCCGAAGAAAACGAACCCATTGGCACTGTTCCAGTTTTCAACGACATTCAGGCCTTCATGAATTTCGCGGCGGAAGGACTCCTCGCGCAGATACCGGCACAGGAAGATCGTCTTGACCGCGCGGCCCAGCTCACTCAACGCCTTGTAGGTCGGGTGCATCACCTCGGAGCGGCTAAACCGGCGCAGGATCGCCTCCGGGTCGGCGGTTTTTGTCTGCATCGCGGCTGCATATTTGACCATCTCGTCATATTGCTGCTCGATCTCATCCCAGTTGATCGGACTGGAGAGGATCGGCTGCAAGTGGGGAAGCCGCGTTCGCATGCCGACATCGGGAAGAGCCAGCTTCTGGCGAGCGATCGCTTTCAGGCGGGGTGCAAGCTCAAATCCGAGAAGCCGGCAAAATGCAAAGCCAACCGCGCTTTGGCCATGACTATCAACATATTGTCGCTGGATTTCCATGTCGGTGCAATGGCGCAGCACGCCCTCGATCATGGAGGCGACCTCGGAGGAAGAGCAGCGCTTGAGCTGGGAATAGACGCATGTCGCGCGTCGTTCGACATGCCAGTAGATCATGACGCCCCGTCCACCATAACGCGCATGCCATTCCGTCATCAGGTTGCGATCCCAGGCTCCGAACTTTGTGGAATCTGACGCACAGGCCGTGCCGGCGTCCCCCCAGACTGCAGCATTGCGGATTGCCAGGGTCGCATTCGCAACCCTGGCACACGCCTCCTTGAGCGCCGCGGCATGAACGAAGCGGCGATGGACATGCAGCAGCTCTTCATAGCTGACATCGGGGTGGCGCCGGCGATCCGCTTGAGCCCGGCATTCGTTCCCAGGCCGTAGAGGCATAGCAGGAGACGTTGATCCAGCGCGGTTTTCGGCAGTGCAACACGCGAGGCCGATGTTTCGAACGCTTCGAGAAGTCCCGTATCAAGGGCAGCCTCCTTCAGTACGTCGAGCAGCCCGGTCATCGGCCAGCGTTGGCCGATCTCGGTCTTGATCGAGGCGAGACCCCTGGGTTCGGGCAAGGGTTTGAACGGGGTGAGAGATATACGGTTCTCGCCGCGCCACAGCAGCCGAACCTTGTCGTTCCGGGGAATATTGGCATTGAGGAGCAACAGTTCCTGAGCAAGCTCTTCCCGGATGGCGCTTGAAAATGCACGCGCATCCGCCGTCAGGTTCAATCCTGTGTAATATGCTTCTCGCCGCGCATCGAAGTCCTTGGGAAGATCGTCATCGGGATTGCGGTATCGGTCCGCCCCGACAACCCAGATTTCCTTAGAACGGATGCGATCGCGCAGTTGCGCGAGGACACAAAGCTCATAACTGATCCGGTTTACGCGCCCCTCTTCATCAATGACGGAACTGCGCCATCTCGCCGGAATGACCTCGTCGACCGGCACTGCGTGCGGCGGCACGTAGCGGCATCCATCATCCACTTTGCTTCTGATCCAGTCCAGGGCCGCCAGCACCGGACGCCACACGGCGTTGTTCGACCGGAACTCCAGTGCCGAAAGCAGGCTTGGCAGCATACGGCGATAATGATTGGCCCATGACCTCCGCATCACCTTGTAGATCCGCCGATCCAAGGCGCCCTTTGCCTGGCTTTCCTTGATGATCGCCGCCAGTTTGTCCTTGCCGGCGATTGGGAAAATGACATCGCAGATGCGCCCGGATGGATCGTCGATCGAAGCGCTGGCAATCTCGACCAGGAGTCGCTCCTTGCCATAGACCCGCTCGATGTCTTTCGCGATATCGCCCACCACCTTGCGTTTCGAGCGCGATCCGATCTTATGGACCGTCTCGATCAGCAGGTCGACCATCGCATCCGTAAGCTGAGCTTCCCGCGCCATCAGATAAACGGCATAGAGCCCGAGCTGGCGCGCCGGTACATGCCGGCGCATCTCCGAGGCTTTCTCGCCGGCAACCCGGCGAACGATCTGATCGACCCATGCCTTGCCCGTGACCGATAGGAAATCTCGGGGAAGAGCAAGCCGTTGGATAAAGGCGAGTTTGGCGGTCACGCCAAGAATGTTTTCGAGCGTCGCCTGACCTGCATCCCCCTTCATCGTGTTGAAGCCGGTCGGGCCATCGGGATCGGCGAGCGAGGCTTCCAGCAAGGCGACCGCATCCGGCGCAAGCCGATCGCGGACTCGGGCCAACAGGGCCTCCAGATAGAGGTGTCGTTGCGAACGGACGAGGCGTTCCAGCTCCTTGCGCGACGGCCCATAGATACGGCGGTCGCGGCACCACAGGAAAACATGCTCGAGCATGGCATTGATCGGCTGCCCGCCCGCACAAAGATCGTCGGAAATCCACCTCGACAACGCCCTGCGATCCGTCTGCGTCATACGGCGGAACCCGAGATGCCGCAAAATCTCCGCGCAATGCCG
>NZ_CALMSV010000003.1 GCF_937872355.1 uncultured Sphingorhabdus sp. | reverse complement strand
CAGGATGGACGCGTAATTTGCGGCAAGGCGCTGCATTGCTTGCCGTTTTACTGCCCGCGCGCGATGATGGCATTAAGGTCCTCCCACTTTTTGGCTTCGGGGGTTCCTTTGGTGCGGGCCTTGCCCATAAATTCGCTATCGTTCATCAATCCGTCGACCTGCGCTTGCGCTTGCTGCGCATTCATCGAACCGATCCGCATGGCAACGGTTACACCGTCCACCTTGGCCAGTTCGCCTGTAGCTTCAGCCATCTTGAACAGCGCCTGCATCGCCTTGCCTGCACCCCCACCGATCTTTTCCATCGCCGGGGCGATATCTTCAATCTCGACCCCTGCATTGCGCAAAAGGTTGCTGGCAGCTTCAAGCCGTTGGGCATAGGCGGATTCGCCCATTTCCATTTCGATGCTTTTCAACTCGGTGTTACCCTGCTGTGTCTGTTTGCTCACCATATCGGCCTGCATCTGGTTCCAGAAACCAACAACCTTGGTGACTTGTTCGGGGTGCAGGCCAGCATCATAGGCTACCGGACGAAACGCATCTGCCAATTCGGTCGAATTACCATCCGGCACATCGATCTTGTAATCCTCGGCCTTTTCGGGCCGGATTTTCGCCGCAAACTCGGCAAAGCTGGCAGCATCGCCTTCCTTGGGCAATGCAACACGACCGCGCGCCCAATCCTGTGTCTCGGTAAAGGCCTTGAACATATCGAGCGGTGACTGGAATCGGGCGGCGCGCGATTTCAAATCATCGGTCTGCAAATCAGCGGGAACTTCGCCCATCCATGCGGGGAAGGCGGAAGCCTGCTGTTGCTGCTGCTGTTCGCCCGGGTTCGGTTGTTGCTGCTGTTGTTGCTGCTGTTCGCCTGGGTTCGGTTGTTGCTGCTGCTGTTGCTGCTGTTCTCCACCCAAGGCATTTGCCAATGCGTCACTCATGTCCAGACTCCCTGATAGCTTGCGTAAGTTGATCGCGTTTGGTCCCGTCGCGATCCAGACGGTTGATCAGGTGCAGCACAATTTTGCGCCGACCGAATAAATCGCGCAGCTCCTGATCGGATAGCGCGCTGCTCATTTCGCCCATGCCAGCTGCATCATTCAGATCAGCCAGCACCAGCTGCGCATCGGGTTTCAGCTTCCCGTTTTCAAAGAAAAGCGCGTTATAGGCTGCATAAAGACGGCGCAATTTTTTCGCCTTAAATATCTCGCTGGCTGTTGTTTTGGGGCGGGCAGAATTTACTGCCCCATACCATCCCGCCTCATCCGACATTCACTTGCTCCGCCTGCGCGAAATTCTTGGCGGCATCGGCCAGCACGGGTGCAGCGGCCAACGCTTCCTGCATTTGCGTCGCCATCGCCTTGTCATTGTCAAAGGCTTCCTTGTCGTCGTCGCTGCGTTCCAACATCGCCGGTATGCCGTTATTTCGGCCCAGCCATGCGACGATGACATTGGGGTCATATTGCCGTTTATAGGCCTCGATATATTCGGGATCGATCGAACCCAGCGACGTCACCATTTCACCGGTACGAAGCAAACCGACCGCCCCCGATGCTTCCTGCATGCGCGTCAGATTATTGTCGTACATGACGTCCAGCCCGCCCTCGGCGGCGAAATATTCGGCCATTTCAGGAGGCATATCATCCAACAGCCCCATCTGGTCCATCAACCACAATTCGCGCGGCAACATCGGCGACAGCCATTCTTCTTCCTGCCGCGCAAGCGGGCCAAGGAAAATGCCCTTTTCGGCGATTTCCTCCATCGTCCGCGTGGCGCTGATATGGGTTTTATATTCTTTGTTGATCTGGAACAGGTCGCGGTAAAAGGCGCGGTCGATCATGTCGCGCTCTTCCTGATGCAGCGCCGCCGCATCGCTCAAATCCTGCCCTTCAAACCATGGCTGCAGCGTCGGGTTGCCCCGCTCATCCAATCCGCCATAGGTTACGCCATAAGGCCCAAGGTTCAGCACGCCCCGGTCCAGCGCATCATCCATCGCAAGGATCGGCGGCTTGGTCTTTTGCTCGACCGCCAGCACGCGATCCTGCTTCATAACCTGGCTTGCGCGGATTTCCGGCAGCACGAACATTGCCGGACATTTGCCATAATGCTGGTTGAGCCCTCGGTCGAAGGCGCTGACAATGCGCGGCAAAGTCTGATAGCCGCCATTGTCAAACATATTGTCCTCGCCGCCTTCCAGATAATATCCGCCCAGCCATGGCATACCTGCCGCATCCAGCCTGCCTGTCAGCATTTTGCTGTTTTTCTCGATGCAATGGACAAAGGTAAAATCACGGTCTGGCGTCGGATTGCGCCCGGTCATCGCGTCGACAACTTCCTTCGGCGATTTCTCTTTCCACTTGTCCATCGCCTGTTGCGCCGAAAGGATGATCTTGCGGTGAATCCGGTATGGGCGGCCTGCCGCATCGACCTCGATGTAGATCCCGTCGACATGCTCCGCCTCATAGGAAAG
>NZ_CALMSV010000002.1 GCF_937872355.1 uncultured Sphingorhabdus sp. | reverse complement strand
GCTTCGGCGGACTGGCACTTGCCATCCGCCTGCAGGCCGCAGGCATCCAGACCACCATCATCGAAGCTCGCGATAAGCCAGGTGGGCGGGCCTATTATTGGGAGCGCGACGGATTCATCTTCGATGGCGGCCCGACGGTCATCACCGATCCACCCTGCCTGACCCAGCTTTGGGCGCTGACCGGGCATGACATGGCGCAGGATGTCGAACTGATGCCGGTCATGCCATTCTACCGGCTCAACTGGGCCGATGGCACCAATTTCGATTATTCGAACGACGACGCCAAGCTGCGCTCCGAAATCGAAAAGCTGAATCCCGAGGATGTCGCAGGCTATGCGAAGTTCCTTGAATATAGTGCAGGCGTGCATGACGAAGGCTATGTCAAACTTGGCACCAAGGCATTTCTCGACTTCACCTCGATGATCAAGGCCGCTCCTGCGCTGGCCAAATATCAGGCATGGCGCAGCGTCTATTCGATGGTTTCTTCCTTTGTGAAGAATGAAAAGCTGCGCGAGGCACTGTCGTTTCACACCCTGCTCGTCGGTGGCAATCCGATGAAGACCAGCGCCATCTATGCGCTGATCCACAAGCTGGAGAAAGACGGCGGTGTCTGGTTTGCCAAGGGCGGCACCAACCGGCTGGTTGCGGCGATGGTGAAGCAGTTCGAACGCATCGGCGGCAAAATGATACTGGGCGATGCGGTCGAGCGGATAGAAACGCAGGGTGAGCGTACTACGGGGATCGTTACCCAGTCCGGCCACCGCATAGAGTGCGACGCGGTCGCCACCAATGGCGATATCATGCACAGTTACCGTGATCTGCTTGGTCACCACCCGCGGGGCGCGAAAGCCGCAGCGAGCCTGTCGCGCAAGAAATTCTCGCCCAGCCTGTTTGTCGTGCATTTTGGTATCAAGGGCACCTGGCCCGGCATCCCGCACCACATGATCCTGTTCGGGCCGCGATACAAAGGGCTGCTCGATGATATCTACTCCCATGGCGTGCTGCCACAGGATTTCTCGCTCTATCTGCACCACCCGACGGTCAGCGATCCGTCGATGGCCCCCGAAGGCTGTTCGACCTTCTATGCACTTGCTCCAGTCGCTCATCAGGGCAAGCTGCCGATCGACTGGGAGGAAATGGGGCCGGTGTTCGAAAAGCGCATCCTCGATGAGGTTGGACGCCGTTTGATCCCCGACATTCATGAGCGGATCGTGACGAAGTTCCATTATACGCCAGCCAATTTCGGCACCGACCTCAACGCGCATCTTGGCAGCGCCTTCAGCCTTGAACCCGTGCTGACCCAAAGCGCCTGGTTCCGCGTGCATAATCGTGACGATGTGCTGTCGAACCTTTACTTTGTCGGCGCGGGAACGCATCCGGGGGCAGGAATTCCCGGCGTGGTCGGCAGCGCAAAGGCCACAGCCGAATTGATGATCGAGGATTTGAAACGTTGAAACGTCTTGCCGTCTATTGCGGTTCAGCCACCCCGGCGGACCCTGTTTATATCGAATGCGCAAAGATGGTCGGCCGCGAACTCGCTGCGCGCGGCATCGGATTGGTGTATGGCGGGGGGCGGGTAGGGCTGATGGGCGGTTGTGCTGA
>NZ_CALMSV010000001.1 GCF_937872355.1 uncultured Sphingorhabdus sp. | reverse complement strand
CGAAGCCGTTTCGATCATGGACCGGATCGCCCAGCAGGTTGAAAGCGACCCCGACTTCTTCAAGCGCATCCACTTTACCGAAACCCCCGCCGATGCCACCACCGCCGACGCGTTGGCCGAGGCAAGCGGGCGGATTGCCGATACCGTCGAAACCAGCGCGATTGTCTGCTTCACATCCTCCGGTTCAACCGCGCGCCGCATCTCGCGTGAGCGACCCGCCGTGCCAGTTCTGGTGCTGACTGCGTCCAAAGCGACCGCACGCCGGCTGGGCCTTTTATGGGGTGCCTTTGCTGTGACCACCAAGGATATTGGCAGCTTCGAGGAAATGGTCGCCAAGGGCAAACGCATGGCATTACGCTATCACCTCGGCAGCGCGGGTGCGCGGTTGATCATGATGGCGGGCGTGCCATTCGGAACGCCGGGTTCGACCAATGTGCTGCACGTCGTCCGCCTGACTGGGGACGAATTGAAAGGGCATTGACCCTTCAGGGGATCAGCAGGCTGCTGTCCCCATAGCTGTAGAAACGATAGCCCGTTTCGATGGCATGGGCATAAGCTGCCTGCATCGTCTCCAGCCCCATCAGCGCGCTGACGAGCATGAACAGGGTCGATTTGGGCAAGTGGAAATTGGTCATCAGCCCGTCGATTGCTTTGAAACGATAGCCGGGTGTGATGAATATCGCGGTGTCACCTTCAAAAGGCTGCACCAGCCCGTCCTCACTCGCCGCACTCTCCAAAAGGCGGAGCGAGGTGGTGCCGACCGCTATAATGCGTCCGCCTTTTACTCGCACGGCATTCAACCGCGCCGCGGTTGCGGCGTCAATTTGTCCCCATTCGCTGTGCATTTTGTGCGCGTCGGTATCATCCGCTTTTACCGGCAGGAAAGTCCCTGCACCGACATGCAGCGTCAGCGTTTCATGGCCAATACCGGCCTCCGCCAGTGCCGCCATCAGCCGCGGCGTGAAATGTAGCGATGCTGTTGGCGCTGCCACGGCCCCTTCTTTTTCCGCAAACATTGTTTGATAGTCGCTGCGGTCCTGCGCGTCGGTCGGACGCTTCCCCGCTATATAGGGCGGCAACGGCATTTGACCGGCGCGTTCGAGCAGCAGTTCGACCGGCTCATCGCCTTCAAAGTTCAGGATGAAACTGCCATCTTCCAGCCGTTCCTGCGCGATCGCACTGACATCGGCGGGGAATTCGATCCGGTCGCCCGCACGCAACCTTTTGGCGTTGCGGATGAACGCCTGCCAGCGGCGGAGGTCGATTCGCTTGTGCAGCGTCGCGCCTATCCTGGCCTCATCGCCCTTAAAGGTGCGACGCGCCCCTTCGAGCTGCGCGGGGATCACCTTTGTGTCATTGAAGACGAGGCAATCGCCCGCGCGCAGGCGCGTGGGCAGGTCGAGAACATGCGCATCCGCCAATCCACCATCGCCCGATACGCACAGCATCCTCGCCGCGTCGCGCGGCGATACCGGGCGCAGCGCTATCCGCTCGGGTGGAAGTTCGAAATCGAACAGGTCGACGCGCATGTCGCGCCTATCCTTTCGCCAGATTTCAGTTTAGCGGCTTGCTGAGATCGTCGAGCGTGATCTGCGGTTCTGCCGCCGCTGTCGGCTTTGCGAGCGCTGCAAAATCGGGTGGCGGGACGTTATCGGCACCGATCGAAGCCTGAACAATCCTGTCGGGCGTTGCGGGCGGCTCGCCACGCTGGATCGCGTCGACATATTGCATGCCTGCAATGACGCGCCCGAAAGCGGTATATTTGCCGTCGAGTGCAAAGCGCGGCAGGAAACAGATGAAGAACTGGCTGTTCGCGCTATCTTCGCTCTGAGCGCGCGCCATTGAAACCGTTCCGCGCAGATGCGGCAAGGCGTTGAATTCCGCTTTGAGATCAGGGAGTGGCGAGCCGCCGGTTCCTGTTCCTGTAGGATCGCCTGTTTGCGCCATGAATCCATCAATAACGCGGTGGAATACCACGCCATTGTAGAAACCCTGTCGGGTCAAAGTTTTGATACGATCGACATGCGCCGGGGCAACATCGGCGAAGAGCTTTATCGAAACACGACCTCCGGTCGACAGGTCGAGATGCAGGATATTTTCGGCTTCGTTTACGGCCGGTGCGGGCGCTGCCGCTGCCGGTTCCTGGGCGTTCGCCCATGCCGTTGCAAAAAGAGCCAGCATTAAAAAGACGAAATTACGCAACATATTGGAGATAACTCCCTGACTATGGTTCGCGCTTCCTTAGCCCTATCATCTGTCCTTGTCATGAACGAAGCGCAGTGAACGCAAAACGGTTGCCTTGTCAGTGGTTTCACGACAAACAGAGGGTGGGTAGCTAATTATTTGGAGGGATGCAGATGCGGAAATTCCTGGTACTGGGCGCGACGAGCGCTGTTCTTGCTATTACGGCCTGTTCGGACAAGGGCGCCGACACAGATGGCGATGGCAAGGTTACCGCCGCGGAAGCGCAGAAAGAGCTTTCTAGCGGAGGCGCGATGGCAATGAAGCCGGGGATGTGGGAAGTCAAAATGACCTTTGACAGCATCGATGCCCCAGGCATGCCCGAAGCCGCAAAAGCCCAGATGACCAAGGCCATGGGCAGCGGTATGAGCGTGAAATCGTGCTTGACTAAAGAGCAGGCTGAAAATCCGGGGGCAGACTTCTTCGGTGGCGATGCCAGCGCCAATTGCAGCTTTGAACAACTCAACCGGTCAGGCAGTAAAATGAGCGTTCAAATGACCTGCAAGCCGCAAGGCGACATGGTGATCTCTAGCAAGATGGACGGCAGTTTCGAAGCAGAAACCTATTCGATGACGATGGAGCAGAAGACGTCCGGAACACCTATGGGTGCCGTCACCATGAAGGGTAAGATTGAAGGCAAACGGGTTGGCGATTGCCCGGCTTGACCATGACAAGGAGAGCCGAACGACTTGCTGTAATCGGATTGCTGGCACTTTTGGCCGGCTGCAACGATAATTCCGATGTGGATGGCGACGGCACGGTGTCGCGTGCCGAGCGCGCGGCCGAAATGCGGCGGGACGGCTATCTCGCTATGCAACCCGGCCGTTGGCGCATGAACTTCACTTTCACCGATATCGAGGTGCCGCGCCTTGGCGAGGGCGAAAAAGCCAATATTAAGGCAGAGCTAGCAAAGGGTGCATCAGGCCTTTCCTGCCTCAGCGAACAGGATGCGGCCAAACCCGGACCGGACTTTTTTGGAGGCGAAGGAGCCGAAGACTGCAGTTACAACACATTTGATATTGCCGGAAACCGGGTCAATATGTCGCTGGTTTGCGGCATGGGCGATCTGGGCAAAGCCGAGATGAAGCTTGATGGGACAATTGGCGACAGCGATTTCCAGTTCGACACCGATCTCGCGGTGCAGGTGCCCATGGCTGGCAAGATTAAGTTAAAAGGTGCGATGACTGGCAAATATGAGGGTGAATGCCGCGGCGACGAATAACCTCTCTGGCACTATTTGCCGGCCTTGCTGCTTTGACAGTCGGAAACTCTGTTGCCTTTGCCCAAACCAAACTGCCCGAACCAGCAAAGGTACGCGTCGATTTTTCGACAAAGGCTGTCACCGCTCGCAAGGCTGAAGGCGAAGCCGGGGTCGTTGGACGCACGGTGGGCGCTGAAGATCCAGTCCGCGTCGCATCGATATCCAAGCTGGTAACTGCAATCGCCGTCATGCGCCTCGTGGACGAAGAGCGTATCAATCTCGACCGCGACATAAGCGCTTATTTGGGATTTGCGGTGCGCAACCCTGCATTTCCTGATCGACCGGTGACATTGCGCCATTTGTTGAGTCACACGTCGGGCATCAGGGATAGCATCGACTATCTGCTGCCGCTGGACGGGAGCCTTCAAGATACACTTTCCAATCCAGATGTTTGGCATTCCGGATACAAACCCGGCGACTATTTCAGCTATGCAAACCTCAACTCGCCGGTCATCGCGGCGACGATAGAAGCGGTGACTCGAGAACGTTTCGACCGGATCGTAGCAAAAAAAGTGCTGCAGCCGTTGCGGATCGACGGCTGTTTCAATTGGGGTGCAGGATGCAGCCCAGGTCGGCGCGCGCAAGCCGTGACTTTGTTGCGCAGCAACGGCGATCTCGCTCGCGATGCAGCGATAGGCGGTGCCGATCCCTGCCCTGTGCTCCCGGCGAGCAACGGCAATTGCGATTTAGCACGGTATAAAATCGGCAGGAATGGGTCATCTTTCAGCCCGCAAGGCGGGCTTCGGATCTCCGCGCAGGATCTCGCAAAAATCGGCCAACTGCTGCTAAACGGTGGGCGGCCCTTGCTGTCTGAAAAAGCGTTCGCCGAAATGACCAAAATGCAGTGGCGATATAATGGCATCAATGGGGACGCAGATAACGGCTATTATCAGGCCTATGGCTTAGGCGTGCACATTCACACCGATAGCCGGGGATCGACCTGGATCGGCCATGTCGGCGAAGCTTATGCATTGCGCGCTGGCCTTTGGGTCAATCCGGAAACCCGGAAGGGCTTCGCCCAATATGTAACCATGGTCCCCGCAGAAACGCCTATCGGCCATTGCCTTGAAACCTGTCCGTGATAGTCTTCGCGGAAACAGGGAGGAAATCATGAACATCGGACGATATTTGCTCACCGCTTCTGCGGCCCTTGCCGTGATCGCGACACCGGCGGAGGCAAAGCCCGATTATGCGGGCGATGTTAAGGCGGATTATGACAAATCATTGGGCGCGCTTTGGGATCATTTCCATCGCAATCCCGAACTGTCCTTCCGCGAGTTCAAGACTGCGGCGCGCATGGCGCAGGAGTTGCGCGCGATCCCCGGCATGGTGGTGACTGAAAAGGTCGGGCAAACCGGTGTCGTCGGCGTGCTCAAAAATGGCGACGGTCCGGTCGTCCTCGTTCGCGCCGATATGGACGGGCTGCCGGTGCAGGAGCGGTCAGGCTATGCCAATGCCTCGACCGTGCGTCAGGTTGGTGTCGATGGACTTGAAATGCCCGTGATGCACGCCTGCGGCCATGATGTACACATCACCTCTCTGGTCGGAACGGCCCGCCAACTGGCGCGGATGAAAGATCGCTGGAAGGGCACCGTGCTGTTCATCGTGCAACCTGCCGAAGAACGTGTCGGCGGTGCAGACGCCATGGTGAAAGACGGGCTCTACACCCGCTTCCCGAAACCCAATTATGCGCTGGCCTTCCACGTTGCAGCAGAGCTTGAAACCGGAAAGATTGCGGCATCGGAAGGTATCCAATATTCATCTGCCGACAGTGTCGACATTCGCGTTCCCGGCATCGCAACGCACGGCGCGGCACCGCACCTGGGTCGCGATCCCGTGTACATAGCGTCCCAGATCGTGGTTGGTCTGCAATCGATCATCAGCCGCGAAAAGGGCCCGCTGGAACCAGGTGTGATCACAGTCGGCGCCTTCCATGCGGGGCAAAAGCACAACATCATTTCCGAACATGCCGACTTGCAGGTCACCGTACGTGCCAACAGCCAGGAAGTACGCGACCAGTTGATTGCTTCTATCGAACGCGTTGCTGTGGGTATCGGCCGAGCCAATGGCCTGCCCGAAGATAAACTGCCCATCGTCAAGGTTACCGAGACTACGCCGGTGACTGTGAACGATGCCGCGCTCGCCCGCCGCCTCAATACGGCCATTGGTGACGCGCTTGGCAAGGATGTTGTTATCCCCTTCCGTCAGACCAATATGGGCGCCGAAGACTTCGCCTTCTTTGTCGATCCTTCCTTTGGTATTCCGGGCTATTATTTCGGTGTTGGAGGTACCAACCCCGAATGGATCAAGGCTGCAAAAAATGGCGGCCCGCCAGTTGCCGGGCATCACTCGCCGCTGTTCAAGATCGATCCCGAACCGTCGGTGCGTCTGGGCGTCGAGGCGATGACGGCCGCTGTGCTTGATTTGCTGAAGCCCGAGCAGAACTGACGTAACGCCTTGACGGCAGCCCGGCTCATTCCATTTATCATAGCGCTGCTTCTATCGACAATTGCGCTAGCAGCAGCGCTCGTCACTGGAGCCACACCATCTGACGACGCACTTCTGGCCGCGCGATGGACAGCGCGGGCAGCATTGCCGCTGTTCCTGATAACCTATTTGGCGAGCAGCCTTTACCGTCTTACGCCGAATGACGTGACGCGATCGTTGTTGCAGCGGCGACGGCAATGGGGGCTAGCCTTTGCACTGTCACACAGCATCCATCTGGTCGCGCTGTTGATCAACATCACCCTCTATCGACCGCGTCCCTTGGTGTCGCTTGCGGGTGGAGCGCTGGCCTATCTGTTCGTCTATCTGATGGCGATCACCTCAACCGAAGGCTGGCAAAGGCGGCTCGGCCATCGCTGGAAACAGTTGCACAGCATCGGCATGCATCTGACTTGGGCAGTGTTCCTTGTTGGATATGGCAGCCGTGCCTTTCACCAAGACCCGGCCTATCATCTGGAAGGGCGCATATTTACTCCCCTGTTGCTGGCTGCGCTCGCCATTCGGCTTTGGGCCAAATTTGGGAGAGGGCGGCGAACGCAGCCAGTCTGAGGTCAGGCTGGTTTCGGGTTTTTGCGACCCTTGGCCACCAGCGCCTGCAACTTATCCTTTACGGCGAGCTTCATGCGCTTCAGCCGCTGGATTCGGGTAAAACTCGGCCAGTTGCTGCGCATTTCGGCGCGCAGCTCTTCATCGAGCTTCTGGTGAT